>NZ_QAJQ01000028.1:0-47100 GCF_003852395.1 Pedobacter sp. KBW01
CCTGGCACACAATAAAAAAGGTCCTGCATTAAATACAGGACCTTCGATTGTTTAAAGGGTATTAAATTAAATCCTATTTGGCTTTTAGTTTATCGGCAAACATTTTCATGTAAAAACCACCAACTACACTGCGGGCTTTAAAATTATCGCGAATACCGGTATTCGAATCATAGAAATCGTTTAATGGTACTCTTGATTCTGTTTCTATAGCATGTTTATAAACCGGATGTACCAAAGCCTCAAACTCTGCTCTGGTTGGTGCAAATGTAGCTGTCCATAAAATCCAATCATTTTTGGTGTAAGCTTTTCTGCTATCCAATGGAATACCGTACCTATTTTGTTTGGTTAAGTAATATTTGGTTTCGGTATCGTAAATTTTTTGCGGGAAGAGATTTAAGTCCAAAACCTTATCCCATACCAGGTTGTATTTTTGGCTCCAGGTATTTTTATTATCGAAGGTTAAAGCGTAGTGATCGCCAGCATCTGCCATTTCCATCCATTTTGGTACCATGCTTTCGGCAATGTCACGGTATTTTTTAGCTACATCTGTATAACCTAAAGTTTGTGCCATTTGCGCATAACAGGCAATACCTACAATAGCTTTTACCGATAAATTTGCGTTGCGCGCCAGGTGACCGGCAAAATCATCGGTACAGAGTTGTGTTTTTGGATCTAAACCTTCTTTCGTTAAATAATCAACCCAGGTAGTTAGTGTTTTCCAATGTGCTTTAGCATAGTCGGCGTTTCCTTGTGCTTTAGCAATAGCAGCAGTTAGAATAATCATATTGCCCGATTCTTCAACCGGCATGGGTTCGCCATAAGTTTGACCGTTTGCCAAAGGATAGGTACCTAAATCGTGTGCAGCCCAAGGGTGAGGATATTTTCCGCTTTCGCTGAAATAGAAAATACCATTTAGCATACCTTGCAACAATTGTGGATTATAAATCAGATATAATGGTGCTGATGGATAAGTTACATCAACGGTATTGATAAAACCGCCGCTATTGTTCTCTTTTGATAGCCATAAAATTTCGCCCTGCTGGCTTTTTACCAATGTGTGGGCGGCAATGCTCTGGCGGTAAGCTAAAAGGCACAAATCTGCATATTCTTTTCCGCCTGATTTTAATGCATCGGCATACACTGTTTTATTAAAGGCTTCGCATTTGGCGATCACCGATTTGTACTCATTAGCTGCAGCAGTTAACTGACCTTCGATGGTTTCCTTGCCAGAAGTATTCCACCAGGGCCTTAAATTCTGGTTAAAATATTGTACTGAATAAATTTCATCGTAACCCAGTTCAACAAATTTTTCTACAGCCGTTTTGCCCACATTGCCAAAAGGAATAAGGGTATTTAGCGCCAGCATTTTGCCTTGCTTAGCTGTTGAGGCTGAATTTCCGTTTCTGAAAGCATCTGCAGCATCCTTTTCGGAAGTTACAAACTGGATAGCATTGCTGGTTTTTGGGGCAGCAACATAAAAATAACCCCAGTCAATCCGCATGTCATCGCTTGCTTTCTGAAGCACTGGTTGCTCTACCGTACCTGCTTTTAAAACCGATAATTTTGGCGTGTTATATTTTGTAGTATTTACCACTTGTGAAGGTCTGTAAACTGCAATATTGGTTGATGCACTTAAATAAACCTTAACCTGGTGCGTTTTACCATCGTTGGCTTTCACCTGGTAGGAAACATAAGAAACCGGGCGAGCAAACAAACCTAAATCGTTCATTAACAATGGCGAAGTAAAGGTTAATTTTAAATCGATTTTACCACAGGTAAAGTTGTAAATGGTTTGCGTGGCATTAATATCAACACTTTTTTGTTTAGCCAGCTGTACTTTTTCCGCGTTATCTTTTAATTTATCAACCAGGCCGAAATCGAGGTAACGGCCACCTGCTGTATTAAGTAAATGGATTGCAATTACATTTGAACCAGCCTTTAATGCATTTTTATCGCTGTTGCTTAAGGCAATGTATTGGAAAGTATTGGTCCAACCTTCTTTGGTATATACTTTCTTGCCGTTAAGGTAAACCTCAATGTTATCATCGTGGTTTATTTTTAAAAACAGCTCGTTTATTGATTTAGGGTTGGCAACATTAAATGTTCGATGCACCCATATATCGTGCGATTTCCATAAGGTTTTAACGGTTTTGGCATCATCGCCAATGGGTGCAGTACCTGTTTGCCAGCTACCAGCGTTGTAGTTTTCAGTTTTCCAATCGCCTATTGGCTCGGTTTCGGTATAATTTACCTGATAGCCTTTTTCGTCAGAAGCAGGCACTATGGTTTTGTAATTCGTAGCTTCTTTACCTAAAAAACGGTAAATCCCCCCGTCTACATCAATAAGCCCTAAAAGCGAATGCTCTGCTCCTGTCCAGTGTTCGGTTGACGATTCGTTTAATTTATCGGTGTTAGACCAGATGCTGAAATAGGTATTGTGCGTAATTAAGGGATAAGCCGGTGCCTTTCGGTCCTGCGCTTTTAATAAACCACCTGCAAACATGCAGCCCAGTAAGCCTAAAAATTTTAAAGTTTTGATTTTGTTCATAATTGTGTGTGTAATGAAATTTATATTCCGGTTAGAAACAGCGTTAGTTAAACGTTTTACTAAAGTATAAAATATAATTTAATTAGACGAGAGAATTCAGATTTTAATTGTCCAATTGACAATTAAATTTGAACGATAGATATCAGTAAAATCTTCTCAAAAAAAATACATGAAGTTTTTAGGCCTCATGTATTTTCAAATGGTGTGGAGAGAATGTTACTTATGGTTGTTTTTTATTGATTGTCCACTCGGCAAGCTGGAATATACGGCTTCCCCTGTTCGATTTGATGTAAAGCCTGTAAAACTTATAGGCAATGTAATTATCGAAGTGGAAAAGTTTAGTCTGTTTCCTGCTTACGCCACTGTTCTCATTGGCCCATGGACAAACTGTTACGGTGTGCAAATCGGTAAACTGAATACCATCTAACGAGCCCTGTAAAATCCAGTACCTTGGGTCGCGGTCGGCTGCATCGTTACCCGAAGTCATGGTATAGGCACCCACCACTTGTGGGGTATTGAGTTCGAAAGTACAGCGCTGCGTTCCATCAAAACCTGCCTGTAAAAATTTAGTGTTAATATCCTGGTCAACCAGCTTTTTAGAGCCCTCGTTCGAATCGGGACCGGCGCCGGCCTCGAGGTTAACCGAAAATTTACCGCCAATGGTTTTCATGTAGTTTTCGCCATATTTGGTCGGGTCGAAATTCGGATCGACAACTTTCAAATTAATCTCTTTGGTTGCAGAGTAGCCCTGTCCGTTACGGATGGTTAAAATTACCCGGTAAGTGCCCGGAAAGCGGTACACGTGTTTAGGCGAAACTTCAACCGAAGTACTGTCATCGCCAAACTGCCACAACAAGGTTTTATAATTTTTCAGCTCGGCCGTAAACTGTACCTCCTGGTATTTTACCGGATCTGGTATTTTGTAATCGAAAGCTACCAATGGTTTGGGTTCTTCCACTACGGGAACAACCTCCTCCGTATCGCTATTTTTGCACTTTACCGTTAACACAATGATAAGCAGTAAAAGCGCACAGATGTTGAATAATCTTTTCATGTTACTTTTCATATCTATTTATGTTTATGGAGTTGGAAATAATTGTGTTCTCGGTACAGCACGTTTACCTGTTATACCAGCTGATGGCACCTCATATTCGAGGTAAGCTTGTTGACCACCCACATTTTCGCGGTGGTGCGCTTCAATCCTATATCTGATACCGCGTTCTAAACGGATAGTTGCTTTTCTTTCTGGTTTATCCCACTGCGTGGTATAGTCATCAATAATTGCCTTACCATTAATGAATAACCGCGATCCATCATCCCAACGGGTTTGGTAGAAAACATAATCCCCTCTTACCGGTGCCAAAAATTCGCCAGACCATTTTGTGGCAAAATTATCACGGCTTAAAGATGTACCAGAAGTATTTTTTACGTTATCCGGCCAGCCATCGCCCGAAAACTCAATCGTACCATCAACGCGGGTAGCAAAAGGCTCACGGCCATCATCTGGAGCCAGCTGGGTATTGGTATAGTATTTGGCAATTAAACCGGTACCATTGCCAATAATCGGCGAGTTGTTATCGAGGTTTACATTTGGATCTACAACTACAATTACCTTACCTTTTGTTGGGTGGATTACGTGATTGGTGTTATCGTACAAGCTCAATGCAAAAGCGAATTTTTTATTGGCTACAATGTTGGCATCGAAAACCGGCCACGGAATGGATAACCTGACTGTTGCACTGCTTGCACCGGTATTAAACCTCACCAAAGTATCAATCGTAAAATCTTTAGCGGCAAGGTGAATGGCATTTGTAAGGGTACCTGCCGAAAGCAACGTTGCAATCGTATCTACATTATCTTTAATTTTTACGTTAAAGGCTGTCGTAGGTGCATTTTCTAAACTGATAATTAAAGGAATAGTAACACCTGCAGGCCCCACTTGATAATTAGGCCCTTGGGCAACATTATAAATGCCCCCACCTTGAAAAGTTAAATAATGGATATCGGTAGATTTAAAGAGTTCGCTTGTATTGATTACAACCAAAATGTTCGATTTACCATTGGCTACTTTGTTACCTTTGCCAGGTGCAGCCAGTTTTAAGGCAAAAACTACTTTTTTACCATAATAACGTTCTAGTGCAGCCTTGCGCACAATGGCAATACCTTCGCCACTATTTGCACCGTACGATACATTAATTACAGTAGGATATTCTACCGCTGTTGAAGGCATTAGTACAGCATTGGTTAAAGTACCGTTATTGATTAACTGTGCAACGGTATCGTTATTTAAGGTTAAACCCACCTGAAAAGCTTCTTGTGCAGCATTTGCTAGGGAAATTTTAAATGGCACCCTAACAAATTGATTATCAATAGAAACATTACCAACAACAATTCCTTCTCCTGTGATACTACTACTTTCGTTATCAGGCAATTTCAAATCTTCTATCTGCGATTCTTTACATGAATAGGCACCAATAATAATGGTTAGGCCTATTAATACAGTGTATATAATTTTTTTCATTTTCGATATTTTTAAATGATCCGCAAAATTTTATTGATCTAACCACACTCTACCATCAAGCGCCCAGGTTTGCTTGTTGGCTATCTTTAACCAGTTAATTACCTGAACTGGTATATCGGCTGTTTGTGGTACCATCACTGCCAAAGTACTGGCAGCAGGCGGACAGATTAGATCGTTAAAATTCTCCCAAACGTATGCTCCCTGCAATTTAAAATCGCGGGCCTGAGAAGAAAGATCGATCATTTTATCGCCGTTTCCGTCGGTTGCAGGCCAATAACCAACCAAAAAGTTATAAGAAGGATGACTTTGATCAATAGCTGTTTCGCAGGCGTATTGCCCAATAACGCCATCGGGTACGCTTAGTTTAAAGAAACGGATATCGGTAACGTAAACATCAGGTTCTCCGTGACCCTGACCATTTAAATAGCCCAGTTTAAGTGCATTCGAATTAGCCAGTGAGCCTGAAGCTGTAATTTCAACTTCGTTATTGAAAGTTCCGTTGGTGTAGGTACGGATAAACCTTTGATTGCCACGCTGCTCTAATTTTACCGAAAGATTTTCCCAGCGCCCCTG
This sequence comes from Pedobacter sp. KBW01, assembly GCF_003852395.1. NCBI lineage: Bacteria > Pseudomonadati > Bacteroidota > Sphingobacteriia > Sphingobacteriales > Sphingobacteriaceae > Pedobacter > Pedobacter sp. KBW01. The sequence goes on from NZ_QAJQ01000028.1 coordinate 5,643, forward strand.
AATGAGGTCGCCACCTCTGCATTGCTTATAATCGCCGTCTTTGGTTCCTCTCCACTCAAAATACCAGTAGCGGTCTTCGAGGTAAATTACCCAGCCCACGCTAGGGTGACCGCCCGACCACTCGTTTCTTTTACCCAAAATACTTGGCCAGAAAAACTGCTCTTTGTTTTTTTTCACCTTGAGCTCTATGGTCATTTTTGTGGTATCGTCTATGTTATAAACACTTGCATCAGTACCTGCAATTTCTGCCCTGATATCTTGTCCAACCAGTTTAACTGTTTTGCCCAGGTAGCGATTACCGGTAAATGGCTTAACAAGTATCCTTTTCTTATAACTTGCGCTGTAATAAATTACAAATGCGTTATTGGCTGTTTTACTAAAAATGGTTTGATCGTCGGCGTTCGGTGGAAGTGTAAATGCACCTCCATCGCTCGAGGCAATTACGACCAGCCAATCTTCATTTGCATAGTTTTTACGTTTCTTTAAAGCGGTGATAATCTCTCCAACACCGGCATCAAATTTTTCGATTGCCGATTTATATGCAGGAAATGAATTATCGTAACCAGAAGCGGCACCAGCTTTATCTACATCGGTAAAATGCCCAACAACCACAGAGGCTGTATCGGTATTCAGCTGATTAATTACCGCTGCCTTTACCTGATCGTCGCCAGCTACCAGATCGCTGATATCGGCACCGGTGGTTAAGCTCTTAAACACTGCCGATGAGGTATAAGCCGCAATTTTAGTCTGCGGCCTGCTTTCTTTAATCCGTTTAAAAATAATCGGATAATTCTGCAGGTTATTATTGGTCAGCGCATCATCGTTTACCAGGCTTTTGGTTTTCTTTACCCCTGTTAACATGTTTGCCCAATTGCTGGCGTTCTGGGTAGATTCAGGCTCGTTTAAGGCCACCCAACTGTAAATAGAGGTTGGCAGTAAAGCGGTAATATTTGGAATATTGGCCGCCGCTACCGATTGTCCTCTTGCACCATCAACAACAAGATACAAAACCTTACGGCTGCCATACCTTACCTTGGTAGTATCGGTACCATCTTTAGTGGTAAGCGTTCTATCGAAATCTTTGTTACAAGAAAATATGGCGGTTGTAATTATTGCGGCCATGAGACCAATCAATAATTTATATTTTTTCATTATGCTCATCTTAATTTATATTTAACTGGGCTTATTCAATAGTTACTCTTACAATATTGTTATAGGGCTGGTTATCGAAACGGTTAAAGCCGCCAATCAGCAACAAGGCTTTTTTACCATCGGCAGATTTGGTTTCAACCACATCCGACAGGTTTCCGGAGAATGGGCCTGTGGCATTATATCCCGGTGCAAGTAAACCTGCCGCGGTAAGTACCATAAAACCATTACGGGTTACATTATTGTATTTTTTAAAGCCTCCACCTACTACAATCAGTCCGCCTGTAATTTGCCGTGCAAAACCAGGATAGCCACCCTCAAATGCCCGCGCGCTAAACGATTCGTCTAAACTTCCGTCTTCGTTAATCAGGGCCATTCCATTGGCAGGTTTGCCATTGTAACGGGTAAAGGTTCCGGTGATTAAATACTTGTGGGTAGTAGCATTGTAAGTAAGCGAGCCGATACCATTATCTACCCCACTGCCCGGGTTAAAGCTTTGGTCTACCGTTCCGTTGGCTGCAAGCCTTAATATCCGTACAGCAGGTTGCCCGTCGAAAGTGTTGAAATTACCAAAGACCATTAGCTTTTCGAGGTTGGCTGCATCGGTATGCATGTAGGTATCGATAGGGCCATTGGCGCTTACGTTACCCTTGTTTGTTCCTGTATTGAAACGATAGGTTTTATCTAAAGAACCATCGAGATTGAACCTCAATATCTGACGGATTTCGGTACTATCCAGAATAACCGTATCGCGTGTAAAATCGTAATTATCTTTATCGTATGTACGTTTTACATAATACCTGAAATTACCTGTTGCCAGAATTTTTCCCTGATGCGGATAAACACGGTTAATATATTCGTTGGTACCGCCATTAAATTTAGGAAACCATTTTTGGGTAACCGTATCGGTTAAGGTTGGTTTCTTTTTGGTTTGTATTTTAATGGTATCAATCGCTCCATTAGGGTATAAGCTGGTAATGTTGCTGATGTTTTCGGTACGCTGGTTGTAACCACTAAAACCGCCGGCAATAATAAACCTCCCGCCAATTTCGATTACCCGAGATAATGAACCATTGGCACCTCTACCCGTTCTGAAAGTACGGTCGTAATCGCCATCTAACGATGTTCTGGCAATGCGGTTAATATTGGTAATAATCCCTTTATTATCGTAGTTGTTAAAAGCACCAATTACCAGTGCACGGCCATCCAGCATTTCGTAAAACTGGCTTACGTAACCATTTGTACCGGCTGTTGCTTTCCAGGTTACATCATTTTTGATGATACCTGTTACAACGAACTGCGGACCAAGTATTAACTGATCGCCAATGGCAATTGAAGTGATTCCTGTACTTCCGGCATCGGGTACCTTAACCGTAATTTCGGTTGCGGTTACGCTTAACACCTGTGCCTTTTCGCCATTAAACATAAAGCTTAACTGATCTTTATATGGTAAAAGCCCTGTGGCCTTAACGGTAACCGTTGTGCCTACTATCCCTTCTGCCGGAACAGGCAGTAAAGTCTGGCTAATACCAATACCCAAAGCAGCCTTTCCATCTGCATACGGATCGCTACCCAATTCTTCTTCTTTTTTACATCCCTGAATAACTAAGGAGCAAAGAAAAAATACGATTAGCATGTATTTTATTTTTTTCATGTTTTTGTTCTTTTAAAATTACAACAGGCTAATTATTTGTTACTTGGTGTTAAACCGGTATTGTACACATCATTAAAAAACTCGTAGAGATTAAATCCAATGTATGCGCCCTGATAGCGAAGGCTGTGCACCATGCCATTGGTTGGTTTAATATCAGATGACGCCACATAACTGATGTACCAATTATCACTTGGTTTTGAAATATCAGGGATGTAAGAAAGTACCAATTGCCTGTAGCCTATGTACTTAATACCGTTGGCACTGTTATAAACCACCCCTATGTTTGATACATCGTTATTGTAATCATAATGGAGGGCACCAGGGTAAATGCTTTTTAAATCCATATCAATCTGCGGATAATCTTTTAATGCATTTACACCTTTAAACATGTAGCGTTGCAGATACTTGCGCCAAATTAGCGGACTAATCTGATCAAGTGTTTTTACGGTATCTTTTCCTGCTTCGTAAAGCAGTTGGTTTAAAGATTGTAACCTTGGATTTTTATTCCTCTCGAAAGTGTGTATGTCGCCAATTGTTCTTTTAATCACATCATCATCGAAAGCAAAAAAGGTAAAGTCTTCCTTACTAAATTGCTCTTCCATACCAGCCAGCTTAACAATTTGTGCTACGGTATCGAAAGGAACTTTTTTATCTTTCAGGTATTGCAACATATTGCCCTGATATTCGGGGTTGGCCCTGCCGCCATCTATATAATATTCGTCACGTTTACAAGCGTTTAACAAGAGTAAAAGTGCCGCACATATCATCATTAGCTTTTTCATATCTTCTTCTTAATCTTTTTAATCAAATTAATTACCGCCGTTAACCCAGTACTCGTTCAGTACCATGAAGGGGTTATTGTTTAATGCACTTGAGTTTATTGGCCAGGTCCAGGCACCACGGCTAAATTTATCGGCCGTTAATACGTTGTACGACCATTGGTTGCTTAAAATCCTTTTGGTACGCACCAGGTCGAAATAATGGTGGCCTTCGCCAATCAGCTCTCTCGATCTTTCGTAAAAGATAAAATCTTTAAGGGCCGAACCGCCACCACCAGTATATTTTGAGGCTTGTGCGCGATCTCTAACCATATTTAACAACTTTATAGATTCTGCATCTTCGCCTAAGTCTGCCAATGCCTCTGCAGCCAGTAATATTTCGCCACCATACCGAAAAACCATAAAGGTGTTATCAGGGTTGGCATCTTCCTCGCCTGTAGAAAATGAGTTCTGTGCAAACTTCAGCATCATAAACTTTCCATTATCGGCAAAAATATCTTCGTTAAACCAGCTTGTAATCCGCTTGTCGCTGCCATCCTGAAAAAGTTTCTGCATGTATTCTCCACGGTAGTAGGCAAAACTTACGCGGTGCGTATATTCTGGTCTTTTGTACGGATAGTGCAGAAACATATCGGCAATAGGGGCAATATTTGCGTTTGCATCGCCGTAGTTAATACTGCGGTAAAACTCAAATAAGCTCTCATCCGAACGGCCTTTTACCACAGTTGCCCATTCGTTAATTGGCAATAAACGGTAAGCATTACTTGCAATAAGTTCTTTACCTAAATCGGCTGTTTCCTGATAGTATTTTTGGGCATTGGCGGGATCGAAACCTGCATTCCACATGTTCATTTCCATCATTAATGCCACAATACTGCCCCTGCTTGCACGTACACCTTTTAATGACGGATCGGTATACGTCCAGGCGATACTGTTTTTATAAGTTTTTAAATCGGCGATGCACTTATTCAACACGGAAACAAAGTTTTCTCTAGGTTGTGCGGTAGAGTGGAATGCATCGGTATAGTAAACCACATTGCCATATAAGCGCACCATAGTGAAATAGCTCAGCGAGCGGATAAATGCTGCTTCGGCCTTGAAAGAATTTTTCTCGGCTTCTGAAACGCCGGGAACACCTTCATCCAATTTGGCAATTAAAATATTTGCACCCTGAATGGCCTGATAATAGGCAGTCCAATCGGTAATGCGGCTAAAGTTGTAGAAATCCCATGGCCTGCCGCCAGAAATTAAAAACAAGATGTTGTTTTTACCCAAAATCTCAACAAACTCGCGGGCAGGTGCCAAATCCGACTGACTTTCGTAAAGCACTTCGCCCGAACGGTACTCGCCGGTTGCACCAACAAAGTGTGTTTCGTTGTACTTGCCAAAAACAATACGCGATAAATTATAAATGTTGGCCACCACATCTTCTTTTGACTGGAAGAAATTGTTTCCGGTTAGTTTATCGAGCGGCTGTACATCTAAAAACTTTTTACAGGAAGGCAAACAGAAAGTTGCCGCCATAATTATAGTATAAATGATAACTTTTTTCATAATAATATTGATTAATTGCCTGTATTAAGTTCTAAGTTTAAACCAAGGTTATAAGTACGTGGTACAGGATAACCATTCGAAATATCGCGACCTAATGTGGTTACGTTCTCAGGGTTAGGTCCACTGTATTTCGAAAAAGTAACTAGGTTATTGGTCGAAGCGTAAATCCGCAATTGGTTAAGTCCAAATCTTCTGATCCATTTCTTATCAAACATGTACGAAAGCGTTACGTTACTTACTTTCAAATAGCTTCCGCTTTCCTGCCAAAGGGTTTGGTCGGCACGCAAAGGCTGAATTTGATCGAACCGGGCATAATCATAAGGGTAAGGGTATTTAGCTACATCGCCTGGTGCTCTCCAGATATCCAGATCGTTTAAAGGCACCACCGAGGTTTGCGAGAAAGGGTTACGCATAATGGCAATCCTATCAGCAAGGGCGTTGTTTAAAATGGTACGGTCTGCAGTGTAGGTTGCGTACACGTTTAAGCCCCAGTTTTTATACCTGATATTGGTTGATAAACCACCTGTAACCAAAGGCTGTGAGTTACCTGTAATTTCGTAATCGCGGTTATCTAAAATATAATCGCCATTTACATCTTTAATTATCGGATCGCCACCTAAGAAAAACTGACCACTGCTCTGGTACCTTTTTCCGGTAACCGGATCTACCGGCACATCGGCATCGGTTCTGTAAACGCCCTGGTTAATTCTTAAATAGTTAGACAGGGTATTCCTACCAACACGGAAAACATTGTGCTGTAAATAACCCGAACCATCGAACCTGATATACTGGCCATTATATTCGGCAGGAAGTTTCAACAATACATCTCGGTTTAATGCTCCGTTTACCGATACAGAAATATCGAGATCTTTGCTTACTACCGGCCTGAAGGTTACCATTAACTCACTACCGTAGTTGGCAATACCCAAATCGTTACTGGCCAGTTTATTAAAACCTGTAGTATTCGATAAAAACCTATCGAACAACAGGTTATCTACCTTTTTGTAATAGGTATCGAAGTTTAGCGATAACCTGTCGTTAAACAAACCTAAATCGAAACCAAAGTTATACTGCGTAGTTGTGGTTGGTTTAAGATTCGGATTCGGAACCAGATCGTAATTGATACCAATAGTAGGGTTGTTGTTAAAGTTACCATTAAGGTTATAAATACCATAAATACTTTGCAGGTTGCCGGTTGGTACAATGTTTTGTCCCCAGGTTAACCTCAAACTACCATACGAAAGCCATTTTAAATCGGTTAACCAGTTTTCTTTGTTGAAGTTCCACCTTAAACCTATTGATGGGTTTTTAGAATATGGATTCTCCAGTCCGCTTGATGAGGTACCATCTAAACGGTATGAAAATTCGGCCACATATTTTTTATCGTAGTCGTAAGAAAGTGATCCGGCAAACGATGCAATGGTTGCGTTTCTGTAATTGCTTAATACACCACCACCTCTTGAGTTGTAAGCATCGTAACCCGCTGGGCCCTGCAACTGGTCGTTAGGCAATCTTTCCTGACGGGTAATACCAGCCTGAGCACCTTGTTTGTAAATCTCGTTAAAGGTGTTTACGAAAATGTTGTGTTTTTCGCCAAAACTTTTAGCGTAAGTGATACCATTACGGTTATACAACTGAAAGTTTCTGCCGACATAATCATATAGTTTAGCATACTGACCATTGGCAGCAGCAGGTGTAAATGTTGATTCAGTATCGGAAGTATAATCGTAACTTAAGGTAGAAGAGGCCGCTAAACCTGGTATAAATTCGTAACGCGCTTCTACGTTGGTACGTAAGTTCCTCGAGTTGTTATCGTTTAAGGTTTGTAAAGCCGATAATACCCCGCCCGAAGCCTGATAGAAAGATGGCGGCGGCAACAAAGTAGAAGCTTGCCCGTTGGCAGCAACACCCGATTGAAGTAAACCTACCCCGTTACCTTTATTTTGCTTACCTACTGAACCGTTAATGAAACCAAAGAACCTGAATTTATCGTTTGGTTTAAACTCCATGTTCATGTTCAGGTTGTAACGGTCGTAACCTGTATTTTTAATTACCCCTTTTTCGGTATAGTAACCTACGTTGGCTTTATAGTTAAATTTAGGGTCGCCACCATCTAGTGCCAAATTGTGACTCTGGTTGTAAGTGGTTTGGTAAAATACGCTCTGCCAATCGGTAGAGTTATTCCAGTATGCATTTAAACTGTCGGCCAGAAAAGGCGTGTTAGAAATGGCGCGGATATCGTTTACGTTTTGGGCATTAAGGATAATCTGCTGAATTTTTAACGAGCGCTCGGAATTTCCGCCTAATGTTTCGCGCAGTTTAGGTGGCGCATTAACGAAGGCATTGGTTACATATCTAATGCGTGGCACTTTAGAATTACCTCTTTTTGTAGTGATGATAATTACCCCGTAAGCACCCCTTGATCCATACATCGAAGTTGCCTGGGCATCTTTCAGGATCTGGATATTTTCGATATCTTCTTGCGGAATTAATGAAAGCGGACTTACTCCCGGGCCCTGGCTCTGAAAACCAAACTCTGCAGCTTTATCGGCATCCAAAGGCACACCATCAATAATGTACAGTGGCGATGTAGGTTGTAAGAAAGATTCGTTACCACTACCCGAAATACTTAAGCTCGAAAGACCACGCACCTGCACCGAACCCCTGAAACCAGGTGCACCGGTGTTATTTTGGATGTTTAAGCCCGGAACTTTACCCTGCAAAAGCTGCTCTACGTTTGATACCGGAATATCCTGAACTTCTTTTGCCTGTATTAAAGTAGCCGAACCCGTAGTGGTTTCCTTACTTCTTTTCTGATAAGCTACAATAATTACCTCATCCAGTGCCTTGCGGTCTTCGCTAATGGTTACTGTTATATTGGTAGCTCCTGTAATTTTTGTTTTCTGGGTATTAAAACCTAAAAATTTAAACAATAAGGTTCCACCCACCGGTACGTTAACCGTAAACTGGCCTTTACCATTGGTTTGGGTTAAACCTTTGTTGGTTTCTTCTAAAATTACTGAAACCCCGGGTACGCCTTGTTTTGTTTCTTTATCGACAACTGTACCATTCACAATGATGTATTTTTCTTGCGAATAAGCACTCGTGCCTAACATTATGCATACTATAAGCAATGCATAAAAAAGTATATTTCTTCTCATAATATTAGCTTTAAATGTTGCCTACTCGTTTGCAAATTTTGGGTTATCTGTTTTAAAGTGAAATACAACTTCCCAATCTCCTGCCCGGTAAATGGCGAAATCGACACCGAAATTGGCAATGATACGACCTCCACCAAAAGCGCCTCTTGAATAGCTCAGCTCGGCCTTTGCCCTCGAACCACCAGTGGCGTACGAGGTTGGAACTTCTACCAGTGGAATTGGATAAGCCACATCATACTGTACGTACTTATCGGTTTTCTGCATGTTAAAGCCATGTATCATTTTATCCCAAACGGTTTCGTTAAAAAAGGCCGGATTGATTTCTACCGAATCTTTATTTAAAGCTTTGATTCGCAACGAATGCCCATTGCCGCCTATAAACGGACGGATGTAAACCACCACATCTTTAAGGTCGTTATTGCTTACCAGATTTTTATTACTATTAGCGCCAACTACATTGTTTAAATAAGGGCGGATATAATCCCTTAGTTTTTTATCAAGCGGGAATTTAGGATCAGGTGCAGGCAAGCCTGTGTAAGCATTAAAATCGTTAGAAGGCTCATAAGGGCGCTCCCTGAACGGCCTGATCTGGAAATCTTTAATTAATCGCTCGCCACCTGTATTTTTAACTTTTACATCGAAAAAACGGGTATCCTGCGAAAAGTTGGTACTATCTATAGGCCTTGGCTTAATCAGTTGGTTCGTTGCCGATGCCCACAAAATAAACTGTCCTGAAGAACGGATTTCCAATAAAGAATGCTCCTCGAGTTTTCTTTTGGCCTCAATCTCAGCCAGGCTTTTTTCTAAACCCGTGTATGGGGCGATCCAAACGTAAGTAGGTACTTTTTGAAAAATATCGTTCACCGGCCTTCCATCTCCAAACCTTGCATTTAAAATTTCGAAAGTGATTGGTGCTGTTGAGTTATCGCCATTAAAACCACCTATTAAATTATTACGGCCAATAATCGGCTCCAGAATTTTATTGCTAAAATTTACATTGTTACTTAAGTAATCTTTTTCGTCAGGCAAATTGTATAGTTTTTTACATCCGCTAAAAACAACCAGCGCAAACACTACAAAAAGATGTTCCTTTTTTAGGATTGACTTCATAAGTTTTTCTAATTTATTTTTTCCGTACTCCATCATCTATTTCGTTTTATTAATTGTCCATTCGGCCAGCTGGAATACACCACCGCTTCTTAACTCGGTAATATTTACGCGGTAGTACTGGTAGGCCACTGTATTGGTACACCTGAATACTTTTTGCTGATACCTTTCTTCGAAGAAGAAGTTGGAAACGCGGTGTAATTCGGTCCAGTTTACACCATCCTGAGACCCCTCATACGTCCAGGCTTTCGGATCTCTTTCTACCGCATCGTTAGCTGATGTTAGGGTATAAACAGACGACACCTCTGGTGTTTTAAGTTTAAACTGCATCGTTAAAAAGCCGTTCAAATCGCATAAAAACTTGGTATGATCGTCGCCATCGATTACCTTTTTAGAGTTCTCACCACTGGTTGGCCCACCACCGTTTTCGCGGTTGGTAGAAAATGTACCTCCTACAATAGTCATTAAGTTTGGCGGAGGCGGAACAAAGGTTAAACGGGTAACAAAACCATCGAAACCGAAAAGGTGATCGGGACTGATTACATGTACAATTCCGTTTTTGGTGCGGATATTATTTGAAGCAGTAGTACTGGTAGACCAGTTTCTGATAAACTTGCTTTTTTTGGTATTACTGAATTCAATTACTTCGGGTCCGGCACCCACCTGGCCCGATGCCGATCCTTTTACCGATTTGGCATGCATGGGATAAGCAACCTTTACGCTGGTTAAATTCAAACCATCCTGTAGTTTTAACGAATCGGTTGGTTTTACCCCTCTGATGATGTAGTAAGAAATCATCGTATCCAACTGTACGCCATCAATATTGGCTAAAAACAAGGGATCTTTATCCGATTGCTTTCTTAGGGCATTTAAATTACGTAAAGCCAGCTGAAAACTAGGATTGGTAACGGCAAACAAGGTCACATTACTATCGGTAAGTGTCTTTTTTAGCCCCATCCTGTCAACCGCTACAATTAGCGAATCGTAAACACCAGGCTTGCTTTTTAAATATTCATATATATTTCCCGAAAACGGCGCGGTCTCACCGGCAGCTTCGTAATAGCCTCCGTTCTTTTTACAAGCCGAATATACCAGGGCTAGCAATAAAAGCATGGTTATGGCTCCCACATATTTTACAAATTTTTTCATCTGATTATATTTTAATGGTGATGAAGCCATCATGAGCTTAAGCATTTCGCAGTGCGATTTGAAAGATGATGATGGTTTCATTTCTTTATTGTTTAGCGCCAGTAAGGGTTCTGTGTTAATAAATTATTCTGCAACAAAAGCCTACGCGAAATTGGCCAGTAAATACCGCCCGAATTGATCAGGTTCATAAATTTGGCATCGTTCTGTCTGATTTTATTGTAGCGGATTAAATCGTACCAGCGTTGCCCCTCACCCAATAATTCGCGGTGCCTTTCTTCAAAAATCATTTTGATCAAATCGCCATTCGCATTAAAACTAATAGATGTACCCGGTACTGTTCTTCGCAGAAGGATACTCAGCAATTCATTAGCAGCGCCGGTTTGGTCGCCTAAAACCGATAGTGCTTCGGCCCTTAAAAGCACAATATCTTCTAAGCGGGTAAAAATAAGCGCACTTGTAAAGTACCTGAAGTTGGGGTCGGTACTTCCACCCTGAATTACCTTTATTTTACTAAAAATGGGATACTTACCATTTAAATTAGTGAAATACCGGTCGTACTTAGATTGACCTAAGGTATCCACTGCAAAACGTTCATCATTTGGCCAGTTAAAATATTTCAGAATCGAATCTTTCGGTAAATAGATATCCGGTATGGCTTTGGTAATAATTGGTTCGGCCAGTGTTAGCTCTTCGATATGTCCGGTTGATGAACCATCGATGTGGCCATAATCAGAGTTAAAGCCAAACATTTGTCTGGTGTTTTTATTGTAGAAAAAGCCATTTGAGTTGCTCAAATCGGTGCTCGAAGTAAAACCACCACCACTTTTGCCATAATTATCTTCTACAAATTTGGCATACTTGGCCACATTCGAATAATCGGCTGTCCAGGCTGCAACATGTGCTAAAACAGCATAAGCAGTCACTTTAGTGGCCAACGCACCGCCCCAACGGCTTCTGTCTTCATTGTAATAATTGCTGGGCTGCTGAATGTCACCTCCGCTGTAAATGTAAGGTAAATCGGCTGCGGCCTTTAACATTTCACTTTCTACCCATGCTAAAATCTTGGCCTGATTTTCACGCGGTTTGTTTTCAAATACCCCTTCGTTTGATGAGATAATGAAAGGTACGTCGCCCCAGATGCGTACCATGTAGAAATAAGCAAAAGCCCTTAAAAACCTAGCTTGAGCAATATCTACCGTCATGTTGTTATCCGAGTAACGTTTATCGGTCGCTTTTACATGGGCTACATTTTCCATAAAAACATTCGCACCATTTACAATGGCATAAAACCTGGTCCAATCAGAAAGCGATTCTACTACCGGGTAAGATGCATTTAAATTGTTGCTGATAATGGCTTTCAGGTCTTGTCTTTTCGGGCTTGTAAACTCCCCAGGCCTCACGTCGCCGTAAATCCAGTGGCCATTGTTATCAGATAGTGCTGCACGTGTAAGCGCATAAACACCCATAATACCTGCCCTTGCATCTTCTACGGTGTTCCACATGTTTTTCTCGCCCACAACGCGCGTCGAATCGGTTTCAAGGGCTTTATTACAACCTGATAAAACCACTGTAGCCAGCAGAAATGTGTATAATATCTTCTTCATCATTGTTGATGTTTTGTTCGTATTGCTTTCCATATTATAATTCCATTTTAACACCCAGAGTATACGTTCTTGGTATAGGCTGGCCATAACCGGTATCAATACCATCGTAACTTACCAGCTCAGGATCTTGCCCGGTGTAAGGCGTAATTACAAATACATTATTTACCGATCCGTACACAAAAAACTTGTTGATTTTGATGTTCTTCTTTTTCAGTACCGCTCCTAAATCGTATCCCAGTGAAACAGATCTCAGTTTCAGGAATGAAGCATTTTCTAAAAACAAATCCTGATCGGTACGGTAAGGAATTACAGTGCTCCATGGATTGTACAGTGGGTATTTGCTGTAATCGCCTCTTTTTTCCCAGAAAGTAATTTCCTTTACCGACGATACATCGGTATTGCCTTCGCGGTTTACAAAATCAAAGCGATTAGCCATGTCCTGGTTAATGAGTTTGCGGCCCAGGTTGAAATACAGGTTGGTACCTAAACTCCAGTTACCGTAGGTAAAAGAGTTATCGAAACCACCCGATAAAACCGGTAGCGAATGGCCTTTCAATACTTTATCTTTCTCGTCGATAATGTTATCGCCGTTCTGGTCTTTCCAGCGTGGGTCGCCTGCTTTTAAAGGCGTACCATTGTATTTTAAAGGTTGTCCGTTTACTACAGGTACCTGGCTATTTGCTGTATAAATGCCTTCGTTTTCCAATAACCAATACTGATCTACCGGTTGGCCAACTTTTAAGAATCTGTTGCCAATAATAATTTCATTTAAACCTCTTGGCAATGCTGTTAACTTATTGCTGTTGTGGTTAAGGTTAAGGGCCGAATTCCATGAGAATTTGCTTTGTGCAATTACCAAAGCACTAATGGTTAAATCTACCCCGGTGTTGCTCATATTCAGGCCACTTTCTATCGATTGTTTGTAGCCATACTCAGCATACGATGGAATGCCCAGCAGCTGGTTTTTCTCAGCCTTGGTATAAAAATCGGCCGATACATGCAGGCGGTTTTTGAGCATCGCCACATCTACACCGATGTTAAGCTGATCGGAATATGACCATGGCACACCATAACCCACCCAACCAAAAGAGTAAGGCCTAGTAAGCACACCAATAGCGTTATAACCCGGTACGGTTAAGTTTCCGGTATAACCAACTGATGCAGTATACTGCGGGCCTTGTGCATAGTTATCGTATGTAAAAGCGCGGCCCATTCTACCTACACTAGCTCGCAATACCAGATCATCAACCAGTTTAGTATCTTTTAACAGATCGTTTTTAATGTTCCATGCGGCAGAAAGTACCGGCGAGTAAAACCAGCGTTTGGTAGGTTGCGCATTTGATGAACCATCCAGGCGTAAGGTACCCGAAACGAAATATTTATCGTTGTACGAATAATTTACCTTACCATAGAATGATAACAGGTTATCAGCTGTTTTATCTAAGAAACGATAAGTTAATTCTCTTGGAAAAGCTGTTGGGGTTAAATAATTGCCATTATCCGAACCATCATCGTTTTTAGGCTTGGAATCTAACAGGTTAATTTTAATGTAATCGTTGGCGCCTTTATAAGCATAAGCATTGTTATACTTATAAATATCCCACATCATGGATTGGCCCAGCTCAAAGTGAAAATCGTGTACGTTTTTAAGGTTAAGGTCGTAAGTGGCCTTATTATCCATCATTAAACGCTGATTAAAGCCGTAATAGTTAGAGGCATAGCTATTTCCCTGCAATAAAGTACGGGCATAAAAAACATCACGGTACCCTTCGTTATAATCTACATTAAACGATGAGCTGATTTTAAATTTACCCAAAGTACCCACCAGCTTGGCAAAGCCCTGTATACTATTGGTTTTATTATCGTCAAAACCTTTAGTGTACTCGTTCAGGTAGCTGGCATAATAATCTTTATTGGGCGCCAGTGGCGCACTTAAATCCGGGAAATAGTTAATCTGTGCAAAGCGGTCCCTTAAACTTCTGTTGCGGGTGCGGTTTAAACGGTTACCATTAATCATTGCCGAGAACAATAACCATTTGACCGGTTTCATGTTGATATTAAACATGGCGCTGTAACGGTCTAATCCCGTTCCATCTGCCACACCTTCACTTTTGGTGTTACCGAGCGAGAACCTGAAACTGGCCCTGTCCGAACCTCCTGTTAAACCTAAATTGATACCATAAACAAGTGCATTTTTATAGTATAAATCGGTCCAGTCAGACTTACCGCTATATACATTATTTAACGAATCGCTTAAATAAACCGGATAGGCCTCATCGTCAGAGTACCTGCCGTTTGTGGTATAAATATCATAAAAGCGCTGTCTGAATGTGTTTTCGTACTTACCATTAATGGTACTAACGGTTGGCTTTTGCACCATACCGATGTAAGAGTTAAAGCTAATGCTGCGTGCAATGCCATCAGGCGATTTTGATTTGAGCAGAATTACGCCGTTTACGCCTCTTGGCCCGTAAATGGCCGTACTGGCTAAATCGCTTAATACTTCAACCGATGCGATATTGTTAATATCGATGGTGCTCAACAAATTGGTAGCCGGACCAATCCTGTTAAAATCGTACTGCTGAATATCAAAAGCGAAGGGATGTTCGCCAATGAGCGGAATCCCATCCAGCACCACTAAAGGCTGCGAGGCATATACATCCTTTTTGGATAAGAGTGGCATAGGTGCTCCCCTCAAAAACATATTCTGTATGGTACCAGGTTCGCCCGATGGTTCCTGAACATACAAACCAGCATAATTGCCCTTTAAATTTTGCTGTAATGAGATGGCAGGGAAAAGGGATAAGTTGCCGGTGTTTTTCTGTACGCCACCAGATAACTTATTGTAAATTGTTTTTTGCTTAATCTGGTTTAAGCTGTCTTTTCTCAATGAATCTTTTAAGGAAACGAACTTGATTTTCGTCGTATCCTGAAGAACAAAGGATTTAATTGATAGGCCTTTATGCATTTTATTAGCGCCAGCAAAAACCGGTAAAACGTTTAACGTAAACACTGCAAAAAAGACAAGGCACGCCCATAAGTATCGCATAGTTAATGGATCTTTTAATTGGTAAAAAAATGATTTTCTAAAACTTATTTTTTCGGAAACGGCAAGATGGGTCTCAAGTTCAGAAGACGGGTACTTTGATAGTAAAGGTTAGTAATTCTCATATAATTAGTATTTGGTTAAATCAAATATATATAATACTAAAACGTTTTAATATAGAATTGTCATTTTTATGAAATTTTTATAAAATGAGGGCATAATATTTAATTGTCCTAATTTAATTGTCGAATGGACAGATAAAAAATTAAATATTAATAAAATATATTGATATTTTAACATCCTATAAAACAGCATTTAAAGAAAAAACAGCGAGCAGATCACAATAAAACAACCGGTTTTTAGTTGCGAATTCCAGAACTAGTTAAACGTTTTAGCAAAAAGCAACATTTCAGATACGAAAGCCTTAAGCCTTTCAGTGTCTGTAAAAGATTTGATAAAACCTAGCAATTATGTTACCCATTAAAGAAGGTAAAACGGATTGGCAAACGAAATGTAGATTGAATTATCTTTCTGTAGCCACACGGTATGTGGGGTCTTCAACAATATTAACCTGAATAATTTTGTCGGCATTTTTAAGCAGACGTTTGCAATCATCACTCAGATGCCTTAACTGCAACTTCTTTTCTGCATCATGGTATTTTTCGGTTAGCTTATTCAAAGCATCAATCCCCGACATATCAAAAACCCTGCTGTGCTTAAAATCTATTGTTATATTTTGCGGATCGTTTGCAATATCAAATAAGGCATTGAAATTGGCTACCGAGCCAAAAAACAAGGGACCAAATAATTCATAATGCTTTGTACCAGTTTCATCTATATATTGGTTAGCCCTAATGCGCTTAGAACTTTCCCATGAAAACACCAGTGCTGAGATAATTACCCCAACCAATACCGCAAGGGCCAGATTATGTAGCCAGATGGTAATTAATGCCACTAAAATACCGATTACAATATCCTGCTTAGGCATTTTATTAATTACCTTAAAGCTCATCCACTCAAATGTACCAATGGCAACCATCATCATTACCCCAACCAGGGCAGCCATGGGTACACGGTCTATTACCGGGGCACCAATTAAAATAATAAGCAAAATGGTTAACGCCGCAATAATGCCCGATAAGCGTGCCCTTGCTCCTGCCGAAAGGTTAACCAGGGTTTGTGCAATCATCGGGCAGCCGCCCATACCCGTAAAAAAACCATTTAAGATATTGGCTACCCCCTGTGCCATGCTTTCGCGGTTTCTATCGCCCTTGCTGGCCGTAATTTCATCAACCAGGTTTAAGGTTAGCAAGCCCTCGGTTAAGCCTACCCCAGCCATAATCAGCGAATAAGGGAAAATAATTTTAAGCATTTCGAGGTTTAAAGGCACATTTGGAATATGAAACGGCGGAAAACCACCCGCTACAGAGGCAATATCCTTAACCAGTTTGGTATGAATGCCGAAACCCAATACAATAATAAACACAGCAATAATGGCCACCAGCGATGCCGGTACCGCTTTGGTTATTTTAGGTAGCACAATTACAATAGCAACCGTTAACAACACCAGCCCAAGCATGATATATAACGGAGTACCGCTTAACCATACTTCGGTACCGTTAACCAGCGTTTTAAACTGCTGCAACTGCGACATGAAAATAATTACCGCCAGGCCGTTTACAAAACCGAACATTACGGGTTGCGGCACCAACCTTACAAATTTGCCCAGCCTAAACAAGCCAACTAAAATCTGAATTACCCCCGCGAGGGCTACGGCAGCAAAAACGTATTCGATACCCTGCGTTTTCATTAAAGCAATCAGCACAATTACCGTTGCTCCTGCACCGCCCGAAACCAAACCTGGCCTGCCACCCAAAATGGCCGTTACCAGCCCCATAATAAAAGCGGCATATAAACCAGTTAGCGGTGGGAAGCCAGCCAGTATGGCAAACGACAACGATTCGGGAATCATGGTCATGGCAACGGTTAAGCCTGCAAGAATTTCAGTCCGGTAATTGATTTTCTTCGAAAAATCGAAAAGCTGCAGGTAGGGTTTCATAAAGGAATAAAGGATAAGCAGCTGCAAATATCCGATTTTCCTTTAAATTAAACCGGCATGTGCTTATGGGTTGTGGATAAGTTGATCTGGCTGCTCTTCTTCTTTAAAGGCATAACAGCTTTTATCGTGATCTGCATTACCTGATATCGGGTTAATGCGGTACTGAAAATTACTCCCCCATATTTCTAAAGCCTTAAAAACATCGCTCAGTTTTTCTCCCGATTCGGTAAAAGCATATTCTACCCTGGGTGGTACTACCGGATAAATTGTGCGGGCAATTACCCGATCTTCTTCCAGCTCGCGCAACTGCTGGGTAAGCATTTTTTCGGTAATGCCTGCAACGCTGCGATGAAGCTCTCCATACCGTTTAGGCCCCGATAATAGACGGTTTAAAATCGTTAGTTTCCACTTCCCTCCAATTACATTTAAGGCAGCTTCCATTGAACAGGTATAATAGGCTTGTCTTTTCTTTGTCATATAAAATTTTGCTACAGGTATTTAAAGAAACTCGGGGCATTTCTTACAAAAAAGTACGTACCGAACCAAAAAGTACCTACTTGATGGGCATGGGGATTTACCGTCTCTTTGAGCTATTAAAACATAAAGATATGAAAAAATTAGCAGGTAAAACCGCCATCATTACAGGAGGAAACAGCGGTATAGGTTTCGCAACAGCAAAAGATTTTTTAGCTCAGGGCGCCAAAGTAATTATTACAGGCAGAAACGAGAAATCGGTAAATGAAGCATTAGCCAAACTGGGTGACAATGCTTACGGCATAATTTCGGATAGCGCATACATGGAAGAAGTTACCAAACTGGCCGAGCAGGTAAAAACCATTACACCAACACTAGATATTGTAGTGATAAATGCAGGAGTAGGAAAGTTTGATGCGCTGGCCACCATGACCGAAGAAACATTTGATGAAATTATGAACATCAATTTTAAAGGTGCTTATTTTAGTTTACAACAATTATTACCATTAATTAATAATGGTGGATCGATAATACTAAACACTTCGATAAACGCGCACATTGGCATGGCAGGTGCAACGGTTTACGCCGCAAGTAAAGCAGCTTTGCTAACCCTGGCCAAAAACCTCTCGGCCGAATTAACCGATCGCAAAATCAGGGTAAACGCTGTAAGCCCTGGCCCGGTTGTTACGCCTTTACATAGTACAGATAAGCTTGGTTTATCGACAGAAGATTTAAAGCAAATGGGCGACAGCCTTACCCAAAAAATTCCGGTAGGCAGGTTTGGCGATGCCGAAGAAATTGCCAAAACAATTACCTTCTTCGCCTCTGATGATTCTTCATTTATTTTAGGATCGGAGCTGATTGTGGATGGCGGGATGTATAACCTTTAGATATATCCAAATAAAAAGCAAAGTAACCAGCAGGTTGCTTTGCTTTTTATTTTAAACCACTATTTTAACTTAACCCTAAATTTCAGGAATAATTTTCTGATGCTTAAGTTCATCAAATAAGTCGAAGAACATTTTTTCAGTGTCTATATATTCATTAAACCCCATTCTTCTTGCTTTGGTTCCGTCCGAAAAGAAGTCGTAATCCCATGAAAAAACAAAATCGCCGAAAGCCCATGACGATACTGCTTCGTAACTAGTGTCGGCTAAACCATAACTGGCCTGTATGTCTGCCCATATTTCTGCCTTATCGACCATCACTTGCTGTAAAGGCATTGGTAAAGGAGCAGCAGTTTCCATTTTAAAGTAGGTGGCAATTTTAGGCCAAAGGTCATTCCATCTAATTAAATCGCCGTTGGTAATATTAAAAGCCTGGTTGGCACATGCTGTATTTGTAGCAGCCCAAACCGTAGCTTTTGCCAGTAATCCGGCATCGGTAATATCCAGCAACTTATCGTATGCACCAGGTTTACCCGGAAAACGAAGGGGTACACCTAATTTTTTTGAAATTGAAGCATATACAGCTATAACCATCACCAGGTTCATAGGATTACCCAAGGCCGTTCCGGCAACAACCGAAGGTCTAAGCGCCGACCAGGTCCATTTTTTACCCTTTTGATGTTCTGTTAAAAACTCTTGCTGCGATACATTAAACTCAGGAGGCATATGTGCACCATCACTTTCTTTTGCAGGCGTTTTAAATGGCCCATAGTGTGCACCATAAACCTTATAACCTTGCATTAAACTTATATGCTGCAGGTTCTCTGCTACACTTTCGATCGCATTAACTACATTAACCAGCATTGCCATATTTGGGGCAACAAGGCCAGCCCAATCTGATCGGTCCTGGTACGCAGCATAAAAAATATGTGTTACCCCGTGCAGTTTATGCAATTGCTGCTTGCTTTCAGCCTCGTTCAGTAAATCAACAGTGAGGTATTGTGTTTTATTTGTGCTTAAGCCTCCTCTACGCGATAAACCGATAATATTCCAATTGCCCAAACTTTCCAAATGCTCAATCAGCTTACTTCCAATTACCCCGTTTGCACCTACTACGAGTGCGGTTTTAATGTTTTTCATTGCTGTTTTATTTATTACTATGCAAAGGTGAACGATAAAACCACAGGCACTTTTGTAAAATACTTTGATAAATTTGTATAAATCTATGATTAAGCGATATATCCAGTTTCAACCTCTTGTGGTTTCGGAGTTCGAGGCAACAGCATGGCCGTACCCAGTACACAGGCACAACCACTATGAGCTGATTTATGTCAAATCGGGTTCTGGTGTTCATTTCATTAACCAGTTACCGATTGCCTATCGGCAGGGCAACCTGTTTTTAATCGGCCCTGATGATGAACACTATTTTGAGATCGAAGAGAAGACACATTTTATTTATATGAAATTCACCGATATCTACATCCATCAAAACGACATTAGTCTACTAGGGATCAAGCAATTAGAATACCTGATCAAGAGTCGGGAAACCCACCTTTCAGGTTTTAATTTCTCAGAAGAAGACCAACAGGTTGCCGACCAGATCATTACGCTTGTACTGGCATTAAAGCACAATATGCTGCAGAATGAAATGCTGATCTGGGCACAAATCCTTACCCTAGCGCATATTATGCAGCGCAACATGCCCGAAATTAAAAGCAATAGCCAGCGCACAAAAGATATACAGGCCCTTTTCTGTTACCTGCATAAACACATTTACCAGCCTAAGCAGTTAAAAGCAAGCGTAATGGCTGCCCACTTTAAACGCTCTGAAGATTATATTGGGCCGTATTTCAAGCGGAACACCGGATTCACACTTCGTAGCTACATTAACGATTACCGCAAGCATTTAATCGAACAGCGGATGGCCAGTGGGAGATTTGGACTGAAGCAAATTGCAGCCGAATTCGACCTTACCGATGAAAGCCATGTGAGCAAACTGCTTCGTAAAGATGTAAAGCACTAGATTGCCATTTTGGCGATATACTAGATATACAAACGGGTATTTTTTTATTTGCCCCCCTCCCTTCAACCTCCTAACCTTCCAGCCCTCTACCTCTTGCCTTCCGTCTTGCATCATCTTTGTTACAATCACACAAACGATTGCGCTAAAAATGCTTTCTACAGTATGATTTACAATTTGTTAACTTGTGGATTATGAAGTTTTCTCTATTTATTTTAACCCTGTTAACCGCTGCAACGGTTAATGCGCAAGATGCCAGTCTGGCCCTCCAAAAAGCACCCAAATTAAGTACAGATGTTGTTACTGCCCAATGGGCAAAAGTACCTGCCGGATTAAACCTAAGCTTTGCCAGCAGCAACCAACGCTTTGCCCGCGAGGTGCCGCCAACGGTAAACAACAACAAAAGCTGGGTATTTAACTCCTGGAAAGGCGAAATCCTAAACACCCAAATCCTGATCTGGACAAAAGGCACCGCCCCGGTAAGCTTGAATATAAGCGATTTAAAAAGCCCTGAAGGTAATACCATTAAAAAAGAAAACCTATCAACAGGCTTTATCAAATATGTAATTACCGACGAATTCAGAGATGGTTGCGGTTACCGCAAATCGAAAGATTTTGATTCTTCGTACGTTGCCGATCTTATCGATACCAAAACTAAAGTACTTACTTTAACGCCTAATAGTACCCAACCGGTTTGGCTAAGCATAAAAGTTCCGCAGGGAGCAAAAGCTGGTATTTATAAAGGAACCGTTAGCATTAACGGAGATAAAGCAAACAGCCTCGAAATTTCGGTTAGGTTGGTAGACAGAACCTTAACTTCGCCAGAGCAGTGGGCTTACGATTTAGACCTTTGGCAACATCCGGCAGCCATTGCACGGGTGCACCAGGTAAAATTATGGAGCAACGAGCATTTTGACTTAATGAAAGATTATTATAAAATGCTGGCTAATGCCGGACAAAAAACCATTACCACCAGCATTGTAAACGAACCCTGGGGACACCAAACTTACGACGACTACCCCAGCCTGATTAAATGGACGAAGAAAAAAGATGGTAGCTGGAGTTACGATTATAGCCTGTTTGATAAATATGTAGCTTTTACCATGAGCTGCGGCATTAACCAGCGCATTAACTGCTACAGTATGGTACCCTGGAAAATTGCATTCAGCTATTTCGACGAGAGCACCAACAAAGAAGCTGTTTTTACGGAAGCCATTGGCACCCCAGGTTACAACGTTTTTTGGGGCACCATGCTTAAAGATTTTACCCGCCACCTGAAACAGAAAAACTGGTTTAACAAAACCTACATTGCCATGGACGAAAGGCCTATGCCTGCCATGAAAAGTGTAATCAGCCTGCTAAAATCGATTGATAGCGAATGGAAAATCGCATTGGCCGGCGAATATCACCAGGAAATTGAAAAAGATATTTTTAACTATTGCATTGCCTCTAAATGGGAATACCCTGCCGAGGTATTGAAAAACCGCCATGCAGCGGGCAAAATAAGCACCTGGTACACTTGCTGTACCGAACCTTACCCAAATGCTTTTAGTTTTTCATCGCCGGCAGAGTCGGTTTGGATGGGTTGGTACACCGCCAACAAAAACATGGATGGTTACTTGCGTTGGGCCTTTAACAGCTGGACCAAAAGTCCGTTAACCGATACGCGTTTTACGGCATGGCCTGCCGGCGACACTTACCTGGTTTACCCGGGACCATTTAGCTCGGTACGTTTCGAAAAAATGATTGAAGGCGCACAGGATTTTGAAAAAATAAAACTACTTAGAAAAGAATATACTGATAAAAACCAAAGCGAAAAACTGCAACAGCTTGAAAATGCTTTGAAACAGTTCGAGATCAGTAATCTGCCTAAAACAACAGCAGCCGAAACTCTATCAAAAACCAAAGAGATTTTGAATAACTAACCGGGAAAAAAAGATTCCTGTTTTTTGCCACAGATAACCACAGATCATTTATTTAAATCTGTGGTTATTCTTTTTATCTGTGGTTTATTTCTTTTGCACAAATTTATCCTCTGTAAAAACCTGTTCTGACATAGCGATGAACGATGCTTTTCTTCATTCTGCTATCTTTGGTCCATGACAATCAGATTAGCCGAAACGACAGATATAGCAGGTATAATGCAATTGGTACGTAAAGTAGTGCCCTTAATGCAGGCTGCAGGAAATTTCCAGTGGGGAAACGATTATCCAAACCCCGAAGTATTTGAGAAAGACATTGCGCTGGCGCAGTTATGGGTAGCTGAAATAGACAATCAAATTGCAGGGGTTACAGCCATTACTACCGATCAGGATCCCGAATATGCTGATGCCGGCTGGGATATTACCGAAAATGCCATTGTAACCCACCGCCTGGCGGTAAACCCCGATTTACAGGGCAAAGGCATTGCCCGGGCCTTAATGCAGCAGGCAGAAACTGTGGCGCAAACACGTAACATTACCATTTTAAGGGTAGATACCAATAGTGAGAATAAGGCTACACAAGCGCTGTTCCCCAAATTAGGTTATGCATTTAGTGGAGAAATTACACTGGCCAAACGCCCGGGATTACGATTCTTCTGCTACCAAAAATTACTGTAAAAAATCAGTCTTTAGATTTCAACTGGTACAAAAGGAAACCAAGGAGTTTCTATGGTTTGATAGAAAACTATTCCTACTAAACTATTGCACAAAAGAGATTATCAAAAAGCACAATAATATCTTCCATGAAGATCAATAACGATAATTTGCCTGCTTTAATTTTATTGGGCAAGTAGCCAAAGTATTTTTTAAATGCGCTGGTAAAGTGTGTAGCATGCTTGTAGCCTACCTTTTTAGCAATCTCGGCAATGGTAATATCTTTTGCCAGGAGTATTGACCTGGCCTTTTCCATTTTAAACTGATTGAGGTAACCATATACGGTATTACCGAAAACAGTTTTAAAATCGCGTTTAAGATTAAACTCGTTGGTACCCACCAGGTGGGCCAGGGTACGTAACGACAGCTTTTCTCCAACATGGTGTATTAAGATTTCCCGTGCTTCCTGCATCCTTTCTAATTCTTCGGTTTTAAGCTTTGGCGTACCTATACTACTTTGAAGCTGCTCAAATTGTCCAAGTTGCAGCGCCAGTAGTTCAATTACTTTAGATTCGAGCAGCAACTGATCGCAGAAATTACTTTGAGCTGCATCGCTCAGTCGTTGCAAAATTGTACCAATTTCGGGCGTAACAGACAAGTTTACTGGTGAAAGTATGACCGGGGCCTCCTTGCCTGTGCGTACAGCCATGAGTCTGCGATGTGCCGGATGGTTAACCGGTACATACCGGTTTAAAAAAGCAGCACTCAGGTTAATACAAACCACTTCGTCGCTACTATCGCTCATAACCATGCGCACCGACTGAATGGCTACCCGGCAAAGGTTGTGTTGATGTACACTGATATTTACCTTATCCGGTGCATCAGAGGTGTGGACGGTGACATTCCCTTTCAACACAAAAATCATTTGAAAAACTTCTAACTGCTCATCATCCGGATGGCTCATCCTGATTTCGATCTTCTTCCGGTCTGCTACATCCATAATATAGCTGAAAGCAATCGCTTTATTAAACGAAAACACACTTTCTATATCGTGTTTATATTCTCCCTTAAGCGTTAGTTCTTCTCCCGATTGCGTCATATTCAGCTTTTATCTTTGCGGCAAAGTTATTCTTATTAAGACCTATTCTAAAGAACAAATATAAAAAATTACACTATTTAATGAAACACTGTTTATTAATCCTCATCATATCCTGTATCACTTCCGCAGCATCAGCCCAAACCGGCACCCTGTGGGGCAAGGTAACCAACGAGCAGGGCGAAGCGGTTAGCGGTGCTACTGTTTTACTGAAAGAGCTTGACAGAAAAACCATGACAGATGCTGATGGCAAGTATGAGATGCAGGCAGTGAAATATGGCAATTATACGCTGATTATCAGTTCTGTTGAAATACGCCACAAAAACTTCGCAGTTAATATTAATAAAGATAAAACTGTGCTAAACCCAAAGGTGCTAACCATTTCCGATCGCGAGCTGGAGCAGGTAACCGTGCAGGGCAAAACAGAAAAAAGGAAGATCGAAACTTCGGGTTTTGCCGTGAATGTAATTGATACCAAAGCAGCATCATTACGGAATTTACAAACCAACGAACTTCTTAATAGAACTGTTGGAGTTAGGGTTCGCCAGAGTGGCGGTATCGGTTCTGAAGCAAATTACAACTTAAACGGAATGTCAGGCCGCGCCATTGGAATTTTTATTGATGGAATAGAGATTTCTACCTATGGTTCTTCTTTCAACCTCAACAATATTCCACCATCTATGATTGAGCGGATAGAAGTGTATAAAGGCGTATTGCCTGCGCACCTTGCCGGCGATTACCTGGGCGGAGGCATTAACGTGATTTTAAAAAAAGGCGGTTTGCGCAACAACTTAAATGCCTCAGTTTCTTATGGCTCTTTTAATACCCAACAGGCCGATTTAAGCGGCATGTACCGCGATGCCAAATCTGGTTTTACGGTACGCGGATCAGGTTTTTACAGCTACTCTGATAACGATTATGAGGTATGGGGCAAGTTTGTACGTAATGAACAGCCCAACGGCCAGATGATCGAAACTCGGGGAAAGCGGTTTAATGATGCCTACAAATCGTATGGTGGCCGTTTCGAACTGGGTTTTACCGATGTAAAATGGGCCGACAACCTGATGGTAAACTATAACGTTTCGGATACTTACGATGAGGTACAACATGGCCAGTACATGAGCAGGCCTTATATGGGCAGATTTTCAAAATCGCAGGCACATGTAATTGGTCTCGATTATAAAAAGAACGACCTGTTGTTAAAAGGCTTAAATTTTAGCTTTAACGGTGTTTACAGCGACAGGCATCAATACATTCAGGATACGGTAAGTTACCGCTACAACTGGGATGGGCAGAAAGTAATTGGCATAAAAGGCGAACCCTTGCGCACACTTGGTGGTGCACAACAGGCTGCCCCAACCATGAACAACATCAGCAGGCAAATTGCGACTTTACGCGCCAGTTTAAGTTACAATATTGCCGAAAACCATAAAGTAGTTTTTAACCATATGTTTTATGTGGTAGACAGGCAGGATATGGACGAGCTGAGAACCATATTGGAACGAAATTATCTGTCGACCAGCGACCTGACTAAAAATGTTTCGGCTTTCTCATACGAAATGGAAGCTTTTGAAGGCCGTTTAAGAACCAGTTTATTTGGTAAATACTATCAACAAAAAATAGACCGGACAGACCCCGTACAACAAAATGTAAACGGACAGCCTACCCGTATAGAAAGGATAACCAGCGACGACCGAAATACCACTGGTTATGGTTTTGCCACTTCATATTCCCTTAAACCCAACTTTGTTATTATCGCCTCGGCCGAGAAAGCAGTAAGAATGCCCGGCGAATCGGAGATATTCGGTAACCAGGCCGACAATTTAGTGGCCAATCCATCTATCCGTCCAGAGATCAGTAATAATTTTAACCTGGGCTTCCGTGCAGGTACCTTTCGCTTTAACCAACATCGCATTTCTATTTCAGGAGGTAGTTTTTTACGTAACACCAAAGATAAAATCGTGCTTTTATCAAGCGACCGGAATATTACCAATATGGAAACCTCCAACAATGTAAACCTATCCGGCGTACGATCTATCGGATTCGAAGCTGAAGTAAACTACATATACCGTAAACTGAATGTGGTACTGAACTTGTCGAGATTCAATGCATTGCTGCAGGATGGAGCTTCGCTCTTTAACGGCAATCAAATTCCAAACGAACCCTTCTTTACCGCAAACGGTAATGTACAATACCGCATAGATAATCTGTTGCAGAAAAAATCGGCTTTAAACCTGTATTACAATTTCGGTTATGTACACCCCTTCGAAACCATCTGGCAGCTTAAACGCGACGAATTTAACATTACCCCTACCCAGTTTATACAGGATTTAGGCACCAGCTACCGTTTCCCTAACCAAAGGATGGTGATCAGTTTCGACGCCAAAAACATATTTAACAAAGAGGCTTACGATAATTTTGCCGCCCAAAAACCTGGAAGAGCATTTTATTTAAAGTTTAACTATACCATTAACAATTTTTAAATCTAATTAATCATTAATATGAAAAAGCAATTTTTAAAGCTCTTGATGCTTGGAGCTGTAGCAATGGCAACTACTATTTCAGGTTGTTCGAAAAATAATAAAATACCAGAGCCGGAAGAAAACCTGGGCAACTCCAGCCGCTGGATTACCCTTTCGGGTGCTTTGATGGGTACTACCCCGGGAGATGGTAATGGTGGAACAATGGTGTATTCGGTAAGTGTAAACGATGCCAAAGACCCCAACAAATCTATAGATGTTTATACCAATGGTTTTCCAGTAAGGTCGCAACGTACTGCCCGTTTACAATCATCGCTTGATGGAAGTACACTTTTTAACATTGCTTACACCGGACCAAACGGAGGAGAGTTTTCTAAATATAAAGTAAATGGTGGTAGCAGCTATGCTGAATTAAGCGACAAGGTAAATATTTCCAGCTACGCAACTACTTCACCCCGCTGGGTGAAACTATTCGATAACGATAAAACTGGTGTTGCAGTAAACGTTTCGGGTGTAAAAATTACTACAGAAGCGGATGGAATAACCTATAAATATGCAAGGGCAAAATCAACAGTATTGTCTTTAAACCTGCAGGCTGCAGGCATTAAAACTTACGAG
Organism: Pedobacter sp. KBW01; assembly: GCF_003852395.1. Taxonomy (NCBI): domain Bacteria; kingdom Pseudomonadati; phylum Bacteroidota; class Sphingobacteriia; order Sphingobacteriales; family Sphingobacteriaceae; genus Pedobacter; species Pedobacter sp. KBW01. Next base: position 33,056 of record NZ_QAJQ01000028.1, read on the forward strand.
CAGTATGAAATTCCGCTTTTAGCAACCGAAGAGGCTCAGGGTTTTTACATTGGACGTTTAGATGGCCCGGTATTAAACAAAGCGGGTAACAAGTTAATTATTGGTGTTTCTAAAAGCAAGTACAATACCGCAACGGGCATTGCTGATAATTCGGGGACTGTTAAAATCCCTGCAAAATCGTTACTGGTTGATTATCCATCACTAAAAAACCCAACTTTAATCAGTTCTACTGTGAGCACAGGTAACACCAATGGTTATCGCAATTTCAATTCTTACCTGGCCGAAGATGGTTACATTTACCAGGCTACGCAAGAGGCAGGTTCACATATCCTGCGTATTAACCCAAATAACGAATACGATAACGCCTATAAATTTAGCTTAGATGCAGCTTTAGGTGTTAAAGGAGCCTACATAGAAAGCTGGACATATGCCCGAAACGGAATTGCCTTTATCATGTACACGCATGATGGAGCAGCTGCCTCAGCCTTTAATGCCACCGAACAACAAAGTTTTATTGCAAGGGTAGATTTAAATGCCAAAACCGCTAAACAGGTAACCTTACCTTATGAACCCGATCTTTACTTTTTTCAATATCAGGGTTGGGTAGTAAATGGCGATGAAGTTTTTGTAGCTGTAACCCCAGTTGGTAAAGATGGCAACATTTACATCATCAACAGCAGAACGGGTAACGTAACCAAAGGCGCTAAACTGATTAACAAAACAGGAAACCACTACATTGGCGTATTTTAAACCTGTTAAAAAAAAGATTAAAAATAAAGGGCTTCGAAAATATACTTTCGAAGCCCTTTATTTTTTTAACCAGTTATTTGCCTGTTATTTCTTTACCGGAGCCAGTATGCCCGGGTATAACACGCCATCTGTTTTTAGGTTCAGGTTAAGCAATTTTGCAATTAAAGGTGCAATATCTTCCTGACCAATTAAGGGCAAAACAGCACCTGCTTTTATTCCTTTACCGAAAGTAACAAAACCGGTTTGTATCTCTTTAAAATCAGTTGGAAGGTAGCCATGGGTACCACCGCTGGCCGGAGCAAGCATATCGCCCGTGGCCGAAGCTCCAAAGCTGAAACCCTGATTTGCAGCAAGCGCTAAAACAGCTGTTGGATCGACTTGTGCTTTAGCAATCCCCTCTTTATCCAATACGTGGAAAGTTCTTTGGATGCCTTCCGGTAACTGGCTTAATGCTTTTTTTACCTGCTCTACGCTTTTTTTATCGTTTGGATCTTTAAGGTGTAAAAAGGCAGATCCACCGCTTTGCTGAAAGTAAGCTTTCCAGCCTTCTTTATTGGCATCATCGTAAAGGCCAAGCTTGTTTAGTACTACATTAGGTTTAAACTGTGTGTGGATATCAACAAAACCGTGGTCGCCGGTAATGATGAAAGTAGTGTTTTTGCTCATACCCGATGCCTCTACCGCATCCATAATGGTTTTAATAGCCACATCTGCCCCTACGATAGCCGATCTTACTTTATCTCCATCGCGGCCCTGCTCATGTTCAAAGTGATCTAAAAGTGCAATGTGCAATGCCAGGAAAGCTGGCTTATATCTTCTTAAAATATAGGCTGCCATGCGCGATTTATTCTGGTCGCTGGTATAAAAATCAACCGAAGCACCATATTCCTCGTTAAACTTACCTACCGCATAATCCTGTACTTCCTGAAAAAGCTCTTTAGGGTTCGATTCCAAAGACATGGCTTTAATCTCGTCTTTTTTCTCTCCTTTACCTTGTGGAAGAATTACATACTCAGGCAGGTTATACGTAATTGGCGCACCAACGGTAACCGGCCAGCTCACCCCTGCGGTTGTTAAACCTGCATCTTTAGCTGCTGTCCAGATGGTAGGTACTTTAATGTCTTTGTAATACCAGAACCACTTGCCCGAAATGCCCAGCGGTTCAACAGGTGTGTTATAATAAATACCATGTTTGGCTGGCAATACACCACTTACAATGGTGGTGTGAGAAGGATAGGTAACCGTTGGGAAACTGCCCCTTACGCCCTCTGCATATGCTCCGTTTTGCATGGCCTGGCGTACATTAATCATGCCCCATTGCGGATCTAAATAAAATTCGGGGCGTAAGCCATCTATACTAATCAATACCACATGGTTTTCTTGTGCCGATACATATCCCGCCGAAAGCCACAACAAGGCCATTAGGGCAACTATTCGTTTCATAAATCTTTTTTCGGCAAAGGTATTTGGACAGTATACCCTTTAAGTTTGGTGAACATTAAGAAAATGTTAAGCTTACAGGCCACAAGCAGCTTCCTACCTACAGGCCTATGCACCTGCTGCAACAGGTCATCCATATTACCCATAATATCTTTGTATTTTTCGCCCCATTTGTTAAGGATTTTAGCCCCTGCTTATTCTAAAAAAGGTACACCTTTATCCTGTAACCAAATTTTAAATGTATTATGAAAAACACAGTTTCAATTTTAATCGCCGTTCTACTTTTATCCTGCGCCAAGAAAAATGATGTTCCCGAAGTACCAACGCTTTCGCAAAAAACGGATCCATTTCTCCAAAAACCTTTAAAACCAGCCGACTTTATTCACCAGATGACTCCTGTTTTTGTTGATGATTTTAACGGCACAACAATCGATGCAACGAAATGGGCTTACAGGGCTGATGGAACCGTAAGGGGATATGCTACTGTTTCGGGCAATAAAACCATTTCGCTTGATGGCAAAGGAAATCTGGTGATACAAACGATTAAAGATACTGATGGAAAATATTATGTTGGGCAACTGTGTACCGATGGTAAGTTTGCCCAGAAGTACGGTTATTTTGAATGCAGGGCTAAAATGCAAAAATCGCTTGGTACACACTCCTCTTTTTGGCTACAAACAAATACAATGGGTTCACAGCCAGATAATGCACTTGCAGTGGGTGCAGAAGTTGATATTTTTGAATACCTGAAGCCGAATCCAAACGCCACTTACCATACCGTACATTGGGGAGGCTACGGTGCAACCCACAAAAGCGAAAGTAAAATTGTACCCAGCGAAACCATTAACGACAATAATTTTCACACTTTTGGATTACTTTGGAACAACGTAGAATACGTCTTTTTTGTTGATGGAACCGAAGTATTCCGCACAAGTAAAGGCCTGTCGGGTATTTCAGAATACATGATCTTAAGTACCGAATTAACTGGTTTTGGCGGCGACTACACCAAGGGCGTATATCCCGACGAGGTTGTATTTGATTATGTTAAAACTTACCAGTTTAAATAGGCATTTCAACAGGCTCAGTGTGGCAAACTTGTAGACAAACGAAAGAATGCCACAGCCCCTTAAAAATTAATGTTATGCGAATTTTTAATCTCGGCCATTACGAAAGTGCTGTGTGTACTCCCAATACTTTCTACTGAGCCGAGTTTATTGAAAACAAAATCCTGATAGTGTTTCATGTCCCTCGCATATACCTTCAAAATAAAATCATAGTCGCCAGAAACATTATAACATTCTGTAACTTCATCTATTTTTAAAATATCGGCCACAAAGTGGTGGCCGATTTTTCGGTCATGCTGTTTCAGTTTAATGTTACAAAAAACAATAAAGCCCTGGTTAAATTTCTCCGCATCCAGTATAGCGATGTATTTTTTAATATAGCCATTGTTTTCTAACCGTTTTACCCTTTCAAAAACCGGCGACGGCGATAAGTTTACCTGCGCTGCCAGCTCTTTTGTGGTGTAACTGGAGTTATTGCCTAAAATCTTCAACAGTAATAAATCAGTTTCATCAAGCTCGCTCATAGAATATTTTTCTTTTTTGCTGCCAAATCTAAGTACTCAAAAGCAAAATACACTAAAAAACAACACAAAAACAGCTGTTTAACCTTATTATTTCACAATCAATAGTTTTAATATCCACTTAACTACCTTTGAAAAGAATTAAAAACTGATTGTAAGCAAAAGAGTTCTTGTATATATTTCAATAACCGGAAGTGAAAAGGGAATCGTGTGTAAATCACGAACTGTCGCGCAACTGTAAGTAACATTTAAGATTTTATCAAAAACATCCATAGATGATAAAACGGTTACAAGTCAGGATACCTTTCTGTTCCGGAATTGACAATGCTTTCGCGATTGAAGCCTGATGTCAGACAAATGCTGTTACACTGGTACAAAACCTTTATGGGCTTGTTGTGCCCTGTTTCCGTGGCATTGCGCTCCTTCATACTTCCTTCCTTATTGCATTGCGAAATTAACAAGGGGCTTTTTACAATGATTATTAACCATTTAAAAAGTTGAAAAAATGCAAACCCACAACCTAGGCTACCCGCGTATCGGGAGCAACAGAGAACTAAAAAAAGCCAGCGAGCAATATTGGGCCGGCAAAATTACTTTGGCAGAGCTGCTGAGCAAAGGCCGTAACATTGCCGATCAAAACTGGAAACTACAACAAGAGGCAGGTATCGACCTGATTCCTTCAAACGATTTTTCTTATTACGACCAGATCCTGGATATGTCGCTAACCGTAGGCGCCATTCCAAAACGTTATAACCAGGTGGTACTGCAGAAAACCAATAACGAACTCGATTTGTATTTTGCCATGGCCCGGGGCTACCAGAAAGATGGTTTAGACATTACCGCCATGGAAATGACCAAATGGCTCGATACCAATTACCATTACATTGTACCCGAATTTTATAAAAACCAGGAGTTTAACCTTTTCTCAGGCAAAATTGTAAACGAATTTGTAAGGGCAAAACAACTGGGCATTAACAGCAAACCTGTAATTATTGGGCCTGTTTCTTACCTGTTACTGGGCAAAGAAAAAGAAACCGGTTTTGATAAAATCGACTTGATTAAGAAACTGTTACCGGTTTACCTCCAGATTTTAACAGAGCTGAAAGATCAGGGAGCAGAGTGGATCCAGTTCGACGAACCGTTTTTAGCGTTAGATATTAACGAAAAAGCCCGTGCAGCCTACAATTATGTTTATGCCGAAATCAGGAAACAATTTCCGCAGCTTAAGGTATTGGTAGCCACTTATTTTGAGGGCTTAAAAGATAACCTTGCACTGGCTACCGGCTTACCTGTACAGGCTTTACACATCGATTTGGTACGTTGCCCTGAGCAGCTGGATGAAGTACTAAATGCCATTCCGGCTACATTAAGCTTATCTCTTGGAGTGGTTGATGGTAGAAATATCTGGAAAAATGATTTTGAGCAATCTTTAGCCATCATCAAAAAAGCAGTAGCCCAACTGGGTAGCGACCGCGTATTGATTGCGCCTTCGTGCTCATTATTGCATTCGCCTTGCGATCTGGACCTGGAAACCAACGAGGAAACCCTTACCCCCGAAATTAAGCAATGGCTGGCCTTTGCCAAACAGAAAATTGATGAGGTGGTTACCCTCAAAGCATTGGCTGATGAAACCCCCGGTCAGGAGGCACTGACTAAACTCACTGAAAACAAAAACGCCATTGAAAGCCGCAGAACTTCTACGCTGATCCATAACACAACAGTAAAGCAAAGGGTAAGTGGCATTACCGATAAAGATGCAGAACGCGAAAATGCCTTTTCGATCAGGAAAAAGACACAGCAGGATATTTTAAAACTGCCGCTTTTCCCTACTACAACTATCGGTTCTTTTCCACAAACTACCGAAGTTAGAAACTGGAGGGCACAATTTAAAAAGGGAGAAATTACACCTGCCGAATACGATACTTTATTAAAAAAGGAAACCGAAGAAGCCATTCGCTGGCAGGAAGAAATTGGCATTGATGTATTGGTACATGGCGAATTTGAGCGTAACGATATGGTAGAGTATTTTGGTGAGCAGCTTAACGGCTTTACCTTTACCAAAAATGGCTGGGTACAGAGCTACGGTAGCCGCTGCGTTAAACCCCCTATTATTTATGGTGATGTAGACCGCCCTAAAGCCATGACGGTTTACTGGACAGCATTTGCGCAATCGTTAACCCCAATCCTTGTAAAAGGCATGTTAACCGGTCCGGTTACGATATTGCAATGGTCTTTTGTACGTAACGACCAGCCGAGATCAGTTACCTGTAACCAAATTGCACTGGCTATCCGCGATGAAGTGGTAGACCTCGAAAATGCAGGAATAAAAGTCATTCAAATTGATGAGCCAGCCATACGCGAAGGCCTTCCGTTACGCCAAACAGATTGGCAGGCTTACCTGAAATGGGCGGTTACGGCCTTTAAAATTTCGGCAAGCGGTGTAAAAGACGAAACGCAGATCCATACTCACATGTGCTATTCGGAGTTTAACGATATTATCCAAAATATCGCCGATATGGATGCCGATGTAATTACAATTGAATGTTCGCGTTCGCAAATGGAACTGCTTGATGCCTTTGCCGACTTTAAATACCCGAACGAAATTGGGCCTGGTGTGTACGATATCCACTCGCCAAGGGTACCTTCAAGAGCAGAAATGGTGCAGCTTTTGGAAAAAGCGAAAGCTGTGGTTCCTGCCGATCAGCTTTGGGTAAACCCTGATTGTGGATTAAAAACCCGCCATTGGGATGAAACCAAAAAAGCACTGATTGAAATGGTGGCAGCAGCCCAGGAAATGCGCGAAGAGGTATTGGCGTAATTGAGTTTTGAATGATTGAATTAGGTTAAGGCAGATCCTTCGACAAGCTCAGGATGACAACTCAATTTATTACCATGTAAAACAAAAACCATATCAGACATATAAGTTTCATATAAGTACAATTACCCTTACATGAGCTTATATGTCTTAAATGGTAAATAAATTGCAATCGTGTCTTCGTTCCAACCTTTAATATTCTTACATGTCTTAGGTGGTGAAATAAATTGGCAACCTTAAATTAAGCCTGTAAACAAAGGTTAATATAGCCTGTTTCTTCGGAATTGCTTCGATAACATGTGAAGAAAATCCGTAGGAGTTCCGAAATTAATTAGTTGTTAATAAGGAGAAAATATAAACCCTATGGTTATGGTGTATTTAGAATAATTGCTAAAAAACGAAGCCATGCAAACAAGGGCTTTTTAGTCTATCCCTAACGCTAAAAGCCGCTTGCTGCACAGCAACGTTTTATAATTTTACAATCTTAAATTCGGTTCTCCGGTTTAACTGGTGTTCGGCTGCTGTACATTTTACACCGTTAGCACATTTATTAAGCAGTTGCGATTCGCCATAACCTTTAGCAGTAATCCGGTTCGGGGCAATGCCCTGGTTAATGATGTACTGAACGGCAGCATTGGCCCTGTTTTGCGATAGCTGCATGTTATATTGATCGTTACCCCGGCTATCGGTATGCGAACCCAGCTCAATCCAAATGGTTGGGTTATCTTTCATAATTTTAACCAGTTTGTTAAGCTCAATAGCTGCATCAGGCCTGATATCAGATTTATCGAAATCATAATAAATATTTTCCAGCTTAATTGCTTTCTCGAGCTCTATTTTTTCCAGATACAGATTTTGCTTAAGCATGGTGCTGGTGGTAAGGCCTTTGGTGGTTACCTGGGCCAAATCGTTGCGGTAAGCGGTTTTCTCTCCCGTAAGTTCATAATCAGCCGATTTTTCTAAATTGAACTGAAATGTACCATCATCACCTGTTAACACTTTCAGGTTTTGTATATTGGTTTTATTTAACGTAATCAACGCATTGTTGAGTGGAAGGTTAGTACGTTTATCGAAAACAATTCCGGTAAGTTTAAATACCAATAATTGAGGTGCAGTAAAGCTGTAAATATCATCGTTTCCTAAGCCACCTGTGCGATTGGAGCTCAGGTATCCGTTTAGTGCATTAGTTTTCAGAAAAGCAAAATCATCCTGAGGCGAATTGAGCGGGTAGCCCATATTTTCGATCTTACTGATTTTATCTCCTACGAGATTGGCTTTATAAATATCCAATCCGCCCATACCTACCCGACCATCGCTACTGAAATAAAAATCCTGATGCCCGCCCAACACAGGTGTACGTTCGTTACCGGCAGTATTCAGTGCTTTCAAATTAACGGGAAGCTGCCAGGTACCATCTGCTCTTTTCAGGCAAAAATAAATATCTGCCCCGCCCAGGCCGCCGGGCATAGTTGAACTGAAGTAAAGGGTATTGCCATCGGCACTGATAAAAGGATCGCTAACCGAATATTCATCCACTTTATTATAGCTAAAAGCGAGAGGACTACCCCAATTTCCCTTTTCATCTAACTTAGCCGAATAGATTTCTACGTTAACGGTAGCCAGTTTGCCTTTTACATAAACCGGATGCTTTGGGATTTTGGTTAAGGTGAAATACATTTCCTTTCCGCTTTGCGTAAAGCTGGCAGGCCCCATATGATAATCGGTGTGGGTTTGAATAGGAAAAGGACTTACGCTATCGGTTAATTCCCTTTGTGTATAGAGGCGTAAATAATGGTTTCCGGTCCAGCCGTAAATATTTTTATCGGGTTTCTTTGTGCCATCAAATTTAAAAAAGGGCCGATCGGAACCGTTTTGTACTGAACCATCAGCACCGCGATCGGAAGCAAAAGTTACGCCGTTACCAAACGTGTTAAGCCCCCAGTCTGATTGGGCAGAATTAAGTTTAGCGGCATTGGTAATGATAACCGATGTGGGGTTTTTCATCCAATACAAAGCAGAATCGCAGCTCAATAACCAGCGGTTTATATCGGCAGGGGCAACGGTTTCGCCAGTAGCAGCGTATTTTTGAAATTGCTGTTTGGCTTCGGTGTACTTACTATTTTGCTGTAAGGCTTTGGCATAGGCCAGTATATTTTCGGGTTTCGCATCTGGCATTGCAGCGGCAATGGCACTCCAGCTTTCGGCCTGTTTGTAATCGTTGATAAAGGCATAACAATGGTAAAGCCGCTCGGCGGTGTACTGCGTTGGTTTCTTTTGGTAGGCCTGTTCGTAAAGGTTTATGGCCTTGCTATAATTAAAAAGCTCGTATTGGGCATCGGCAGCATTGAGCACGTATTGCGCCTGGCCAGGTTTAGCGCCAAAAAGGAGCAGCAAGGTTAACATAGCCGTAGCTAAAAATCTTTTGTAGTTAACAGCAATAAAGTTTGGTATGGATAAATGAGCCATGGCTTAAAAAATTCTTGGGGTTAACATGCGCATGTTCTTTTTATTGAAAAAATAGCTGATTGATATTTCATGTGTTCCGCCGCTATATTGCTGCAGGGCACCAATAGAAAAATCGTAGGCATAACCAATCCTCAGGTTGTTGGTTGGAAACAGTTGTACTGCTGCCACTGCCGAATTCATTTTGCTTAAATCTTTTTGCAGATAGTCTTTATTGTACAGCTTAATTCCCGTGCGGTACGATCCTCCCAACCAGAGCTTTTCGTTTAAAATTACAAAGGCATTCAAATCTATGCTGCTTGGTCCTCCACGGTCGTCTTTCAATAAAAAAGAAGGTTTTAACAGGATATCCTGCGATAAGGGAATGAGCATGCCTGCAGTAAGGTAATAATGTGGTTTGGGTTGCGGAATAAAGGCATAGCGATCAATATCTATATACTGCGAAACGAGGTTATCGGCACTAATACCGGCATATAACTGGTCGTTAGCGAAGTAAACACCGGCACGGGCATCGGGCACAATGGTGCTTTCCATGCCAGTAGGCTGGTAAACTTCAAAATCGTTGGGGTTAAGCATTGCGCCATCAATTCCTAACTGAACTGCCCCTACACCCAAACCCAGGGCCAGCCTCGAAGTTCCATCGGCATTTAAACGAATGCGATAGGCATAATTGGCATAAACAGACTGGTTTCTTTGTGCGCCAAGCCTATCGCCAGAGAGTTGCAGGGCCAGCCCGACATTTCCGTTATTGGCAATGGCATCAACCGCTACCGACATGGTTTTTGGCGAACCCGTTAACCCTGTCCACTGGTTGCGATAAAAAGCATGTACGTTTAACTGTTCGCGGTAACCTGCATAGGCAGGGTTAATGTAAATGCCATTAAACATGTACTGGCTAAACTGTGCATCCTGCTGTGCAGAAGAAAGCTTAGTCAATAAAATTAAGGCTGTTATGGTGAGTATTTTTTTCATGGTGATGATGTACATACATCGGTTTAAGGCAATCGAACCTCAACCAATTATCTTCTAAATGCCCTGATTAATGTGATGTATCCTTTATACACCTGCCATGCAGCAGATGCATCTGCTTTAACCCTCAGTACGTAATAATACGTGCCCTCATTAAGGCCTTCACCGGTCCAGTTATTTTGATAGTTACTTGCTTTATACACTTCATTTCCCCAGCGGTTTACGATAACGAGATCATTCGCATCAAAAAATTCGAGTCCGCGGATTTCGAAGGTATCGTTATTGCCATCGCCATTTGGCGTAAACAGGTTGGGAATAATTAAATTAGTACCATCGAGCGAGTGCTTGGTAAAAAAGGCTCCATTGGCCAGCATATCGCCCGCTATGCTTACGTTACTGCGGGTATGAACACCCTGAGCAGGGTTGGTTGTTGCGCTTACATCCCATTTACCAAAGCCTAAATACTGGGTAATGGAAGCCTTTGCATCAATAAAACCCGAGCCATTGGTAATGGTATTGTGCTGTAAAGTAACGGTTGCAGTAGTCGGAGTAGCAGCATATAAATTCCAGGTTCTATCCATCCCTTTTATCATATCGGTGCCGGGTATATTATTGTCGGCATTATAATTCTGAACACTGGCAAAAATCCGTGTTGGTATTTTGGGCGTTAATGTTGCGGGTGTATAATCGCCTTCTGCAATGCCTATCGGAAATACAAATGCAGCATTGGCGTTAATATCTTTAACCATATGGCCGGTTAAACTGTTTTCGGTAACCACCATCCGCGACATGCTGTAATTACTGATTTTACCGCTAGCATTGAAAACTAAATTATTACCGTTTAATATAATGTCGGCTCCGTTAGCAGCCATATCTAATGTTCCGGCAATGTTTAGTGTAGCCCCATCTGCTCCAACCGGATTTTTGGTATTGTATCCCGGATCGGTAACATTGGCTAAAACAATGTTGCTTGTATTGTGGTGTTCGATAATGAGGTTAATGAAATTACCATTGTTGCCATCAATCTGTGTTGGACCCGATGGCATATCGGTGTAAAAAGGATTATCGCCCGGATTGTAAATGATAATCTTCCCTTTACCGCTAAATTTTGCACCGGGGGCAATCCATACATTTTTACTGTAAATGGTCAGCGTGCCGTCGATAGTCCAGTCGGCATCAGGCCCAAAATAAGTTTCCTCAGAGAAACGAAGCTCGGTTGTTCCGGCTGCAATATAAACAGTCGAATTATCAACAGTACTACTCCCTGCCCCTGTTTGCGCCTGAACCTCTATTTGGTAGCCCAGTAAAAGCAGCAGGATAATAATTAATATTTGTAATGTTTTTATTTTCATGTTGAATGAATTATCGCTTCAGCGGTTATTCGTTACCTGAAGGCAACATGGGGTTGGTGATGACCTGGCATTTGGAAACCCTAACCGTAATCGTGGCATTCTGAGAACGATAAGCCTCATCGCCATAAGGACCACCCACAACTGGAACCGTTATCCCTTTAATACTATAGTTGATGGATGCCGTACCGATAAAGCCTACAGCTGGGGTAAAGGTCACTTTCTTTGTTGTAGCATTGTAGGTAAACGTACCTTGGTTATTGGTTACCGAGAAAGGGTTGGTTGCAGTAGTACCATCGCTGTTCAAAAACCTGAATTGGCTGGCATCAATATTATCCTTCGATGCAGTTGGCACTGGCGATAAAAGTATGAGACCAGCATAAGCTATATCATTGGCATAAGGATCAACAACTACTGGTATATTTCTACAAGTAGCACCCAAATCATCTGCTGCTTCAGCCGCATAGGGCAAGGTAACCGTTAAGTTTTTGATCAGATGGATATTGTTTAAACCACCTGTACTGGCAGCAAAACCGATGCGTAAAAAATCGGGAACAGTAGCAGATAAGGTTCGCTGTGTATCAGCACCAGTATTACTATTGGTATTATAATCGGTATTACCGGCTGCATTGGCATTTTCGGTATAGGTAAAAGAAGTACGGTAGAGGTAATTATCAATCACCGTAGTAATGGTGCTCCCATGTTGGATCTTAACTGTTATATAAAACCCATTATTGTTGCCTAAAAGGTCATTATTAGGAACTAAATCTATAAATGCCTTTCTATAATCGGCATCAGCTGTTGTGGCACCCAGGCCTGTTGTTTTAAGGTCGAAACCTGTTGATGGTCCCGTAGAAAAGGTATAACCTCCGCCAGTTTGATTTAAAATAGCACCTCCATTACCTGTCGGTACTGCCAAAGTTGATTGGGTAATCATTACCGGATAACCTGTAAAACCCTGACCTTGACCGGTATTGTTAATCACTGGTCCGGCAGCTGCCCTTAAGGTAACATGACTTGAACCAGCCAGGCTTACTCCATTCCATCTTTTATCAGTTTGAAACTGCTTAGTTTTAAAGTTCCCAAAAGCATCTATACCTACGCCTAAATAAGCACCGGTAAGACCAGCTTTACGATTTGCTGCCCAAGAATCATTAGCACGGGCAAAATTATAACCCAAATCACCACCGGGAGCGCCAATAACCGGATTAGTTACTGCTGCATCAAATAGAAACATTGAAATACCATCTGCTCCGTTTCCACCGTACATTCCAAACTCAAATGCAATTTTAACTCCGTTTTTAGAAGAAAACTGTCTGTTATTTATAAAAATAGCACCGAAAAGGCTGTTGGCAGCACGTGTTAAACGTAAACCATTAGTGGTAAATGCCACATCGTTAGTTCCCGCTCCGGTTGGAGTAGATACTTCGGAAGGTTTGGTACCTGAGGTAAAAGATTGGGCATAAGGAAAATCTCCATAAGAACTCTGTGCCTGTGCACTTTGTTTATTCCAGAAGAACAAACAAAGTGTTAAGCTCAGTGTAACTATTTTGCCCAATTGTTTTAAATTAAATAACCTATTGCACATTCTCTTTATCCTATTCATGCTATTTAACTTTAAATACAATGTTCATGAACGAAGCTTCTGTTGCTACTGCTGTTGGTTTAACAGTATAAGTAATTACACCAGCAGCAGAAACCGTTACAGTATTGAATACCGTATTATCGAAATAGGTAACGAAATAATCCAATTCGCTTGCTGGCAATACCGGCAGCGTAGAAGAAGAGTTGCTTCTGGCCTGGCCAATTCCACCAGAGAAACCAAATTGCTGCGAATACTTGCTATAAATATCCAAAGTCTGATTCCCTACCAATGGAACCCCGTTCGAGTCGTGCGTAGGCACCACTACAGAAGGGGCATAAAAGAACTTGGGCAATGCACCCTTTAAGGCTTGTAAAACACCTGTTGAGGTAACCGTTACTACTTTGTCCGTTTCAGCGCCAGTTTGCAAACCTGGAATGGCCAATGTATTTGCAGCAGTAGTAGTGATCGTAGTTGCTCCGGTTAACGGCCCTCCCAATTGGGTATTGGTAGTGCTTGATTTATTTAAACCATTATCAGCAGTACTTGCAGGTGCCAATGTAGAAAGATCTACCGTCATTGTATTTCCTCTTTGCAAAGTAAGTGTTAATATTTTTGTGGCTGCATTTAAGCTAAAAGCAGTAATGGTTTGATTATCAGTATCAATTATAGTGTTATTGATAATATAAGGACTAGCTGCAGTTCCTGCGCCCGTAATACTGATTCCAGTACCAGCTTGCGAAACACCTCCTACGCCATTGGTACCTGCAGGGCCTTGCGCGCCTGTAGCTCCAACCGGTCCCTGAGAGCCTTGCGCACCAGCTACCCCAGCAGGACCAGTAGCGCCGGTTAGACCAATAGGGCCTTGAGGACCTGTTGCACCCACAGCTCCTGCAGTACCTTGTGCACCTGTTGCTCCGATATCTCCTTTATCTCCCTTCAAACCCTGGGCTCCTGTGGCTCCTGCAGTACCTTGTGGGCCAATTGCACCTGTTGCACCAGCCGCTCCAGTATCGCCTTTATCACCTTTTAAACCCTGAGCACCTGTGGCTCCTGCAGGGCCTTGCGGACCAATTGCGCCTGTTGCACCAG
>NZ_QAJQ01000029.1:0-16436 GCF_003852395.1 Pedobacter sp. KBW01
GGTTTACAGCAGGAAATAATCGTACCTGTTGTAAACAATTGGCACTTTAGGTGGTTTCAAAGCGCCATCAAGGCGCTTTTTTATCATTAAGCAGTTGAGAAAATTAAGGCTGGAAGGGAATTTCGTGGTTTTGGGGCACCATGAGCGGGCGGTTTGCGCCGTCCGCACCACCTAAACCTGGCCGGTGCGGAAAACCCGCAGTGCCGATCCTTCACCGGCACGAAGATTTGAAGCAAAGAACGGGAACTAACTTATATAGTGACACAGGAATCTGCTTTGCTGATAACTATAGTATACTTATAACTATATAATTCATTTACCTTCTGGCTTAAGTCAGTTCATCCATATAAAAAAAATTAAACTTATGCCCGTCTGGATCGCAGAAAACAAAGCCATAGTACCCCTCCCCAAATTTGTCTGGCTTAGAAACAAGCTTTTCACCTGCCTTATCAATTTCTTCTGCCCATTCATTTACTTCAGCTTTGCTGCCCGCGGAAAGGGTGAACACCACTTCGTTTCCATGTTTCAGATCAACTATATCACCGTGGATATTGGACTCAAGCACATCTTTTAAAAAGAAATGAATTACGAAATTGCTTTCCCCAACCAAAAAGCTGGTTAAATCTTCAGAGTGGCTTAAAACCAATTTCAGTATAAAGCCGGGTTGTTTGTGCCAAATCAGCTACGGCTAAATTCGCCCATATCTTTCTTGTTTTCATTATATAGTATTTAATGTATGTGATTTGATAATTGCATTGCCTAAAAACAAAAGCAAACGGATTGCGATCTCAACAAATCTCTTGTACATGGAAAGCTGATGTTCTGCTTCCCTCAGCCTCTTCTACAATGCCTTGTTCTCTTGCTTTAACTCAGACTCCAGCTCTTTGAGTCGCTATTGATCATTGTCCTTCATAGGCCGACCAATGCTTTTATATCCTGGATAGGCTAATTTACTATATTTTCGCAACCAATTCTGAATGCACTGATTCCCGCGGATATCGTATTTACGTTGCAACTGATCTTTATTCAAATGCCCATTCTCGTATTCCTCTACAACTAGCCGCTTGAAACTCTCACTGTAACTCCGGGGTGGACGTTGCAGTTTTTTTAAATTATTATTGACCATCTTTTGTTAAGATTTGATCAACCTTTTTTAGGACTCCACAAAAAACAAAAAAGCCTCAACTTTTTCAAGTTAAGGCTTTTGTTGCGGAATGGACGGGACTTGTACCCAAACCATTAACCTCCTGTAAATTAACATAATAAAGACCAAATATAAAATCAGCTCACCAAATGCTCACCATTTTTTTGTTGCTTTTTGACTGTAAATGAATAGTTTAAAGATAGTTAATAATTGACATTTTTACAATAAAAAATCCTTTTTGATCTCCAAGTGAAAAAAATAGTCTAGTAATCTCCATTTCTAAAAAAGCAGTTCTAATACAGGTAAAGAAACCCAATTTCATGCTCCATCTCACCAAAAACACTTAACCAATAACCGACTGTCTTACAGTCAATTTTCTTGCAACTTAAAATTGGCACAATGGGGTCAATGAAGTTAGTTTATGCATCAGCCACAAACTCTAGCACAAGTAAAAAGATTAAACACCGCTACACTAGCGACGGCTCTTATTATTACACAGAAAGACCTATGATATAACTTCAATATCAATTACAAACGACTTGTCCCTTAAAGCCTCTATCAAATTATCCGTAATATCCTTTTCCTTCAAAGACTTTAGCTTTTCTATTATGGACAACTGCCTACCTTTTTCTTGGATCATCAAGGGATCGCTAGCAATTTTAGTTTCAAGATCCTTAAAGTGTGTATCAATATTATCTCGAACCTGAATGAACATATCAACGGTATCGCGGGCATAGCTTGCGACATCAGCAATATGATCAAGGCTTTCATCTAACATAAAGTTGAGTGTACTGTAAACGGAAGTGCAAGCGTCCAGAGCAAATGACACAAAAACCTCTGAATAATCTTCTGTATTTGGAGTTACCATATCAACAGCTTCTATATGTTGTTGGATTTCATTGCGATCGAAAAGGTTCTTAATGAATGTAGACTGGTAAATTATATCGATTGAATCAAGAAGGACTTTGGGATTACCCCAACCAAACCTCTCATGAAAGTACAGATAGTTCGGGTAGAGCCTTTCACATGTGAGAGCAGCAAACAAAAGTTGCTGTTCCGCAGAAAGGAACTTCAATTTACCTTTTATATCTTCTCTGTATATATCCATTTAATCTTATTTATTGGTTTCTAATTGGTTTTAATGGAGACGCAGGCTTCAATGGTGTCACAGCTGCTACTCCGTTTGCCTGAATGGTAAGCGCACAGTTGAAGCAAATGGGTCTGCTAGCACCTACGCTCCCAATTTTAACATTATTTGCTTTTGCATAATTCAGTACCGTAACTTCCGCATGACCTGCTCCTCTTGCCTCAACTTCTCCAGGCTGAAGCGCAGCTCTTTGTGAAGGACGTAACCTAGCTTCGCTAGAGCCAACTACTCTAACCGAATTGCCAGAAGCATCAGTGCCTTCCCCAACTGCAATTGTTGTTCTTCGCTGGGTAGCAGCAGGAACTTCACCATGTATCTCTTGCGCTCGTTGTCCCAATGATGCCTTTGCCTGGCCTGTCGAAGTACTAGTAAAGTTAATCTCATCACCAAATCTACTTCCACTATTATATTGACTTGAGTACGAATTAACTCCACTTGCAATCGCCCACATAATTGCGGTCCCGTTTGTTGCTTTTTCAGTTCCAGCTGGCACCATCCCCATAGAGACTTGATAACCCGCAGAGGCATCACTGGCAAACTTAGTGGGAGTATTCCACCATTCTTTTATTGCTGTGAATAATTTTGCTGCGTTTAAGCCGGGTGGATCGGCAGTCTCCATCCCGTCAGGATCAATAAACCTAATTGGATTGTTGAGTACATAATTATAAGGAGCTAATCGCCTGCTTTTCTCCGCCAACGGATCAATCACATTCCACCTCCCAATCTCAGCGTCATAAAACCTTGCCCCGTAATCTAACTGTCCACCAAGTTCATCCTGAACTTCCTTTCCATTGTAAAGATATTTATTATTTCCAAATGCGACACTATTGCGCTTACCAAAAGGATAATAATTATCTATTTGCAATGGCCTGATCTGGTTGTTATAAATATCGAAAGTATAGCGCACATTACCCAAATGATCACTTAGGTTATAATGGTAACTGTAGCTGTTATCGCCGTTATGTTGTGCCACACCTTCCTCGGTATGGATTACGTCGATATTGTTGCCATCGTATTCAATCCCGTCAATATATTCCCTCACTGTGGTTGAGCCGTTTTCGGTAACGGTTTTCCTTAGTTTACTACCTTCGGCATCATAAACATAGCTAAGCACCTTCCCATTGCCGCTTGCACCTGAGGGCAGGTTCAGCAGGTTATAACTCAGGTTCATTCCGTTCCTGCCATCAGTCGTAGCATTCCCGTTCGCATCGTACACGTAAGTCCCCGCAACATTGTCTATCCGGTCCAGCCTGTTCCCATTGTAATAATATTGGTTCATTGCACCACCATTACGGCTTAACTGGTTAATGTTGCCCATATTATCGTAGTTCAGCACCTCACTCATATAAATCCCGGTACTGGTACCGTTGATTAGCCTATCCAGGTTATCGTAACCATAAGTGAATTTATTGGGTGAGCTGGCTGGAAACCTATCCTGAGACCAAAACTGCCTGCTGATATTGCCATTAAACTGGTTAGCGCCATTCTCCTGGTAATCCAGCTGGATGCTGAACTGGTCACTAATGCTGCTTTTCAACCAGCCACGCTCATTATACGTCAAAACGGTGCTCTGCATTCCATTGTGCAGTTTCTTTGTTGCCAGCTGGCCGGTTTCATTGTATACAAATTCATCGAGCAAAATGTTAGTCCCAACTACGCTGCCATTGTTGATCTGTTTATTGGTGCTGTGCTTGCGGCCAACATGGTCATAGGTGAAACCAGTAACAATAGTAGTTACCGCTCCATTCACTTCGTGTGTCCTTACGCTGCTGGTCAGCTCCCCAGCAAAATTATAACTGTTCACCGTGCGGTCCTTACCACCCTTGGCATTATCAGACACGGTTTCCTTTACCCGTCCATCCTCATCATAATAGGTAACTGTTAGTAGCTTGGTCGCACTCCCAAGTACACGCACAAAACTTCCGGTGGCCAAACCATTTGTCTTATTGCTTACCGCAACACTAGGTGCATAGTTGCTGTTATAACCTGGAAAACTGTAATCATCATAATAATTCATACTGAGGAACTCCACATTCACAGATTCCTCCCCAGACATTGGGTGCGTAAAAACAGTATAACCATCGGATCTGGCCCCAGTCCGCGACTCCCAGAGCTGACCGCTCATGGTATCGATATAGTCTCCCTGAAGTGTCTGCCGGGACATAGTGTTCCCATTCACCACCCCAGTCAGCACCACCCTGCCCAAACCATCGTGCTTTATCCAGCTCCATTGATGATTCGTGCGCTGATTAGCATCCTGGCTACAAATCAACTGATCCAGTTTGTTGTACACCATGTACTCCCAGCCTTTACCCGGTATCTTTTTCTCCACCAAACGTTTCCTGCCATCGTAATGGTAACCGTAAATAAAATAGCCGAAAACCGGATCTGATTCCGATTCGTTAAAACTGCTCGCTGTTACCGCAGGTGGCACCACGTACCTCAGGTTACCCAGCTCATCATAGATATAATAGGTATTTAGTTTCTCGGTTTCACTTTTATATACCCTTCTCAGCACAACCCTTCCCTCCATATCCTTAAACTCCTCGGTATTACCAGCATTGCCCGATACCCAGTTCTCGCCTTTTAAAACCGTGCGGTAAAGCTTTCCGGCAGGATAGTAGGCGCCTGCCGAAGCACCGGAACTGTTTACCTGCCATAGCAGCACATCACTAGCTGCGTTAATGCCATATACTGTTTTCATCGTATGCCCTGAGCTGTTACCTGGTACAGGCTGCCAGGCGGCTCCCGGCTCTCCTTGTTCTATTATCCGGTTTAATGGGCTGGCCTCAAAAACTGCTATGCTAAACGGTGAAGTTGTTTTAATCACATTGGCATCCCAGCTCCCAGTGCCATAGTAACTGCCCTGGGCAGCAATACCCGAAGATTTATAAGCCCCATCAGCGGCCGATTGTTCCGCATAAGGGAGGTATTTCTTCACCTCACGACCAAAGGCATCGTACTCCATTACCTGTACCAAGTCTTTTTTACCCGGACTGGCTTGCCATTGTACGGTTTGCAAAGGGCGGCCTAAACCATCAAAATACTGCAGTTTATGGTTTGCCGAATCGACAGGTAAACCACTTAAACTCCCTACCG
The DNA here is from genome assembly GCF_003852395.1 of Pedobacter sp. KBW01. Taxonomy (NCBI): domain Bacteria; kingdom Pseudomonadati; phylum Bacteroidota; class Sphingobacteriia; order Sphingobacteriales; family Sphingobacteriaceae; genus Pedobacter; species Pedobacter sp. KBW01. The sequence goes on from NZ_QAJQ01000029.1 coordinate 5,391, forward strand.
TTTTATGACCGGCTGCACGCACGCTAATTTCCTGCACATAGTTCTGATTATTGGCAGGTGACTGGGCATTGGCTACTGTCCCGGAAAACAGGACAGCAAAAACAATATTTAAAATTCTTTTCATCATTTACTTAATTAGATTGTACCACATATCCACTTCCTGTAACCAATGTTAATGCTGAGCTGGTGCAATACCCAGGATCATCGCCTCCGCCACCACCTCCCGGAGGGGTTCCATTTGTGGTGGCCCCTGCAGTTTTAACACTTTTACTGGCCGTTTTGGCGGTTGTTGCTGGTGCTACACTTTCAACGGTAATTAACCCACCTTCACAGTAGTTCCACATTGCAGGTAAGGCGACAGTTGATACGTTTGCCGGTGCATTTACAATATGCGAATTGGTGGTTGTACTGCCAGGACTTCCGTTATTGTAGGTAATGGTGGTGGTTTCGTTATAATTAAGGGTTAGGCCAATCGGCAAAGTATAGGCTTGTGTACAAGCGGCATCAGAATAAAAATCGGCCGCATAATCGGTATAATAATGCATGGCCCCGTTCATGATCACCGAACCTGTTCCACTCACTCTTTTTTTCACATAAACCGGCGAAATTTGCGTTCCTGGCGTACTGCCCGGAACATAAATATTATCGCCATTAAGGTGAATGGTATTGTAATTAAACAGCTTAACAATATCCCGGTTATGGTCTTTTATTGTTTTTAACCTGGCGAATGAATCATAATTATAGTAGGTAGCCTGTCCCTTCGAATCCGTTGAAGCCATTAGCCCAAGTCCGGTAATGTAGGCGTAGGTACTTATTTGGGCATCTTTCGGATAAACACAAACCTCATCAACTGCCGCCCCTAAGCTTAGGCTTACCGGACCGGTGTAGTCTTGCTCCTGGTATTTCCACCTGGTACCATCGAAATACCAGTAACTTACTTTATAAGCCCTCGGGTTGGGTATTGCCCAGTTTAAGGTATATGCACCGGTATGGTACCTGTTGCCCATATGAGCTGCACCCACCGAAGCAGTGGCATCTTCCTCAAAGTTCTCATAAAAGAATTCGGCTTCAGTGGCATTCCTGCATTCTGCAATAACCTGATTTGGGCCTAAGCTCAGCGAACTGAAAGCCGGAGCATAATAGCCCCACTTATAAGCTGTAGCCGGCCCGTCTTTTAATTTCTGGGTTGTTAAACGGCCAAAAGAGCCATCGTACGAATAACTTGCCCGTTCCTCAAAACGCGAATCGCTGGTAAGGTAGTTATATTTACTACCTGTCAATCCTTCATTGTTCAAGCTGCTGATATTGGGCAATTCGAAGCTCGATATTTTCACCGGCCTATAAAAACTGTTGTTATACTCCGTGAGTACCGAAGAAACCAGCACTGAGTCTGCACCCGTTTTTTTCCATACCTGTTTTTCGATGACAGGCGAGAGTACGTGCGCACTTAACAGGCCGGTAGTAATCCCTGGCACATAGCTTTCGGGATACTTAAACTTGGTTACCATATCCGAACCATCCGATCCATTGGATTTGGTAAGGATAAGGTTTTTGGTATCATCCAAATCATACAAATAGCGTTGCTCGTTAACCAGGGAGTCGGTTCCGGCATAGGTGACCTCCCTCATTTTTTTTAGGTACTTATAACCCTGTTCATAAATGTTTACATCATTCGAAAACTCAATCTGGCTGGCATCGTACCAACCGCCTTCTTCTACAAAACCTACTGTTTGATGGGTTAAGATTGAACGGAAGGAGGTATCGGGCCTGATTCCGTATTCATACTCTTTCTTCGAAACCGGAACAAACTGATTGGGACCGGTTCTCTGGTATTGGGTAACCCGCATTGGCTCAACCCCCAAAAAATAATTGTCAAAAGAGGTAAAGTCGTGCCGGGTCATCAGGGTATCGCCACTACTGATATTCATTTCCACAACTGAATTGTAATAGTGCGGAACCCCAATCATATGGTTTTCACTCAGCGTTGAATTTACAATGGTTGTGTTTACCTCTTCGGTAATCCCCCCGGTTTTCACATGTATTTCCTTAAAGGCGGTTGTACTATAATTTATTCCTTGTCCTACACCAGAGGAAAATCCCTGGGACGTAGTGTATTTATATTTTTTGACCAGAGGTATACCTGTTAACGGAGTGCTGGTACTGGTTGCCAGTCGGATTCCCCCAGCTGCACTTCCTGCGGCCGGAACCGAGCTTTTTTCAGAATAATACAGGAAACTCTCCACACTTTTTTCCTTGCTGTCACACCAGCTATCCATCCGGTACTCTCCTGCGGGGAGGTTAATACTAAAAGATTTGCCCACACTATCCGATTCAAAACCAACCGAGCAGTTCAACACCTCTCCCGTATTGCTCCCGTCTACACGGTAGATCACTACATCCGATTGGAGGTTTTTCGAAAGGTTATCGAAGGCAGCAACCTTGGGTTTCCTGTATATGGTCACCCCAATGGTTTGTTCGCTATTAAGCGTAAAGCCCTTGTAACCAAACAAGGTTCCATATGGGTTATTGGCTGGCCTTATTAGTGAAAGGAATTCTGTTTTTGGAGTCATCAGATAATTATAACCATTGAAATCCTCATTCATTTCATACTGGAATTCGGTCTTTCCTCCCGTTGGATAGGTAACCTTGGTCAACGCACCAAGTAGTGTACCCCAAAAATTTGGGTTACGGTTGGGGCCCTGGTTATAAAATATGTCAGGAATAAGTGCTCCGTTAAAATTGCCATAGCCCGTATAATAACCAAAGTGGTCTAACCAGGGAAAACTTCGGGAAGGGAAGTTCCCGCTTTCAAAATAATCGAAAAAGTGTTTCTGTATCTTGCCCGTATCGATAGGTACCGGCGGGTCAGTACTTTCTTCGGCATAAACGGGTATCTCAAAAAGCGAATTTAACTTGAGGTATTTCCCGCTAAAGCCTCCACTACCCAGATAGCTATGGTACATTTTAAAATTTTTAAGCGGGGTGCCTGCACTATTTGATATCACTATCTGGTCAAGTACTTTGGAATGCGTGGCGTAGCCATTCTCTACATCTTCACGATCCGCACCGGCCACAAATGTAGCCACATATTTCTCCGAGCGAATTTTGCTTAACCTTAAAGCATCTACCCTTGTTGGGAAAGTTCCCATTGCCGGATAAAGGGTGGATGGGTAGGAAGTTGGCGGTGGGCTCATCCGATAACTCTGGGTAAAGGTTCCCCAATTATAAATCTGCCCGTCACTGTCATACTCCAGACTAATGGCTTCAGTACCCGAGGCATTTCTGATCTCGGTCAGGTAATAAGAAGAAACATAATCCGGCAGGGTGTATGAGGTACCACTGCTGCCTTTGGCATGTGAAGTTTCCCTGGCCCCAAAAGTATATTTTATACCCTCGGGTGTAGTAATGGTAAACGACGATTCGGGCGTTCCTGTGATTTTAAACTTCTGGTATGGAAAACAGTAAAATTTACCTTTAAAGTAAATAAACTTACCCGAGTATCCTGCGAAATTAAAATTATAAATATCGGTTTCGCTATCGTATAGCCCATCAACAATATTTTTTAAAAATGTCTTGTCTACATTAATGTTGTGGATCCGTTCCTGCACCGTAGCATCCTCATAGTTATAACCGGAGTTTGAGGTATTGTCTACCTTTCCATGTACAATGTGCGTAATCACACCACCGGCATTCAGGTTCCAGCCAAGTCCAACCCAGCCAATCTGTTGCGAGGGTTTAAAACCATCGTAGCTATAGCCTAAAGAAATAGGTAGGGAAAGTTCATTCCCCTTGACATCAAAAATGGGTATAGTCAGTCCAAGCGCACCTGTAGAAAGGTTCAGTGGCACTTCCCCGTAACGCCCAAGACTCCCCGCCGTTGGCGAAGGGGCAATAAGATCGGTACGCAGGTAATTGGTATGGTCCTGGGCATAGGATACCATAAAAAAAAGGCAATAAAACAGTGCCGGCAGTAATATTCTCTTCATAATGAGATTTGGAATAATAATTTAGATGTAGAAATATGATAATGTTTCCCCGCAATAACCCTAATGGTTAAATGCAACAAGGCCAAAGAAGGACTCCTTAGCACCTATGGGTATAACAATAGCTGAAATCAACCGCTTACCTGGCGATTTGCCAGTTTGGCTTTGGTGTTTTTGAAAAAGGGCATGGGTAGTACCATTACCACTAAGGCTTGAGGCGCTATTTACAGACAGCATGTTGGTTAATGAATGATTGCCGCGAAGGTGTTTTTTTCAGGCGCCGGCCTAAAAAAAATTACACCAACCATTCACTTTACATGACAAAAACCTGATTTTCAGAGTTCAAATAACAAAAAAACATAAAATATTCCTTGCGGGAATAAAACAAAAATCAGAAAATTGCAATCCTATTTCGCTAAAAACAGAAAGCAAACAATCTAGTGGTCTATTAATTTTTCTAAGCCCGAAAATTGGTCAAGGGAGGCAAATAACCTGGCCGGACAACGACCCCACGTCCCAGATCAGCATAGGGTTACCGTCAGAAAAGTTCATGGCTGAAAAGCCAAGGGTTATAAATTTATCATAAGCGACAGGCGAGCCCTTGAAGAAACCTATTAGTTAGATTGTAAAAGCTAAAAACAGTTCAGAGATTGGACAAGCATTCCCGTTCAACAAAAATTAATTGCTAAATTGGGTTTTGTTTTAGATGCTTATGAACCCAAGCTACTTCAGAGCCCGTAAACCCTTTTCGCTTTCCCCCCACCGCTATGACCTGGGAACATTTATTGGGCTATCACAAAGCCATGATGACAACCATTTTCTGCTAAAAATCTACAGAATAGAAGAAAAAGAATTTGCAGATTATTATAGTTATCATCTTAATTATGCCATGGAAAATAATCTTATTAATCAAGAAGAATTTTTCCGCCATGTTTGGCAGATTGTCCAAATAAGGATTAAACACTTTGAAATACAAAATCCTTTTTCAAACAATCACGGTATTCACAAGGAGAGCTTGAAAAGATTACAACGGTTCGAAAAATACCTAAAAAGCATAGACATATGGAATGCCAGACCATCCAGTATGGTAATTGAAGAAAAGGATATAACGATTCAAAAGCAAAAAGAAATCATCGAAGGCCTCCAGGCCCGCCTGGATGAGCTAAAGATTTACGAAGTGAGCCAGAAGATTAGGATTGACGAAGGCCGCCTGCCAACATTCATCGATATCATCCAACAGCTGCGTGAATTACAATTGCCGTCAGGCAGAAAACTGCTTAAGAGTGACCACAAAATTCCCTATGCCAAAATGATTGCCAAGTATTTTTCACATGGCGGAAAAGATATTCCCATAGAAACTGCAAGGAATTATTTTGTGGACAAAACAGATGATATACCGATCAAAGGCACCCTTATCCAGCCGGAAAACCGTCTTTTCAAAATAGTCCCTATAAACCCTGCCAAAAAATAACAGCCTGTTCATTTACTGCATATGACCAGACCGGTTTTATGGTCATTGTTTTCACGCCCTCAGTCTGCAATTTTGACCTACAAATTAAAAAAGGGGGAATATGCAGATCGAGATCCTAACCAAAGAAGAACTCCAAAAGTTCAAGTCCGAACTTATCCAGGAGATTAAACAGGTTATTAAAACCAATGAAACAGTAACAAGCAAGCAGTGGTTGCGTAGTTCGGAAGTCAGGGAATTGCTAAAAATATCCCCAGGAACTTTACAAAACCTGCGCATCAAAGGCATACTTCGCTATGAAAAAATTGGGGGCATATTTTATTATGCCTACACGGATATTAACCAATTGATGGGAGAAATCGGGAACTTATGAATAGCACGGCAGAAAGGCTGGCCAGTTTTTTAAAGCTTGCCAGTAGGAATAGGAGTTTTTATCAGTCACACATCAGTTTATATTCGGCGATACTCGTGTACTACAGCAAAGCTTCTTGCCAAAACCCCTTTCGGATTTCAAGGCGTAAACTGATGCGGCATTCAGCCATCCGTTCCTTTGCCACTTACCACAAATGTATGGGCGAGCTGGCAGCAAGTGGCTTGATCGGGTATGAACCCTCCTACCACCCCAGCCTCGCCAGCCGAATTACTTTGTTGGATTATTGTATTGAACCATGAGGGATAGGCGTATTGCAGGAAGGTCCTTTTCCTATTTCGGGAAAAGGAGCAAGCGGAAGTTGGGCAGAGCCCTACTTTGCTTGCCCTATGCTGCGCAAACGGGGTTGAAAGAACCCTCCAGGGGTTCTTTGCCATTGTAAATGTGCCGTATGGCGAGAAAAGGAATTCCCTTAGGGGTGCAAAATAATTGAAGACATAGCAAAACAGATATATGGATATGCAGGAAAGTTTAAGGACGGTAAAATATTCGGTACAGGATGATGTCAAGTTTGAAAAGATAGCCCTGAAACTGGGTAGGCCGAAACGGCAGGTATTCTCCCAGATGATCGATTATTTCTACCGCAGTAAAAAAGACCCGCTCGATTTTAATGACGAGCTATTGAAAAATACGATACTAAAAGGTCAGAAAGAATATATCGGTTTCATAAAAACGCAAGAGAAAGAACTACTCATTCCAATAAAAAGGGATGCCGCAAGGACAATCGAAGTTTTGAAAAAAATCGTGAACTGCTTCAATGGCCAGGTACTCAAGGCTAATGATGAGCTTATTAAAAACCAATTGGCGCAGACAAAAAAATTATCAGACCTGGGCGGGGTAATCGGCAACATTGAACGTAAGGCTGAAACCAGGCAAATATTGAAAGAAAGATTTCTTTATATCCTGAACAGCTATATCAGCCAAAGGGAATCTCTCAGTTTCATGGCCTCATCGAAGGACAAGGAAGAAATCGCGAATATGGCGCGCAAACAGGTAACCTTGCTTTAAAATGTACATCAATATTACTGACAGTTTAACCGCAAATAACAAGGGTAGTAGTGGAGGGCTCGTCAATTATCTTGAGAAAGAAAATAGACTTTTGAATAAAAACGAACCCGAATATTGGTTCAACTATATGGCGGAAAATATAGAGCCCTATGAGGTGAGACAGGCTATAGATAACAATATAGCTAAACTTTGTAAAGCCGATGCAAAGTTTTTCCTGATCAATATCAACCCCAGCCAAAAGGAGCTCAAATACCTTATGGCTGAGTTCGGCGAATATGAAATAAAGGATCAACTGAAGGTGTTTGCCGAAAAAGTGATGGACAATTATGCCAAAAACTTCAAACGCGAGGGTATAAGCTCGGCGAAAGACCTTTTATGGTTTGGCAAGATAGAGCACAACCGCTATTATGGTTATAAAGATAAAGAAGTAATCAATGGCGAGAAAAAGCGTGGTGAGCTTAAAGGTGGCAACCAGATGCATATCCAGATTATTGTCAGCCGTAAGGATGTAACGAACAAGGTAAAACTTAGCCCGATGAATACTTCGCGGGGAAAGAACCAGCAGCATTCAAAGAAACTAGGGCAGTTCAACCGCCTGGCATTTAAGCAGTCAGGCGAAGTACTTTTCGATCAGCTATTCGGCTTTGATAGGAAACTGAATGAGACGCTTGCATTTACCAATATCCAAAAGAACGGTAGCCTCGCCCAAAAGGAGCAGCTCGACCTCTTGGAATTTGGGGTATCCCAGTACAATGGCACGAATCCTCTCGCCAAGAAACTAGCAAGGGAGGTATCAATGGGCTTGTTTAATAGCACGGATGAAATGCTGCAAGGGATAGGAAAAACAGTATCCGGATTTATTGAAATCATGATGGATCCTGTTTATATGCCTGCTTTAGGATCAGATGCGCCTCATCACGCTGAAAAGAAAAGAAGAAAAAAACGAAAAGGACAAAGCCAGGGAATTAGCAGGTAAGGTTTAAACGCATTGTATGAGTGAAATAAACTTCCCACCGCACATTGCGGCCTGCAAAAACCCTCCCCTTTTGGCCAAAGCCGTTTTGCTTTTTGCATTTACACTGGTAATTCCTAGGGATTACAGCAATCCCACATATTGCATGATGATATAACATCTCGGTAGGTGCCATCTGTCCCACCCTACGGCTTTGCAAACAGCCACTATTCTTTTAATGGGTAACAATCAAACCATAGTGCCCATAATTGTTGTACCAACTCACTGGATCTGAGCTCACACACCTATAATCCGCTCCCTGTAGTTGTATCAGCAGCATCAATAATTCGTCTACCTCCTATTATACATTACTGGTCAATCCCAATTCGAATTACAATAGAGCACTGCATCTTATTTTCGGGTAAAGGGACAATCTTGCGAAAACCATTGTAGCTGTATTAAATACGGCATACTGTGACTTTTGCGAAAAGAGCCCACGCGCTGTTTCCCAATTTTAGTGGGGTAAAATAGGGAGCTTGGTTCCTTTGTTATTATCCCAACCTCAATAGTCAGTGAGCATTAACCTATCCTCACCCTACGGCTGTACAGGCAGCCTCTTATTTTATATATTATCTTGCAGTTTCATTGCGAGGATATTTATCCCATTTTTCACATGAAGTCCGCCATTGCAATGCCTCATTTATAGGCTAGTGAGCGAATTGATGGCTCACCTTACGGTTATGCAAAAAACCTCTTTTGTATCTTATTCCACGATCAGCTGTATGCCGGCCTTAGCTGCTTTATAGCTAATCTTTTCCTTTAGGCTGTAATAGCTCCAGTTTTGCAGCAGGTAGTGGTCTTCTTTCGCCATTTCCTCTTTTTCCTGCTGGTTAACCAGTAGCAGCGTTGCCGCCTGGTGTTTCAGGCAGAAATCAATCAGCATCCTGCTGTAAACATGCAGCTTTTGCTCGACATACCGCCTTTCCATATGCCGGTAATCCTCAAGGCTTTTCATTTTCTTCCTTTTACCGTGGCCGCCACTATTAAATGGCATTGCTTTTTTGACCCTGTTCACTGCTGCCTGTATCGCCAGCCTGCGGTGAAGGAATTCCTCCCTGTTCCCAATGGCATGTTCAAAGCTTCCGATCTTGACCGTTACCGGATGTTCTATCGATAGCGAGGCTTCGGCGATAACGGTAGGATCAAGTGCATGCTGTTCCTTTTCGATTTGTACAGCCGCCAGCAAAAATATTTTCCCTTTGTCCAGCTGGATATGGCTCGCACGGAGTTTCAGGTTTCCACTGATGATCTTTTCGAACATTTTTTTCTTATCCGACCTATCTTTTCCTAAATAGGTTTTAAAAGGGATCTGAAAAAGCCTGAAAGTGAAGTTCCTGTTGTCAGCCGCCCTGGTCAATTTGGATATTACCTCTGCGCCAAAAGGAAGTGGGATATTGCGTTTATAGTTCCGAAGTGATTTTTCACCCTTCCAGTAAGCATCCTTTTCCTTATTGAAATAGGAGATCAGGGAGTTATTCAGGTTGCTTAGGATATTTGTAGGGATCTGCCCCTTGAAATGATTGGAGAGTAATCTATAGGTGGTGTTCTGCCGTGAGGATTTCAAGATACCGTTCTCTTCTTTCTTTTCATCAGCGAGCTTCAACTTGATTTCCTCGGTGAGGTAAAAGAAGTCTTTCACCCGTTCCTGGACAAAATGATGGCTCATAATCAGGTTTGCGGCGCGGAAACAGATCCATTGCCAGCTATACAGCTGGTCGATCGCCTGTTTCACGACCTCCTTATCCTGGGAATCGACCAGCAATTGTATTTTTCGGGTAATAACCATTGTACTGTTTTCCATGTCATCTGATTTTTGTTTTTCTGATTTTCAGTGAAGCAGCTGCAAAAGCCTTTTGAATGTACCCCTGGTCCAGGCTTAAAGCCTCCGCAATCTCAGTGAAGCTGTACTGCAGCTCATACCGCATCTGAAGGATCATGGACTGCTCTTCACTGACCTCGCCTTCAAAGCTGAACCTACTTGTTCTTTTTATTTTATCGAGTTTTTCGGCATCAGTGATAACTGCTTTCAGGCATTCGAGTGTCTTCTCTACTTTTCTCGCTACCTGATAATCGGAGATACCGCCGATATGCCAGGCCATCTGCCCATAGTTAAAGGAATATTTGATACATAGCCTAACAAAAAGCTGCTGGTCATGGCTGAGGTTCGGAAGAACTGTCTGCACCCGCTCCCACTGCTTTTTCTCCTCTTCTCCGGGTTCATGCTGATAAAGAATATCCCTTTCATCTTCTTGGTTCGGATCGTAACCGCCGATAAAATCCTGATAATTTTCAATCTCATCCAACCGCAGCATATTACGGTGAAACCTGTTGCCGGAGGTTTTGTAGTAGGCCTTGCACCCATCCGAAGTCAGTTTTTTGACAAAAGTCTCAATGTGATCCGGGCAGGTGATATTGTTCCGGCATAACCAAAGTCGCAAGAATGCTTCATTTACGATACAGCCTGCATTCACATCATCTTTTATGTACCTGAACCCGTAGTAGTATGTTCGGGGATATAATAATTTATAGAAAAACTCAAGTCCTTTCTCATTTCCTTCCTTGAATTTGGTGAAGTTTATGGCACGATTGGGGTTTAGTTTAATGCATTCCATAGTAATCTCATTTAAAATATATGCAAATGAGTCGCTAAAGCGGATGACACGAAAATAAGACGTGAAATCCGTTTAGCGGCTCCTAGGGTTCGGGAAAATACTCCATTAATCCCAAGTTCGACAAATGTGAGCCTGGGCAATAATTGAAGTGATTTTTTGTGCAAAATATAGTCTTTAAACCTGATGTCTGCCGTTGCCAAAACAGCATAGCATATCCATTAAGACTGTTTTATCTTTTTTCATTAGTTTAGTAAGTGGTAAAAAAATAATTATTAAAAAGGTAAAGGAATCAAGGTAGAACCATTATAAAGAACCGACTTATTATCAATTTTTAGAATTCCTTGCCTGTCTAATGGGCTATTCTGGCGCACAGATCACTAATGAGATAAGATGATCGAAAAGATGTAAGTGTCTGTATTTCATCATTCTTGCTTAAAAGCATATGAATAATGAACTTTAAAGAATAGAGTGGGCATTTCGGCAAAAATGGCCGGCCGTTCCGCATTTAAACTGTGTCTTGTCCTGAAATAGCT
>NZ_QAJQ01000003.1:0-306511 GCF_003852395.1 Pedobacter sp. KBW01
ATTTAGGTGCCTATATCGGTGGTGTCCACCTCTTCCCATTCCGAACAGAGAAGTTAAGCCCACCAGAGCCGATGGTACTGCGGTAACACGTGGGAGAGTAGGTCGGTGCCAAATCTTAAAAGAAACCCTTTAACAGCAATGTTAAAGGGTTTTCTTTTTTTATAGGCTTTTCTATTTTTATGCCACTTGTACGGAAAGCTTAAAGGCCAAAGCATAAAATCGGTTTTCCTTCAAGCTTTTTGAATCATTAAGGAGTAAGCAAGTTAAGGTTGTTTTAGGATGGTAAGATTTATAAAGCCATTCTTAATGGCCTTAAGTTCTTCATGATAAAAAAATGTGAGTATGATACATTCTTAGATTAACAGTAGGTATCCTGCTCCTGTTAAAAAATGTAAAATCTTTTAACCTCAAGGCAATAAAACCGTATTATTGTAATATTACGTAGATATTGCTATCATGAATTTGAACCTGAAGAAACTGGCTTTCCTTGCTTTTTTATGCGGTGTTAACTTTGCTGTTTTTGCACAGAATAAAAATGTACAACTTCCTGCCAATTGGTTTAATCTCGATTTAACCGAAAATGGTTATTTCGGTATCAGTACAGAAAAGGCTTACCGCGATTTATTAAAGGATAAAAAGCCCAAACAAGAGATTGTAGTGGCCGTAATTGATGGCGGTATAGATACCGACCACCCCGACTTAAAAAATGTACTTTGGACCAATAAAAAGGAAATTCCAGGCAATGGGATTGACGATGATGGTAACGGATATATCGATGATATTCATGGCTGGAATTTTATTGGCTCAAAGAAAGGAAACCTTGAATTTGATAACCTCGAACTTGTACGGTTATTACGTATTTATACACCAAAATATCAGTCTACAACGAATTTAACACCTTTAGATAGTGCACAGAAGGAAGAGTTTAGGCTATACAAGAAAATGGTAGGAGATTTCGGTAAGAAATATGAGGATGCCAGCAATACATTCTCTGTGCTGATTGCCATTAATAAGGTTTTAGATTCTGTTGCAAAGATCAATAAAAAGGAAATTCCAACCTTAGTTGATATTGACCAATATAAAGCTGACGATGAAACGGAAGAACAGGTAAAAACGATTATCAGAAAGGGCGCCAAAGAAGATGGCGGTTTCGAGAAGTTTTATAAAAGTATCAAAGATGGCTACAAACAGTACGATGCCATGCTTAAATACAATTTAAATCCTAAATACGATGTACGGGCTGATCTGGTTGGAGATGATTACAGCGATGCAAATCAACGTAATTACGGAAATAACGACGTAAAAGGGCCCGATGCTTTTCATGGTACTCACGTAGCAGGGATTATTGGTGCCGATCGCATCAATTCAATAGGTATTTTAGGAGTGGCGAATAGCGTAAAGATTATGGCCATCCGAGTAGTGCCCACAGGCGATGAACGCGATAAGGATGTGGCGAACGGCATCCGTTATGCAGTAGATAATGGAGCCAGGGTTATTAACATGAGCTTTGGTAAAAGTTATAAGTGGGATAAAAAAGCAGTAGATGAGGCGGTAAAATATGCCGAAGCCAAAGGTGTACTATTAGTGCATGCAGCAGGAAACGATAATCAGGATAATGATTTGGAAGAGAACTATCCAAATAAATTTTTTGATAGCAAGGAAGCTGAAACCTATAAGCAGGCGCATAAAAAAGCCGTTAAACCAGATTTTACACCACCAAAACCTAATGCACAGTATGGCGGAATGGGTATGAGATCCCCTTATGACAGAACATCTGTTTTAAAGCCAATTCCGGTCGATACAGCTAAATTTAGACTCCCACACGCAAGCAATTGGATTGAGGTAGGTGCAAGTGCCTATAAGGACGATGATAACCTTAAAGCTGATTTTTCGAACTATGGAAAATACAATGTGGATGTGTTTGCTCCGGGCTTTCTGATCAGATCAACCGTTCCCGACAATAAATATGAAGAAGCTGATGGAACGAGTATGGCTTCGCCGGTTGTTGCAGGCCTTGCAGGCTTAATTTTAAGCTATTATCCCGAACTAAAACCCGCCCAGGTACGGGAAATAATTATGAAATCGGTATCGAAGGTTGCGCATAAAATTAAGTACAAAAACGAAAAGGGCGACAATGTTCGCGTTCTCTTTAGCGAGATCTGTGTAAGCGGAGGCATTGTTAATGCATATAATGCCTTAAAACTGGCCGAAAGCTACAAGTAATTAATGAACCTGCTTAGCCACGCTTATAAGTGGTTTAACAAATTGCTGAATGGTACCGAATGGATATTGTTTGGCTTTTAAATGAGCTATAAAGTTATCCGTACGGGCAATCATTTTTGTGCCGGTGTTTTTGCGTACATAAGCCGGAAAACCAAAACGTTCAAAATCATTAAGATCGGTAAATTCCCAGGGGTGAAAATAGATGTTCAGATACTTATCTTTTTTATAAGCCCATTTTGTCAATGTTTTATAAATGCCCAGTGGAAGGTTGTGAAAGGATAACCAGAACAAAGGAAATCTAAACCACGGACTTACCGAAGCCGGAAGCTGCAATACATTGTTTTGCATAAAGTAGGTTCGCGAAACGTGGAAATTATTGTAACGACCCGGTAAATAGGTTGGATTAATAGAAGAGTTATAGGCATAGCCGGCCTTTTCTACTTCACGTTCATCAACCGGCATCATCCGCGCCATGCGGTAGCCGGTAATTTCCTGTCCCGAAAGTTCTTCTAGTTTTTGTTTCGACTGCAATAAATGCTCTGGTTTAAAATCAGAGTGGTAATAACCATGCGAAGCCAGTTCATGGCCAGTATCAATAATCCTTTTGATCAGATCAGGAATGTTTTCGGCAAAAGTAACCGTACAGAAAAAGGTTGCTTTTACCTGATGTTTATCCAGAATATCCAGAATAGCAATGGTACCCTCCCTCGAAATTGAAATCTGATCTTCAAAGGAAATCGTTTTTCCATACTCAAAAGGCATATCGAACTCTTCGATATCGAAACTTAACAGAACCATTTATTACTGCTTGATATTAGTTGAACGGATAATGTAATTGGGACGGTTTTTAGCTTGCATAAACATCTTACCCACATATATGCCTATAATGCCTAAAATAATGAGCTGCAGCCCACCAAAAAATACAATAGTCATGATTACCGATGCCCAGCCAGAAACTTCGACATGGTTAACGAATGCATAAATGATATATGGGATATACAATACAGATGCAAACGACAATATAAAACCCAGATAAACTGCCGTATAGAGCGGTTTGATACTAAAAGAAGTAACACCATGCAAAGCCAGCCTCAACATCTTTTTCAGCGTATATTTACTTTTACCCGAAAAACGTGCTGCAGGATTGTATTTAATGGCAAACTGTTTAAAGCCAAGCCATTTTACCAGTCCGCGGAGAAAAGGCTCATTTTCGTGGAAATTACGAAAAACGTTCACAACACGCTGATCGAGCAGGCGGAAATCGGCCGCTCCGGGCTCCAAATCAATATCAGAAAGCCAGTTTAATATTTTATAGAACAGGCTTGAAGAGCTTCTTTTGCCTTTCGACAAGTTTTTATCGTCTTCGCGGATGGTATAAACCACTTCATAACCTGCTTCCCATTTTGCAATCATATCCGGAATCAGCTCCGGTGGGTGCTGCATATCACAATCCATTGAGATTACGCAGTCTCCGAAAGCATGATCCATACCCGCTTTAACGGCCAGCTGATGACCAAAGTTTTTAGAAAATTCGAGAAAGTATATATTCCCGGCTGTAGTAGCATACTCTTTTATTTTTTCGAGTGTATGGTCGGAACTGCCATCATCAACCAGGATAATTTCGTAATTGTAACTAAGCGTAGCAAAAACCTTTTTAATACTTTCGGCTATTACAAAAATATTATCGGCCTCGTTGTAAGCAGGGATGACTATAGAAACTAATTTCTTCATTTATCGGTAATCAGATAAGACTCAAAATCTTCTTTCATCATTTGGTAAACAATAGTAAACCAAATAATCACGCAAGGTAGGGCTTTAAGCGAATATAGACGAATAAATTCTTTAACTGCCTTCGGGAAAATGTCGGTAGGCGACAAGCTGGTGAGTATAAAAGCAAAAACAAAAAGTGCAATTATCCAGCCTTTTTTCTCTTTTTGAGTGGTAAACCAAATGGCTACGCCAGCAAAAGCAATAACGTAAGTAGGCGATTCTGATCCGCTGCTGAAAATTACCGTAAAAATTAATGTAGAAGCCAGCAACATTAATCTGAAACCAATATGTTTAAACTGCGCAGTTCTCAAATAAGGTAAGCCAAACAAGATTAATCCACCCAATAAAAAGGGCATATTGGGAATGCTAACATCGCCGGTTATTCTCCGCGCCATTCCCATCAAAGAAATATCCTGAAAGGAAGTTAACGAAGCATTTAAGTCATTTTTATGGGCAAGAGAATTGTACCAGTCGCTGTACGATTGTATAATGAATGCTGGCGACGAAATGAGCATAGGCAATGCAAACAGCAAAGCAAATGCAGCCAAACCAGCGGCAATAAATTTCAACTTGTTTTTGGTGAAAAAGAAAAAAGCAAGGCCTACAATGCCGTACAGCTTAACCAAAGTGCCTAAAGCAATAAAAAAAGCCGAATGTATCTCTTTCTTTTTAACCAGGTACGAGAAACTAAGTAATATAATTCCTGTTAAGGCAATATTAAACTGGAAACTAAACAGGGCCGTAAGGGTTTCGTGGGCACAGATCCAGGCAATAACTGATCTTTTTTTAAGGCTGATGGGAAGGCTGTAAATACCCAAAAGTAACACCGCTACGTTGGCAATATTCCATAATACTGTGCCAAGGCCATCGGGTAATAACGCAAAGGGCGCAATCAGTATCGAAAATACAGGGCCATAGTGGTTACTGTCTGCATATTCGGGATAATTGAGGTATAAATCTTGTAAACTGGTTGTATGCCAGTAAACGTATTTAAAAATAAGGTAATTGTTATAGGCGTGATGGTGGTATTGTTTATAGCCTGCTATTATAGCCAGTATAAGGTATATGGCAATTATACATTCCTTTTTTAAAAGAAATAAGATGAGTTTTCGACGTTTAACGTTTTTATCCGGAATCATTGTTTTGGCAGTGCAATATAACTATTTTAACAGTTCCGGTAATAACATATTCTATTTATGGTTGGCATTACTCCGTAAATCCATATTTCGACGATAGCCTGATGAAATCATATTTTATGCGATTTAACGCCAATTTAATTTGCAATTAATAAGGTCACTTTACTTTTGGCCTATAAATATTTGGTTCATATTTATAAGGTTTAGTTAGTTGATTATTAAAGGCCATGAAGTATGTGTCATGGCCTTTGCAATAATATTATGGTTTAAATTTAATAACCGTAAACGAATAAGCCGGTATCTCGACTGGCTGACCCGAGGTAAGCATGATGTTGGTCTTTAGTGGCAGTACTTTCTTGTCGGCAGGGTTCCCCGATAGTACTGTCTTTATTGCATTAAAACTATGCTGTTTCAAATTTAAATCCAATGTAGTATTTACCGACACAGGAAGCAGGTTAACCAGTTTAATGGTAATCTCGCCAGTTGCGGAGTCTTTTACCATTGAGCATGCCATTCTTTTTTTTACGGCTTCCTGGTTTACCGAAAGCGCAACGGTAGATGGGAAATAAATATCGCCACCATTTTGGCCGTATAACTGCTGTACGTAATAGCCAGTGGTAGGCTTAACTTCGGTGTTGTTAAAATAAATTAAATCGGGGTTCCATTGTGTGTGGCCCTCTTTCGCAATCAATGGCGCGTAAGATGCCATACTCACTACATCCCCATTGCGCTCGAGCGAGGTTAGGTATAAAGCTTCGGATAATGAGGTTTCCAGATTGGTTTTATTACCTCCAGGTAAACTTGCTGCATATTCGCCCAGATAAACTTTTGATTTGGAACGGTCGTAATTGTCATAAAAGTCCTGATTATTAATCAACCAGCCAGGCGATTGATAATAGTGTTCATCAATAACCGGAACGTTCAGCTCTGAGGCAATCTGCCAGCCTGCATCGTAATCCGTGCCTTCAAAAAATGGTCCGGCAGTACCAATAATTACAATTTCGGGATGAATCTTCTTCAATGCTTTGTAAATCATAGTAAAGTGCTCGGCAAATACTTCAGTTATCTGGTCTTCGTTACCAATGCCAATATATTTTAAGTTAAAAGGTTTTGGATGACCGGCCTCAGCCCGTTTTTTGCCCCATTTAGTTTTAACATCACCATTGGCATATTCAACCAGGTCTGCAATGTCCTGAATATAGGCATCCATTTCGCTCATTGGGATACCGCCTTGTTGCCCGCCACCACCTGTTGATGAATTTTGGCAAGGTACGCCGGCAGCAATAACCGGAACAGGAGCAGCACCAATGTCTTCACAAAACTGAAAATACTCCAAATAACCAAGCCCCATAGTTTGGTGGTAACCCCAAAGGTTACGGTCGGGTTTGCGTGATTCGAGCGGGCCAATAGTGTTTTTCCAATTATAAATATTAGCAATGCCATCGCCATGAGCTAAACAACCGCCAGGAAAACGAACAAAACGTGGTCTGATGGCTGCAATTGTTTCGGCCAGATCGGCTCTTAAGCCATTGTTACGGTTTTTAAAAGTATTTTGTGGGAATAAAGAAACCATATCTACTGCAAAACGCCCTGCAGTTTCGAGTATGAGCTCTAGCCTGGCATCTGCAACATCTGCAGACGATACCAGTGTTACAGCTTGTTTTTGCCAGTTTGCCTGACCAATTTTTAATGTAGTTTGCGCAATTAAACCAGCTTTAGCACTTGTAAGCTTTACTATTAGATTTAACCTTTCCTTGCCTGCCAGTTTTGTAAAGACCGAAAAAAGATAGGTTGCGCCTTTTTTCAAGGTAATGCCATCAAAACCACTATTGCTTAAAGTAGCGCCTGTACTTAAAGCATTTACCATTGCATAATGCGGGTTATTGGGGTGTATTGGTGCAACAGAATCAATTTGCATGCTGGCCCCCTTACCGGTTATAGCCCAGGCATATGTACCGTTCCAGTTTTTGTCGTTAAAACCTTTATCGCGTAAATTGTATTCAAAATCGCGGTTTTGAATCAGTTCAGCATAAAGGCCGCCATCGGCCGCATAGTTTAAATCTTCGAAGAAAATACCTGTTAACATGCTGCTAATGGCTTTGGGTTTCTCAGGTTCGAAGGTTATTTTGGCGGTTAAATCTTTTAATCCGCTAAAACGGAAGGCATCATCTTTGCTTTGCTCGGCATTCTGCTTGCTCTTATAATCCTGCAACTCGTAAGCTTTTTTAAGGGCTAAAATATCAGTCCAGGGTAAGTGGAACATTTGCCCATCCAATTTACCATCCATTTGAATAACAGTACTGGCATTGCGGTAAGCAGCTGCGTTTACGGGTTTTGCAGCACTGTAATGATTTAAATTTTTAGATTTTACCTCAAAATATTTTCCCTCAGCATCTGCATAAATCAGTGTATATTCATCTTCGCCGGGATTATAACTTATCACTGGTCGCAGTACATTTTTACCGCTGGTAACGTAAGGGTAGCTTTGCGGTTTCCAGCTAATCAAATTTGCCGATTGAGCAGTGGCAAACTGCATGGTTTGATTATTTAGGCTCCAGGCGCAAACCCATTGTTTATTTTTCCCCTGAATCAAATAAGGGTTTATCATTTTCTTTTCGGTACCCCAACGGCCATAATCACTTTTTAAAAAGGTATAATTATTGCCAACTGGTGTCCAGTGCTGCTTATCTAAGCTCCAGGCAAAGCGTAATCCATTTGCGTTGTAGGCAAAAAGGTAAGCTGAGTCGGGTTCATTTTTTTTAAAAGCAAATGTATTTATAACGGTAAGCAAAAGGACTGTAACCGACAATAATTGTTTGTTCATTTGTTTGAGTTAATTCGGTTAAAACTTCATGTTTAAATTCCAGTTACGGGCTAATGCTGTTGCCTCCTTTTTAGTAAGGTGTATTACCGCGCCATGTTTGGGCGAAGAGAAATTGGTCGATTTCATTACTCCTTCGTTAAAACGGCCCAGATTGGTGAAATTCGTAAAGTCGCTGGTCTCACTAAAACCGAAATTATGCGGGGTAATGCGGTAGATATCATAAATGAGCACCCATTTATTTTCGCCAATACGTTTATAAACCGTAGGCGCCTCACAACCTACTTTTTCAGGGTCGTACCAGCGGTCGTCGTATTGATAATCTTTATTGATAGATGTTGAAACCGCTTGTTTTACTCCAGATGTACCATCATGCGGAACGTAAAACATGTGAAACTTGTCGCCAACTTTAGTAATATCGGCATCGATATACGATACATCTTTCGGGTACTGAAAAAGCAGCTTTGGCTGTGATTCGAAACGGGTAAAATCTTTATCCATATAAGCATAATAGAGCTTGTCTTTCCCGTTGGCAAAACGCATGGTAAAGTAGATCATCAGCTTATTTTCTTTTTCATCAAAGATCAGTTCTGGTGCCCAGGCACAGCCAATATCGGCCAGTTCGGGGAAAGATTGATCTACTCTTAAAACCCGGTGCGACCAATGAATCAAATCTTTCGATTTCATAAGCACCAAACCGCGATTATTGCCCCAGCCATACGCTTTTCCATCCCGTTCCCATTCTGTATTGCGGTAGCCTGCCTTTTGGCCGTAAATATGCAGGTCGGTTAAGGCCATGTAAAACATGTCATCGGGGCCACGGTAAATGTGCGGATCGCGGATGCCTTTCTGTTCAGCAATGGTATCGCCTGCAATAACAGGTTTGGCCTGGTTTACATCGGTAAAACTGTAACCATCTTTACTTAAGGCCATATATAAACCATGGGTATCATCTTTAAAGTATACCATCAGGTAAGCAGCCTTGTCTTTTTCGCGCGCTTGCTGTTTTCGTTGGGCAAAAAGGTTAATCGAAAAGAATAGCGCTATCAAAAGTGTTGTGGTCCGGTAGAAAATAATCATTGGCTTTATATTTGGTTTTAGCAGATTGAACCACTAAAATAACAAATAATCGTCATTATGACGATTATTTGTTCCTGATAACATGCGCCATTAAAATTTAAGCTGTTATGAAGAAGAAGCAGCCACAGCTTCTTTATGTAATTCTTTACTCCTAATCCGGCTCAGGGTTTCCAGACGCATACCCAAATAACTGGCCAGGTAGCGCTGGGGGATCCGGTTCATATCAATTTTTTTGCTTTCTTCGAGCATGCGGTAGCGGCGCAGTGCATTAGGAATGCGCGCTAGTATCGATCTTTCTGAAGCTGCATAGTAATGCAGGGCCAAAAGCTTGCGGCCAATCACATTGGCTTCTTCGTATTTGGCGTAAGTGGCATCGATTAAAATATAAGGGATACGGATCAGTTCGCAATCTTCTAGTGCCTGAAGATATTCTACCGAATGGTAGGCTTTGTGATCGGGGTGGCGGATGGCACCTACAATGTTGTTACCGAAACTGAACCAGGTGGTAATATCTTTTGTGCCGTCTTTAACAAAGCCACGTACTATACCGCTTTTTACAAAGTAAAGTGCAGCATTACTATCAATCGGAGAAACAATGTGCTTGTTTTTTCTAACCTTAATTAGCGAGCAATGTTTTTCGTACTCTGCAATCATCGAATCAGAAACTGGATAATACTGCTCAAAAAATTGAATGAGCGGTTGTACAAAAGAGCTGTTTTGGGGATGGAGCATCATATTGTAACGTTTAGTTTGTTGAATAATGTGTTATTAATAAAAGCATCAGTTCAACACTTTTAATGGATATAGGTGGTACTTTTTAAGCAGTAAGACCACATTTACTCCATAGCGGGATGATGGGCTTTTCTAATATGTTTGTTTAATTATTCCGTATCTACGTAAAATATAGCTATTAGGTTTTTTTAAATAGGATTATTTATACAAAAAAATACTGTATTAATAAAGTTACATAATTTTTATTGTAAAAACAGATAGCCTGGTGCAATTAGCTTTTTAAAATTAACTAAAACTATCTGTTTGCGATCCGGTTAGCATAATAAGAAAGATGATAATGGAGAGAAAAGATACTAAAAGAAAAGTAATTACTGAACTTGCAACTGCCGGCTTGCAGGCTGCAGCAAAAAGGTTGGGAGCAACCGCAAGCCGTAAACAGATCAGAAAAGGCATTTCGCAAAATATTGGGGTTATTGATCAATTATTGCGGTTAACCTTGATGAAAAATATGGACCCTTCAAAAATAATGAAGAGAGATATTGAACTGAGCGCCCTAGGCGTAATTGCCATGCACAATTTTTACAAAGGTTTTAAACGGAACAAGAAACTATGGGTGCTGGAGGGTATTTTTTTATCGGCTGCACTGGCGGGAGTAATTTTGGTAACCCAGATAAACCGTAGCAGGAATAAACCCGAAAAACCCAGCTAAGCCATTTGCTTTAACTTCGATGTTTTGGCCTGTTTAATATAGTTATCCAAAAACTGACCAATGCCTGTTGTAGCATAACCCATCAGTCGCGAGTTTTCGCCCAACTCTGATGATACAATGGTTGTTTTCTCTCTGATCTGGGTCATACAATACGTATTAATAGCCTGCTGCATGGGCAAGGTAATGTATTGTTTTGCTTCGGCAATTTTGCCACTTAAAATAATCAGTTCGGGATTAAAGAGCTGAATGAGCATAGCAATGCCTTTGCCCATATGTGTGCCGATATTGGATAACAATTGAATGGCATACTGATCGCCTTTGTTGGCGGCTGCAATGATAACGGCTGGTTCTATCCTTTCGAGTTCTTCATTACTGAGCTTATTTAGCATAGAATTTTTGCCCGATAAAATGCCTTCTTTAGCCATTTCGGATAGTGCATTACCTGATGCAATGGTTTCGAGGCAACCGTGTTTACCACAGTAACACAAAGCGCCGTTTTCTACGAAAGGAATATGCCCCAATTCACCCGAAAAACCACAGGCTCCGGGTCTCAACTTACTATCCATAATAATACCCAGGCCCACACCCCAATCCATGAGTAAAATGAGCGCATTTTTTTTGCCTTTGGCCATGCCATGTGTAAACTCGGCCATCGTAGAACCATTTACATCGTTCTGGATCACTACAGGCAAATTCAACATTTTTTCGAATGCCGCAGTTAACGAAATATTTTCAGCATCATTCAAAAAATAGCTGTAGTTCTCGCCACGCGCTGCATCAATCAGGCCGGGCATACCTACACTGCAACCAATCAGTTCGCCGTTTGATATGTTTTGTGATTGAAGAATATCCTGTAAATGGGTGTTTAAAATATGGAAGAAATCGGCCCTGCTTTTTGAGATAGGAAGGGCGATAGTTTTAGGGCCAAATATGAAATTATAATTGTTGTCCATAATGGCTATTTTGGTATGGAACAATTCGATATCGATACAAACAATCAGGATTTTTTTGTCCTTTAAGCTATATAGATCAGGTTTTCTACCACCCATGGATGCACCGTAACCTTTCTTTTCAATCCAACCTTCGTCTGTTAAACTGCTAATGAGCTTCAAAATACTGGGGGTACTCATGTTCATCAGCTCACATAATGCTGAAACCGGCGATGGCCCTATACTGAAAAGGTATTTAATCAGCTCATATTTCTGGGTCAGCCTTTTATTCCCCTCATAATTGGATATGCTATTTAATAGGTTAAGATTCATGAATATTTGGTTCAATTTGGATAAATATATAGAACTTCTGTTAAAAATTTATAAAAGTTTTTTTCATACGTAAAGAAATAAACGATGTTTTGTCTTTTTAACAATTTCTTCCTAACATTAACTAACCAAATATGCTATTTAATGTCGCTGTATCCTGTTTTGAAAAAAATATAATGCATTGGCTATTAATTTTAAACTGAACCATCAGATAAGTTTATTTCTACACAACAACCAAAATGAAAACTAAAGAAGAACCACAAACAAACTCCAGAAGAGACTTTATTAAAAAAACAGCAGTGGGCCTTGCTGCCTTTACAATTGTGCCCCGTTACGTACTGGGCGGACAAGGCTTTATAGCGCCCAGCGATAAATTAACCAAGGCGGTAATAGGCGTAGGGGGCATGGGCCGTAACCACTTTGTTTACGATGGCACACAGGTAGTAGCCATTTGCGATGTAGACAGCAGGCATATTGCCAAATCGTTACCCATGCTGGATAAGGGCGTAAAAACCTTTAGCGATTACCGCGAATTACTAAAACTGCCTGAGGTAGATATTGTACACATTGCCACGCCGCCACACTGGCACGGAACCATGGCCATTGATGCGGCCAATGCAGGTAAAGACATTTGGTGCGAAAAACCGATGACACATACCATTGGCGAAGGTAAAAGGGTAATGGAAGCTGTACAGCAACACGGTCGCATGTTTCGTTTAAATACCTGGTTTAGGTTTAAAGATACTTTTTATGGCATGGGAACAACGGTAAAACCCATCAAAAAACTGGTTGATAGTGGCTTACTGGGTTGGCCTTTAAAGGTTACCGTAAGTAAGCATACGGGTTACGACTGGAAATTTTACTGGGTAGGTAAAGAAAATTTACCAGTAGAACCTGTACCTGCTGAGCTTGATTATAATTCGTGGTTAGGGCCTGCACCGTTTAAACCTTACAGTACCCATCGTGTACACGGTACTTTCCGCGGTTATTGGGATTATGATGGTGGCGGTTTAAGCGATATGGGTCAGCACTATATCGATCCTATCCAGTACTTTTTGGGCAAAGATGATACCAATCCAATCTCGGTAGAAGTAGATGCCCCACAACAACATAGTGATGCCGTGGGTACCTGGAGAAGGATTACCTATACCTATGCCGATGGTTGCCAGATTATTTTAGATGGCGAAGGCAAAGATGCCAATGTGCCTTATATAGAAGGACCAAAAGGAAAGCTTTATCCTGGCTTTAAATCCGATATTCCGGATTTGGAGCGTAAACTGGCCGCATTCCCTGATCCGGCTCCACAGATGACAGATTTTGTAACCTCGGTTAAAACCAGACAGCAATTTGCACTGAACGAGGAAAACGGACACCGCTCTTGTAATATCGTAAATATTGGTTTGGCAGCACTCCGCCTGGGCCGTTCTTTAAAATTCGACCCGGTTAAGCAGGAATTTATTGATGATGAAGCAGCCAATAAACTGATCAATCCGGTAATGCGTGCACCTTTCACCATATAGTTCATCTAAACCAAACTTTACAGAAATTTTTAATCGATAACAATGATAAAGAAATTAATATTTGCACTGTTGGCTATTGTGATGTTGCAACAGGCTATATATGCACAAGATAAAACCGATCAGCGTACCACCACTACCCGCATTGCCGATCTGCTGGCCCAATTGCCGGCGAGAGATGCCAAACAGCTGAACAGAAATATGCAGGAAATTGCCGATTTAGGCGAAGATGGCTATGTTGGCTTAATTGGTGGCTTAGCCCCTGGTGCAAAAGGAAATGCGGTAATTGAATATGCAGTTAGTGGTTTTTCGGCTTATGTAAGTAAGGCAGGGCAAGAAAGCCTGCGTAAAATGAGTGCTGCTGCTTATTGCAAGGCACTGGCAAAATTAACCGATAACCCAAACAAAGCTTTCGTAATCAGTCAGTTTGAACTGGTTGGAAACGATGCAGCTGTTAGTTGCATTGCGCCTTATTTAAAAGATGAAGTGCTTGCCGATCCGGCTGCCAGGGCTTTGGCTAAAATCAATACCGAAAATGCTACCGCTGCTTTGTTGGCTGCCTTGCCGGCAACAAGTGGCAAAGCACAGTTGGCTATTGTTGATGCACTTGGTCACAGCCATTCGAAACAAGCAGCTGAGGCGATAAAAAAACTTTTTGCAGGTAAAATGAGTGGCGATGTAGCTAAAGTTTGTCTCTATGCACTTGCTAACATTGCCGATCCGGCTTCGAAAGAAGTATTGGCGAATAGCGCCAGCAGTGTGGGCTTTAAACCCGAAAACACCAATGCCGTTGATGCTTATCTGGTATATGCCAACAAACTGTTGTTAACCGATAAAGTATTGGCCACAAGTATTGCGAAAGAAATATTAGAAAAAGCAAAAGGCGATGATTTGGTACATACCCGTACAGCAGCATTAAAAATAGTAGCTGCTACCGAGCCCGATTATTTATTGGCTGCTTTAAACGATCCTGATTTTAAATACCGTGCTGCTGCCCTGAAATTTGCTACAGCCAATTTAATTGCCGGCAAAGGAACAGCCGATGCCTGGATTGGTAAATTAGGCAAAGCCGATGCCGAAACACAGGTAGCCATTATCCAAATGCTGGCCCAGGCCAAAGTACAAGCTGCATTGCCTGCGGTAACCAAACTCATTAACAGTAAAGACCAAAGTGTAAAGTTGGCTGCTATTGAGGCTACTGGAAGCATTGGGCAGGAAGCTGCGCTGGCCGCCTTGCTTAAATCGATGACTAAGGCCGATACCTCAACATTAAGTGCCTATAGCAATGCCTTGTTGAGAATAAAAGGAGATGGAGTAACCACGCAGGTAGCTGCCTTTATTCCTAAAGCTAAGCCCGATGCTCAGGTTGCATTAATTAATGTACTGGCTGCCCGTGCAGCGCACAACGAGTTACCCGCTATTTATAGCCTGCTTAAAAATAAAAACCCCGAAGTTAAAAACGCGGCTTACAGGGCACTATCTACAACTGTAAATGCACAGGATTTACCGCAGTTGTTTGTATTGTTAAACGAAACTTCCGATCAGACTGAGCTGGTGAGTGTACAGGATGCTGTTATTTCGGCAGTAAAAGGTGGTAAAGAAGAGCAGGTAGATGTAATTTTAAAACAGATGGATGCTGCAACGGCAGAGAAAAAGCCATTGTATTATAAAATATTAGGCAGTTTGGGTGGTAAAAAAGCGTTAGCTGCCGTTTCTGCAGCTTTCAGTACTGGAGGCGATGCCGATAAGCAGGCTGCTTTACTGGCTTTATCATCGTGGAACGATAGCGGATCGGCAGATGAGCTGATTAAAATAGCACGTACCACTACCAATGCAGAATACCTTAACCAGGCTTTAAAAGGATATTTAAGATTGATTAATACTTCGGGCGCTGCTCCTGAGCAAAAACTGTTGATGTTGCGCAATGCGATGGCGGTAGCTAAAACCACAACGCAGCAGCAGGAGATTTTAAAATCTGCCGATCAGGCCAAAGCCTTCAATACTTTAATTTTTGTGGGTAAATATCTTGACGATGCAGGGCTGCAACAAGCCGCTGCCACCACGGTGATGAATGTAGTAATGGCCGGAAAATACAATGGCATCATTGTAAAAGATTTGATCAATAAAACCATCCAGGTACTAAAAGGTGCCGATGCCGAATACCAGAAAGAAGGCTTACGCAAATACCTTGCAGAAATGAAAGAAGGCGAAGGTTTTGTTTCGATGTTTAACGGAACCGACTTAACAGGCTGGAAAGGTTTAGTAGCCGATCCGATAAAAAGGGCCAAAATGGATGCCGCTACCCTGGCTACCGAACAAGCTAAAGCCGATGCCGAGATGAAAGAAAGCTGGAAAGTGGTAAACGGCGAGCTGCAGTTTCAAAGCCACGGCAATAACCTGGCTACCTTAAAAAAGTACGGCGATTTTGAAATGCTGGTAGACTGGAAAATTATCGACGATAAAAAAGGAGAAGGCGATGCGGGTATTTACCTGCGCGGCACGCCACAGGTGCAGATCTGGGATAATGCCCGTGTAAAAGTAGGTGCCCAGGTCGGTTCGGGCGGTTTGTACAACAACCGTGTAAATCCGAGCAAGCCATTGGTAGTGGCCGATAACAAACTCGATGAGTGGAATACTTTCAGGATCTTAATGCATGGCGATAGGGTTACCGTGTACCTGAACGGACAATTGGTAACTGATAACGTAGTGCTCGAAAATTACTGGGATAAAAACCTGCCTATTTTTGCCGAAGAGCAAATCGAATTACAGGCACACGGATCGCCGGTAGCTTACCGCGATATTTTTATCAGGGAAATACCAAGACCAAAACCTTTTGAGTTAAGTGCCCAGGAGAAAAAAGAAGGTTATAAAGTATTGTTCGATGGTACCAATATGCACAGCTGGACCGGAAATACAACCGATTATATTATCGAAGACGGAAATATTGCCATCAGGCCGAAACCAGGTAAAGGATCGGGAGGTAATTTATTTACCAAAGATGAGTATAGCGATTTCGTATACCGTTTTGAGTTTAAATTAACTCCGGGTGCCAACAACGGTTTAGGAATCAGAGCTCCTTTTGAAGGCGATGCGGCTTATGAGGGGATGGAGTTACAGATTTTAGATAACGAGGCCCCTATTTATAAAGATTTGCATGTGTACCAGTACCATGGGTCTATTTATGGCACTATTCCGGCTAAAAGAGGATTTCTAAAACCGGTTGGCGAATGGAATTATGAAGAGGTAGTGGTAAATGGTCCGAAAATAAAAGTAGTTTTAAACGGAACTGTAATTCTGGATGCCGATATTACCGACGCGAGAAAGAATGGTGCTGCCGATCATAAACCACACCCTGGATTACTGCGCGATAGCGGGCACATTGGTTTCCTTGGCCACGGTTCACCGGTAGAATTCAGAAACATCAGGATTAAAGAGCTAAACAATAAAGTAACCAAATAAGATTTATGACTGAAGAAATAAAAGATTCAGCTGCCGATAATTCAAGAAGAAATTTTATTAAAACCACTGCCCTTGCGGCAGCTGGTTTTATGATTGTACCACGCCATGTATTGGGAAAAGGTTACCTGGCACCGAGCGATAGGCTGCAGGTTGCGGGTATTGGAGTAGGCGGTAAAGGTGAAAGCGATTTAACAGGCGTATTTAAAGGGGGCAGATCCGATATCGCTTTTTTATGCGATGTGGACGACAGACGTGCCGCCAATTCGGTAAAACGTTTCCCTAAAGCCAAATATTACAAAGATTATCGCCAGATGCTGGATAAAGAATCCAAAAATATTGATGGCGTAGTCATTTCAACACCCGATCATAACCATGCCATGCAAGCTATGGCGGCCATGCAGTTGGGTAAGCACGTATATGTACAAAAACCATTAACCCACGATATTTACGAAGCCAGAATGCTTACAGAAGCAGCTAAGAAATACCAGGTGGTAACACAAATGGGTAATCAGGGTGCCTCAGGAGAGGGTGTACGTAAACTCAAAGACTGGTTGGATGCCGGCTTGATTGGTAAAGTACATACGGTATATTGCTGGACCGACCGTCCGGTTTGGCCGCAGGGTATTTCGTGGCCAGCTACAGGAGGCAACATCCCTGCCGAACTGGATTGGGATTTGTGGTTGGGCAGTGCCCCATTTAAACCTTATGTAGAAAAACTGGTTCCATTTAACTGGCGTGGCTGGTGGGATTACGGTACAGGTGCCATAGGCGATATGGGCTGCCATTTGGTAGAACCACCTTTTAGGATACTCGAACTCGATACCCCAACCAGTGTAGAATGTAGCGTTGGCAGTGTATATGTAGATGAGTTTAAACGCGGGTATTTCCCCGAAAGCTGTCCGCCTTCGAGCCATGTGATTATGACTTTTGATAAGACCAAAAAAACAAAAGGTAATTTGCAGATGCACTGGATGGATGGCGGTATTAAACCCGAACGTCCGGAAGAGATGCTGCCGAACGAATCATTTGGCGATAATGGCACTTTATTTATTGGTACAAGGGGTAAAATGATTTGCGATACTTATGGCGCTAACCCAAGATTATTGCCATTAACGAAAAATGCAAGCGACCGTACCAAACCTAAAGCTACCCGTGTACCGGGTGATGTGGATGGGCACTATACGCAGTGGGCCGAAGCTGCTATTGCCGGTTATGGTAAAATAGAGCTGAGCTCGCCTTTCGAAATAGCGGGCCCGCTTACCGAAACCCTTTTAATTGCCAATCTGGCCATTAGAGGCATAGATGTAAAGCGCCCTAAAGCCGATGGTAAGGGCTTTACCTTTCCCGGCAGGGATATTAAAATGCTTTGGGATAAACAGAACATGAAAGTAACCAACTTTGATGAAGTAAACCAGTTTGTAAAACGCGAATACCGAAAAGGCTGGAGCCTTGGGGTATAACCTGAACCAATGTTAAAAAAGAAAAATTTAAGCGTATTAGTGGTAGGCTGTGGCAATATGGGAGCATCCCATGCCATGGCTTATCACATTTTAGATGGCTTCGAAATCTGCGGATTAGTTTCTATAGGCAACAGTAAAAACGTATTGAATGAAAAACTGGGCGGAGGCTATCCGCTGTTCAGCGATTTTTACGAAGCTTTATCTGCTACCCGCCCTGATGCAGTATGCATTTCAACTTATCCTGATACACACGAAGCATATGCCGTAAAATCGTTTGAAAGCGGTTGCCATGTATTTATCGAAAAACCACTTGCCGATACGGTTGAAGATGCGCAGCGCGTGGCCGAAGCCGCTAAAAAGGCAGGTAAGAAATTACTGGTGGGGTATATTTTACGCTACCATCCTTCCTGGGAGAAATTTATCGAACTATCGCAGGATATGGGTAAACCACTGGTAATGCGCATGAATTTAAACCAGCAAAGCCAGGGGCCAAAATGGACGGTGCACCGTAACCTGATGAAGAGCCTGAGCCCGATTGTAGACTGCGCCGTGCATTATATCGATGTAATGTGCCAGATGACGGGATCGAAGCCTGTGCAGGTGAGCGCCATTGGCGCAAGGTTAACCGATGAAATTCCGGAATGGAACTACAATTATGGCCAGCTACAAATCCGTTTCGAAGATGGCTCTATTGGTTGGTACGAAGCGGGTTGGGGACCAATGGTAAGTGATAATGCCTTTTTTATTAAAGATGTTTTTGGCCCGAAAGGTTCGGTATCTATTGTGGCAAAAGCTGCAGCTGCTGCGGGCAATTCTGATAACATTGATGCCCATACTAAAACCGAATCGATAAAGGTGCATCATGCCGACTTAAATGAGGCAGATGAATTTGCAAAAGCAGATGAATGGATCGATCTCAGCGATGAACCCAACCACCAGGAATTGTGCAACCGCGAACAGCGTTTCTTTTTAAAAGCCATACAGGAAAACATAGACCTGACCCGGCCAACCGAAGATGCTGTTAACAGTTTAAAAATCGCATTTGCCTGCGATGAATCGGTTAAAACTGGTGAGATGGTGCGGTTGTAAGCTAATCGTCATCTCGAGCGGAGTGCAACGTAGCCGAGAAATCTATTAAGATTTCTCCATTCCGCCACCGGTGAAAAACCGGTCGCCTCCAGTCGAAATGACGATCATCGCAAAGATTAAGCATCCGGAATATTAGGCTCTACCAGTTTAATTAATTTCTCAAGAGATTCCTGCCAGCCCAGGTAACACATTTCGGCAGGGATTACCTCCGGAATACCTTCCTGCAAAACCTTAAGGTCGGTACCTACCATTGTTTTTTCCAGCCAGATAGAAGTTGTCATTACACCCGGCAAATTCGGATCATCGAATTTATCGGTGTATTTTAAAAACTCGTTGGGTTTAACCTCCAGGTATTCGCCGCCAAAAGAGTGGCCATTACCAGTGGTGAAATTATGGAACGACATTTTAAAAGTACCGCCTACCTTTACATCCATGTTGCGTACTGTGCAAAGAAAACCGTAAGGTGGTAACCACGATGCAATGGCTAAGGCTTCGGTAAAGGCCCTGTAAATCTTTTCAGGTGATGCTTTGATTACCCTGTGCAATGAAACTTTATTGGTTGACATAACATTATTTTTTGTGTTCTCTACTCATATGGCTTTTCGGTTCGCCCGTTTTTTTATGGTTGCTGCTCCACTGCCCCTTGTTGCTAAAGGACTTAACAAAGGTGGCACGAAAAACCGGTTTTAAGTGTGGTAGTATGCGACAATTTTATGGGTAATTTAAGACTGTTTTGTTCATTTTCCCAATTGCATAAGCCTGATCTAAATTTACTACTGCCGGGCGTTACAACCTTAAGCTTACAGCCTGTTACTACCAAGTTGCAGACGGCGTGGGGATAGTAAGGTTTAGCGCTTACCCAAAATGTGGCTTTACGCTACTTTTTAGGTAACCAAATGGTAAAGAAAAATCGGCATATTTTGGCCGATTTGCTGGAAAATTGCCCCTTTTATTGAAAAGGTAAATGTACTAAACAGCAAAAGCCTATCGGTTAACAGGCTTTTGCTATTTCTTTATTAAGGCGGGCTAACGTTACTCACTCATGTAAAAAATCAGCTGGCCACCTTTTGTTAGCTGCTGATGTGTAATCTGGTTCTTATTTAAAGTTTTTCCATTTAGGGTAATGCGGGCAATGTAGTTTGCCTTGCTGGTTTTTTTAATGGTTTTAATCAGCAGTGTTTTACCGGTTTTAAAAGTAATGCCCGTTTGCTTAAACGCCGGGCTGGTAATTTGATAAACACCTGAAACGGGATCGACCGGGTAAAAACCGAGGGAAGCAAATATATACCAGGCCGACATCTGCCCTGCATCATCATTGCCACTCAGGCCACCCGGTCCATCACCATATTCCTCTTCGAGTATGCGGGTAACCTGTTTTTGTGTTTTGCGTGGGGCTGCGGTATAATTGTATAAAAACGGGATCTGATGGCCGGGCTCGTTCCCATGCCAGTATTCCTTTTTATCAAAAAGCGAATCAAGTTCGTTTTCCAGTTGCTTTTCTCCACCCATTAGCTTAATAAGGCCGGGCATATCATGCGGTACATAAAAAGTGTATTGCCTTGGTGTGCCTTCGGTAATATAAGGTTCGCGATGATCGGCATGGAAGGGGCTGTACCAGCTGCCGTTTTCAAATCTTCCTCTTGCCATTCCTACCTGTGTATCGAACACATTTTTATAATTCGAAGCCCTTTCCATTAGTTTTTTATAATCATCTTTTTTCCCCAGGTCTTTTGCTATCGTTGCCAAAGCATAATCATCGTAAGCGTACTCGAGGGTTCTGCTTACCTGTTCTTTTTTATGAAAAGCATTGGGGATACTATCTTCCATTGGGATATAGCCATATTTCAGGTAACTGTTAATGCCACGGCGGCCTTTGCCATTAAGGTAATCGGCCGAATCGGGCATTCGGAATGCGTTTTGCCGCATTAAGCGGTAGGCTTCATTTACATCATAGCCGCGAATGCCTTTGTTATAGGCCGAGGCTAAAAAAGCAGTGCTATGATCGCCAATCATGGCTGCGGTATAACTGTTCCAGCAGGGAAATATGGGTAACCAACCACCTTGCTGCCCTTTTAGAACTAAAGCATTTGCAAAATCGTTGGCCAGGTCTGGCTGTAAAAGTTCTGTTAGGGGCAATTGGGCGCGGTAAATATCCCACATCGAAAAGTCATCGTAATAGTTGCCTTTTGCGATTACTTTACGAACATAATTGCCTGCAAATTGAGGGTATCCTCCATCCACATCGTTAAACAACCGTGGGTGTTGCTGGGCATGGTAAAGTGCGGTGTAGAAAATCCTTTTCTTTTTTTCGTTGGTATCGTTAATTTTAATCTGGCCAAGCGATTGTTCCCATGCCCGGCTTGTTTTGGCCACAACGGTTTCAAAACTGGCGATATTAATTTCTGTTTCGAGGTTAAGCTTTGCCGCCTCAATGCTGGTAAAAGAGGTTCCTGAGTAAATGGTAATCGTTTCGCCTTTTTGCAGTTTAAAGCCCAGATAGGCACCCAGGTCTTTTTGGTTTTCGATAGATTGGTTTGCTGATCTGCTTTCAGCGCTAAATACGCCACTTGTTTTAAACGTTTTTTTAATGCGGATAAAAAAATAACCGTTAAAACCAGCAGGCTCGCCCCAGCCCTGATAAATGCGGTGAACCGGGTTATAGCCCGATATTTCGCCTTTTTGCTGGTCAATTTTGATGTAACCTTTTCCCTGATCGCTGTTTGGCGTAATTAACAGGTAAACGCTATCGGTTTTTTGTGCCGTAACTTTGATAACACCGCATCGCAATGTGGCAGTATGCTCAGTTAACAAATTATAGCCAGGTAAAATGGCCTTATAATAAGCTGGTGTAGCTACTTCGCCTGCATGCGTATAATCGGTAGCGTAAGCATTGGGGTTGGTTTTAAGT
This sequence comes from Pedobacter sp. KBW01, assembly GCF_003852395.1. Taxonomy (NCBI): domain Bacteria; kingdom Pseudomonadati; phylum Bacteroidota; class Sphingobacteriia; order Sphingobacteriales; family Sphingobacteriaceae; genus Pedobacter; species Pedobacter sp. KBW01. The sequence continues at coordinate 22,164 of NZ_QAJQ01000003.1, forward strand.
TTGCCCGAAATGGGCATGATGGTAAAACTGCCATAATCTTGCGTACACGAACCGCTTATCCAATGACTAGCCCTGATACCGTAAAATTTCTTGTTGTTGTAATAATAGGGGGCAAGGCATTTTTTTTCCGAAAGCTGGGTTTGTGGGGTCCACTGTGTCATGCTAAAAGGTGGTGCAACAGCAGGTATGGTGTTGGCCAGTCTTTCGGTTTTATCTTCTATATGTTGGCTGGCCAGTGTTGTACTGGCCGATGTACCCGAAAATGGTTGTACATATTTAATTAAAGGCTGTTGCTGCGCAAAGGCATTGGTGCAAGCGAGTACGAGAAGCAATGAAATGCCGGTAAAAAAAGTAACAGGTTTTTTTCGGGTAGGGGTGTTGTGGCTCAACAGAATAAATGGCATTGCAATTTTCATATGGGTAAAGGTAAATCAGGGGAGTGTTTTTATCGCCTCTTTCTGGTCGGCAGGCAGTTTAATATTTTTAATCGATACCTGCCCCGTTTTTTTCAAAATGATAACGTTGGGGTTTTCTGTTTTTTCAATTTCCAGGTCAGCTAAATTGATGCTACTCACATCATCAAAAATAATGGATGGCCTAAAATCTGTATCCTTATAATTCAATTTGATGTTTTTAAAGGAAATGCCTTTTGCGTGGCGTACATAAAAACCCCAGGATGGCAATTCGCCAAACATACTAAATTCGGGATAACCAGTTTCATTTTCGGTTACCTGATCCAATTGATCAATAGGAATATAGGCAATGGCTTTGGCGGCACCGCCACCGTAGGTAATGTCAATATTTTCGAGACTTACATTTTCGATATGATGCCCTGGAATACCCACAATAACTGCGGGCAATAAATTATGAGGCGGTGTTTTAGGCAGTGGCCCTTCAATGGGGTATCCGGCATCTGGTTTGGCATTTGGAATATCAGCTTTCAAATCTGCAATACGGATATTTTTTACCGAGCTATACTGCGCATCTTTATTTCTGTGGCCAAGGCGGATAAAGATGGCATTTCCGGTGTATTTTGCTACCACGCCCGCTATGTCTACCCCATCTATAAATCCACCATCTACTGCTTCGAGCGCTATTGCAGAGCGATAGGTATTGTAAACGGTTATATTTCTAACTTTTATGTTTCTGAAACCTCCATAAGAGCCTGTACCAATCTTAAAACCACTTGCGCTTGAGCGGATGGTGCAATTGGCTACATAAATGTTCTCGCAGGTTCCGGGGCGGCCTTCCGATTTAAGGCAAATGCCATCATCGGCAGCATCAATATTGCAATTGGTAATGCTTACGTTTTTGCTGTTTACAATATCGATCCCATCATTGTTCCAGTATTCGGTACTTTCTACGATTACACTGTCTATCGTTACTTTATTGCAGCTGGCAAAGTCTTGCACCCAACCGGCGCTGTTTTTAATCTTAACGTTTTTTACGGTAATATCTTCACAATTGCTAAAGGCAATTAACCTGGGCCTGTTGTATTCAGAAGGTCGTTTAACTACCCAGGTTTCGTCGTTCAGGGTGCCATTGTGCAAGAGCTGCAATAAACTTTTAACCACTTCGCGGCCCCTGCCATTAATGGTGCCTTTTCCGTTTATGGTAATGGAGTGTTGGTTGCTGGATGAAATAAGTGCTTGTGCCGCTTCTTTGCCATAATCGAGCCGGTTGGTACTGCCCAGTAATTCGGCACCCTTGTTGAGGTAAAGTTCAACCGTCGATTTTAGCTGGATAGGACCGGTAACAAACTGCCCCTGTGGCACTATTACCCGGCCACCCGATTTGCCGGCAGCATCAATAGCACTTTGTATGGCTTTGGTATTTAGCTTTTCAAGCCCTGGTTTCGCGCCAAAATCAACAATGTTATAGGTTTTGGTTTGTGCATTAACCAGGGTGCTATACAGCAAACAAACGACGGAGAAAGTAAGGGCTCTCATAAAATCTAAATTAAATTACGGGTGTACTATGCCTATGGTTTTGCGGTATTTCTGATACATTTGGAGTGCTACAGTAACAGGATTGCCAATGGTTTGGGTTGGGTAGTCTTTTCTCTGGTTTACCCATTTCCATTCCCAGTTGCTTACTTCTTCTTTAAACAGGTTGGTATTAAAATCAGTTTGCTGGTTTAGCGACTGCGCTGCGCGGGTAAAGAAAAGCTGCCACCTGGGTTTATAAAAATCACTTAACAAGCCGCTCCATTGCCTGCAGGCATATTCGTTTAAGGGGTTTTTGGCATCACCCCAAAGGGTAATCAGGTCTTTGGCGTTCATTTCATATAATGCTTTTTCAGCGGGTGTTTGCCCCCATTGCCTTGCAGTACTTACCCAGGGGCCAAGCATAAAATCTTTTCTGGTGGCCAAAAGCCGGTCCATATCATCAATAAGCGCTATAAAATGCTGGCTTTCTGTTTTAAATTTACCGAGGTCTTTTTGGCGATAGGCAGCAACGATTTTTCTCTGTATAGGCAAAGCATAGTTGGCCATTACCTGTCTGGTAACATCAACCAGGTCGTATTGAAAGCCATCGCTGGTTTTGCAAAGTGGTGCGGCTTTTACAAACTCATCCCAGGCCAGAAGCAGATCGTGCTCCCGGTAGTTTAAGGTGGTTTTTGCCCAGCGGGTTAACGAATCGAAAGTAGGGCGGGCCTGAATAATCGATTCGGCACCATCTCTAATGTATTTATCGGCCGGAACGTTGTACACGGTTTTCCGTAATATTTCCCATCCTTTTAGCGCATTTACATTGCTTTTTCCATAGCGGTTACGTACAAATTTGGGTAACCAGCTGTTCAGTTCAATGGGCTTGGTTTGCCAAACATTATCCATCATTAGTTCGTAAAGCACGGGGTTTTGTTCTATGCCTTCCATACTCAGGCCAATGCCTTTCATTTTGCCACTTTGCGGGTTGTTAAGCGCTTCGGCCGGAGCAGTTGCCACTACATCCATCCTGCCAAACAAGTTGGTGTTTCCGCCAAAATTATGCAGCATGTTCCAGATCCAGGGTTTGCCATAAAAACCTTTGGTGCGTTTCCAAACTGGTTCTATTTCGGTAGCCAGATCGAGCAAAATCATCTTATCGTTCGGCACTGCATTTAAAAGCGCTTCGGTTTGTGCTTCTTTCCAAAACTTCCGGTCGCTGTAAAAAAGCCATCCCTGCATTACCCAAATGGCTTTTGGATCGGCAGCCGACATGCCGTCGTAAATTCGGGCACTGAGGTTACCTAAATATGCGGGGTCGGCAGATGGTGGCTCATTCTCATTAAATGTATCGGCCGAGTAAAGGTGATCGGTGCCCAGCAATTCAGTTTGTTTCTGAAGAAACTTTTTGCCAATCTGCGCAAACATAGGATCTTCTGAATCGAGAATATAGGTATCGGCAAATCCATTGGTCCAGTTGGTGGCCTTAAGCTTTGCCTGGGGGAATTTATTTTTGAAGGCAGCAGGTACGTGTCCTGTAAAGGCAGGCAATACAGGTTTCATCCCAAGCGACCGTTGCCTGGCCAGAATTTTCTTTTGCAGCTCGAAGTGGCTTTTCATCCATGCTACCGGGAGCGGGCCACCCCAGCCATCTATATTGCCCATCCAAAACCACGAAAAATAAGCCGGGCCTGTAAAAAATCCTTTGAGTTCTTCATTTGTAAAGCCCATCTCTTTATATAACAGGTACCAGGTGTACTCTTCGCCGGTTATGGCAAGCGGCATGTTAATTCCGTGTAGTGCCATCCAATCTATCTCTTTCTCCCAGCGTGGCCAGTCCCACCAGCTCATGCTGTAATTAAAGGTGCAATAGTTTAAATAATAACGGTAATCGTAGGGCGTTTCTTTCTTTATTTTTCCTCTTACAGTGGGTAGGGTAGCAGGTAATTTTAAATTGGTGCCATTCCATGTAATCTGGCAATGTGCATATTCGGTGAGGTAATGGTAAAACGCAGAGGCAAGGGCAACACCACTGCTTCCTCTTAAAACAATTTGATTGTTTTTGCTTTCAATTTCAAAAATATCCCTGCCATTTAGGCTAGGCATACTTTCAGTAACAAAAGACTGATACCGTTTGGGTAAAATCCGTTTAATAAGTTGATTAGACGAAGCAAGATAAGCCTGCGACCATAGATTGCCGGCAAACAGCACAAGCAGTGCCGAGAGTAATATTTTTAATTTCATATCAAATTTTCAGGAACCACTTTTTATCGAAGAGGAACTTTAAGCCAAACAATTGTACAACTAACACACCCGTCCAAACTCCTGCTTGCTGCCATGCGGTTGGTATGGTATTAATTATCCCGCCAAATAGGAAGCTTGAAGTAGATTCGAAATTGAATAAGCCGTGGGCGCAAACATAAATTAATATCGAGTTGGTACCCATCCAAACCATGGGCATGCTCCATTTTTGCCAGGCCAGCACGTCGATGAGGAAATAGAAAACTGCAAACAGCAAAATACTCCAGCCTCCTGCAAAGAGTACGAAAGTACTGGTCCACATGGTTTTGTTAATGGGGAAAAAGAAACTGCCGGCTAGTGCAATAACCAGGAGTGCAGTACCAGAAGCAATTAAATATAATACTTTTTTAGCTGGATTTGGAGCTACCGCCTTATGCTGCATAAATGTTCCTGTAAATATGCCCAGCATGGCCGAGCAAATAGCAGGAATGGTGCTGAGCAAACCTTCGGGATCGTAAACAATACGGTGAAGTTTGCCCGGTAGGAACAAGCGATCGAGGTAGGCCGCAAGGTTACCTTCGCGGCTGAGTACGCCACTGCCGAAACCAGGAACAGGTATAAATCGCATAATGAGGTAATAGCCAATAAGGATGGACACAAACCAGATTACCTGTTTTTTTAGTGAAGTGTTGAGGTAAATTAAGGCAGCAAAACAGGTAGCCAAACCAATGCGGCCAAGCACACTGGCGAAACGGATATTTTCGTAACCTTTCCACTGCAGCATGCCGTTAACCACTGCACCCAGTAAAATTAAAATCAGCGTTCTTTTAATCAGTGCAAAATAAATACTACCCGAAGCAGCACTTCCATTCTTTTTATCGTTAAAATATTTCTGGTACGAAAAGGGAATAGATACGCCAGAAATGAAGATGAATAGTGGGAAAATAAGATCGTAAAAGGTAAAGCCATTCCAGGGCGAATGGTGCAGCTGGTTACTGATGCCAACCAGTATACGCTCAAACACCGAAAGGTTTGGGTTGGTGGCTATGGTCCAGTCATCATGATTTTGTACCAGTGCATGGTTTTCTTTGATCCCGTTGGCCAGTCCATGGAAAATTCCTTCGCCACTCACTATCCAGAACATATCAAAACCCCTTAAGGCATCGAGCGAAAGGAGCCGTTTGGGCTTGGCTGCAGGTTGCGCTGTTACAGGTGTGGTACTGGTATTATGATCCATTGTGCAGCTGATTGATTGGTTGGTTTTTTTATTTTTTAATCAAGGTGTTATAAATAATCTCTCCCTGGTCGTTAATGGCCTGTACACGCAACTGGCTGCTGGTAACCGAAAACAACATGAATCCATAATCGGAGGCTACCATTTCGGCATCTGTAATGAGTTTTACAGGCGTTTTTTCGGAAGCGGCACCAGAAATGAAATAATGAGTTTTTCCAGCTGGTTTAATGTACTGCAGGCTGTGTTCGTGACCTGTAAGATACACATCTACACCATATTTTTCAAAGGTTGGTTTTAACGAATTCCTAACGGCTTTGGTATCGTAAGCATCGGTACGGCTGCCCCCGGTGTAAATGGGGTGGTGGCCCACTACAATTTTCCATTTAATTGCTGGGTCGCTATCGGCCAGTGTTTTGACCAGCCAGCGTTTTTGGGCTGTTGTATCCTGTCCCTTTACATTGGGGCCATATTCGGCATTGCTGTAAAATTCGGGTATGAGTGGGTTGGTATCAATAAAAGCAATGAGCACCTGGTTATTGAGGTCGCCATTGATGGGCAGTTTTTTAGCATAGTAACGTGCGGGCATTTTCCACCTGCGGCTAATTTTTGAATAGTCTACCTGTGCATCAGGGTTCGATTTATAATCGTGGTTACCCAGCACCGGATACCAGTCCCATTGTAACGAAAAATCGGTATAAATATCTTCAAAAGAATATTTGAAAGAGGGATCCTGAGCACTGATTACACCACTTGGATAAAAATTATCGCCTGTAGAAATGATGAAATTAGCTTTTACTTCGCTTGCGGTAATGCCCATTTGTTTGGCAACCTGTTTTTGATGGTCGGCCCCATTCCGGCCCCAATCACCCATGGCGATAAAGTTTAAGGCAGCGGTTTCTTTGGTTAAATTTTTGCTTAACAGAGGAGTTTCTGATGGCGATTTAACCAAAACCTGTGCCTGCAATGTTCCACAGGTAAATAGGGAAAGGAATAGTAGTAAATTTTTAGCCATGAAAATAAGTTTAGGAAATGAAAAACGGGAGGCCATTGGCTTAAATGAAAAGAAGAAAAATGGGAATTTCTCAAGGCTAAAAGCCAGAGAAATTCCCAATCATGTTTAAACCGCCAGTTAGTTATATCCGGGATTTTGTACCAGGGTATTGTTGGTAGCAATAGCTGTACTCGGAATCGGGAATATACGGCGATAAGTATCGGTATTGGTTTTCGATAAACCGTAGGTGTTCTCGAATTTTCCAAATCTGATCATATCGTTGCGGTGCCAGGTTTCCCAGGTAAACTCTTTTGAACGCTCGTTATACAAGATATCTAAAGTTAAGGCGCCAAGCGGTGCAGATGTGGTACGGTTGCTCCTTACACTGTTTACCAAACCCAATGCCGTGGCACCTAATGTTGGCGTGCCGCCTCTGAAAATGGCCTCAGCTTTCATTAATATAATATCTGAGTAACGGAACAAAGGCATGTCGTTGTTTTGGTTACGGTTAGTTGGGTTGGTGTAATCGGGTAAAAATTTAATGTTCCTGTAACCGGTATTCCATGCAATTTCATCCTTGCCCAAATCGTAAGAACCTGCGCCTAAACGCGAACTACTTAACGGAGTTAAATTTAATGCATAAGTTAACGTTCCGGCTGGTGTACCTCCGGTGTAAAACTGATCGTAACCTAAATTCGTGGTGCTCACCATAATCGGACTTCCATCTGGCCAGTATTGCGGACCGGTAAGCCATTGTTTATTTCTGATATCGTTCGCATCATTAAAATTGGCATAAAACTCGGTTGTGGTCATTCTTGGTCCACTTGGTTTGTTGTTAGCCAGCCCATTACCACTGCTTTGGTTCATAACCGGGTTGGTAAATGAGCCAGCTGTAGAGCCTGAGTACGCATAGCGGATGCCCAGGTTCCGGTTTAAATCGTAACGGGCCAAAAACATGTTACCCGAGCTGGTTGCCGCATCAAACGGAATGGCAAAAATAAACTCCTTTTGCGTTGGCCCGTTGGTGGGATAAAACATTTGCAAATAGGTAGACATGGGTTCTATAGCATATAAACCCGAGCTGATCATTTGGTCGCAGGCAGCTATACAGTCATCGTAACGCGCTGTGCCGGTATATACAGCTGCATTCAGGTACATTTTTGCCAATATAGAATAAGCCAGGTATTTGGTTGGTAAACCATATGTTGCCATACCAGAAGTGGATTTTAAATAAGGGATAGCCGCTTTAAGCTCACTTTCAATATAGCTGAAAACCTGTGCCCTGGGCGAATTTGTTTTCAATGCTGTAGCACCATATAGCGTATCTAAGGGAACATTACCATATAAATCCATCATCATAAAGTACGACAGGGCGCGCATGGTTTTTAATTCTGCAATGTTGGTGCTTTTTGCTGCACCCGCTGGCGCTGATTGGCTAATAATTGAAATGGTTTGATTGGCGGTACCAATAATGTTGGTTAGGTACGACCAGCCTGCTGCAACCCAGGCATTATCTTTTGTCCAGGTGTGGCGATGTAATTCGAGGTACTTATTCCCGTCAATCCAATCGGAAGCAAAGATGGGCAGCACCGATTCGTCTGTTGAGCAGCTTTGTAAAAAGAAATAGGTGGTGGCATAATCGCTCCTTAAATTGATATATACCGCCCCCGATGCCGATGTTAACTGTGCTGCTGTTTGGGGATAGGTTTCTGGTGTAAGTTCTGAAGTAACAGGTACCTCAATTTTTTGGCAGGAGGTGAATATTAATGCCCCGGTAAGTGCAAATAATATTCCAAATAATATCTTTTTCATGTCCTTAAAATTTGTATTTTAAAATGATGCGTTAAGACCGAGTAAAAACGTACGGGTTTTCGGGTAGAAGTTGTTATAATCTATACCCGGGGCAGCACCGCCTTGATTAATCTCAGGATCAATTCCCTTGTACCCTGTAATGGTAAATAAGTTATTGGTTGATAAATAAACCCTAACATTATTTACATACTTAACCGGGTTTTTAAAATTGTAGCCTAAAGTTGCATTATCCAAACGCACATAAGAACCATTTTCGATATAACGATCTGAGTAGAACGAGTTTCTGGTATCCGTTACTTTATCATCGGCAGCGCTGTTTAGTATGTTATTCACTGCTGCACCTGCAGTGTAAGATAAATCTGCTTTGGTGGCGTTAAATATTTTATTGCCAAAGGTTCCCCTTAAAAAGATGTTCAGCTCTAATTCTTTATACTTGAAGGTGTTGCTCCAGCCCATTAACACTTTTGGCTGTGCATTGCCCAGGTAAAAATAATCGGTTCCAATGCCCGGAGTGGTTGTTGTAGAACCATCGCGCTTATAAAACAATGAATTACCACTGGCATCTTTACCTGCATATTTTAGCGTGAAAAACTGGCCAAGCGGGTAACCCACTTTCAGGATTTGTAAAGTTGCATTGGTTTGTCCCGGTCCTTCAGGATCTGAGTAACGAATAGAATCGGCATTGGAGATTGGGCCTTGTAAGCTGGTAATTTTGTTTTTGTTGTAAGCCATGTTAATGGTGCTTAACCAAGAGAAACTTTTGGTAGTAACCGGCGATACATTTAAGCTTACTTCGATACCTTTATTGTTGATGCTACCACCGTTTGCATACAATTGGCCACCGGGAACAAGTGCAGGTGGTACACCGTATTTGAAAAGCATGCCATTTGTGTTTTTATCATACACATCTACACTACCTGTAATTTTGTTGTTTAAGAATCCAAAATCAACACCAAGGTTTTTGGTTGATGTTCTTTCCCACTTCAAATCGGGGTTTGAACCTTGTATTGGTGCATAGGCTGCTGCCTGAACGCCATTATTGTAGTAAGTACCACTAATGCCATAAATTAACTGTCCATAATAGGCACCTATACCCGATGAGTTCCCGGTAACGCCATAACTGGCACGGATTTTTAAATCACTAACGAAAGATTGTCCTTTCATAAAACCTTCTTCGCTTACTCTCCAGGCTAAACCAACGGATGGGAAATAGCCCCATTGGTTATTTTTACCAAAGGCTGAGCTTCCGTCACGTCTGATTGAACCTTGTAAAAGATATCTACCCTTGTAGTTATAGTTTAACCTGAAAAAATCGGAGATTGACAAAATTCTTGCATAGGTTAGGTCGTTTCCTAAATTAATGCGGTAAGACGGAATGGCATAGGGATTACCCAAAGTAAGGTTTTGGAAGCCAACAAAATCAGTTGGGAAATTTGTACTTGAAGTTTGAAAACCATCACCAACAATATTATCCTGATAGCTATAGCCCAGAACAGCATTTAAGGTGTGATCGCCAATTTTCTTATCCCAGGTTAAGAAGGTTTCTAATATTTTATTGGTGTTTTCGAAGGTGCTTCTTAAAGCCGATCCGTTGGTGCCAAATACACCACCAATAAGGGTGTGTGCAATGCCAATACCTGGATCGGGATTGTTATAAAAGTTCGATGTTGGGTATTTTCCAAAATAACTGCTGTAGAACTCGCCATGGTTAGCAGTTGTTTTTTGATAAGAAAGGTTAATGTTGTAGGTAAAACCGAAAGGCAGTTTAACTTCCGTATTAAAGCCGCCAATTAAAACGTTGTATTTTGTTTCGTCCTGTGCATTATCGGCAATAGCCAAAGGATTAAAGTAACCTGTGTTATTCAGGTTTTCGAAGTAAGTTCCATCTGCATTGAAAATTGGAGAAACAGGTAAGCGTTTTGCGGCCTGTAGCAATACAATGTTTTGTAATGGTTCGTTAATAGATTTGCTACTTGAGTTAGACAGGTTTAAACTGAATTTTACTTTATCGTTAAAGGCATACTGATCGATGTTTAACCGGCCAATAATACGGTTTAATGAACTTTTAGATAAAATACCCTCTTTATTAAAATAGTTTAAGCTGGCGCTGTAGTTGCTGTGATCGGTACCTCCGCTAAAGGAAAGGTTGTGGTTTTGCGAATAAGCAGTAGAACGCTCAATGGCTTTCATCCAGTTTACATTTTCGCCTTTATCATCATTTGGCGAAAATGCTACCTTGTTGGCAGTAAGGTAAGTTCTTAATTGATCGGCATCCATTAAATCGAGCTGATTACTTACTTTTTCAGCAGCTACATAGCCACTGTAGTTTAACTGTGGCTTGCCCGATTTACCACGTTTAGTGGTTACTATGATTACACCACTAGCCGCACGGTTACCATAAATAGCAGTTGCTGCAGCATCTTTTAACACATCGATTGATGCAATATCGGCAGGCGCTATCGCTGCAATATCGGCTCCGGGGATACCATCAATTACGTAAAAGGGTGCTCCCGGACTGTTAATGGTAGATGCACCACGTAAAATTACTGCCGCAGGTTTGTTTGGGTCGCCACTGGCGCTAATGTTCAGACCCGGAACTTTACCTTGTAGCAACTGGCCAACATCTGCAATTGCGCCTTTATTTAATTCTTCGGGTTTTACCGAAGTAATGGCACTCGATAGGCCCTTGCGCGAACCTTTTCCGTAGCCTACCACAACAACATCTGTAAGTGAGGTATTGGCTTCGCTAATGGTTACTTTGTAGTTAGAACCCGTACCTATGGTAAGTTCTTTTGGCTCGTAACCCATAAAGGTAAAAACAAGTTTGTCGCCCGTTTTTGCGGTAATACTAAATGCGCCATTGTCGCCGGTAACGGTAACCTTATTGGTTCCTTTAACCGAAACGGAGGCCCCTATTATAGGCATATTGGCATTATCCAATAAGTTTCCTGTAATTTTTCGTTCAGTTTGCGCAAAGGCAACGTTGAACGATTGGCTGATAAGCAGAAAGAGCAAAATAATGCAGCCATAATTTAAGCTTTTGAATTTTGATTTCATGATTCTTGTAGCATTAGGTTCATAATTTGGTTTGTTAGTTTGGTATATTAATATTTGGTTTTTTAAAACTTAATGCTGGTAGGAAGATATTTAGCCACAAGAGCTTCGTAATAAGGTTTTAGTTCTGCCCAGCTTTTTTGGTTGGGGTTTTTCGAGTAGAGGTCGTATGGATTAAAAAGTCTTACCCATTTAAACAGCTCGTGGTCTTTTTCGCTCATCAAATGATCGTAAGCGTTTTCGCGGTGCTGGGCATAAAAAGAGTGGTACCTGAGCATGTACAAACCCGCCTCTGGAATGTAGGGTTTCATCATGTGGTACACATATTCATCGTGCCCCCACGACATGTGTACGTTATCCAAACCGCAGTTTTGGGTATATACGCCCAATTTGGTTTGATATTCTGGATTATTAATATCAGGATTAAGCTTAAAGAATTCGGGATATACGATTTTATCTGAATAGGCACAGCCAACCGGAAAGGTATCGCCTACTACTGCCCATTGTGGTTCTCCGTAAAGGCAGAGCACTTTTCCCATGTCGTGTATCAGGCCAACCAGTACCATCCAATCGGGGTGGCCATCATTGCGGATCGCTTCCGATGTTTGTAAAAGATGTTGCATCTGGTCCAGATCGGTATCAGGGTCAGAATCATCAACCAGTTTATTCAGGAAATCAAAAGCACTCCAAACGGGCATTTCTTCTTTATCGAATTTCAAGTATTCAGCTTTTTTCTGCTGAACAAAATCGTAGGTTTGGTAGGTATGGTTTAATTTGTAAAATTCCTTTACGCCATCTTTCTCTGTTTCTTCGTAATTTCTGAACTGTTCTTCTTTTTTATCCGCATTAATACTTGTCGGATCCGGGTAGCGGATTAAGATATCCTCTTCCCATTGGTCAAGATTTTTCAATGGATTCTGATTGTCCTTCGAAAGTGTGTTTTCGTTGCTCATAAGACTAGAAATGATTTGGTTAAATAATATGCTTTGGTTGTATAAAGTTGAGTTTTTGAAAACTTAAACTTTTACGTTTGGCCAATTTTATTTACTTAAACGATTACGTAAATTTTTATTTTTGGTTTGTTATTTGTTGATATACAGTTGTTTAATTTAATTTCGGGTAGCTGCTCGGTTATTACAGCTTTTAGCGAAATAGATGTGTTAAATAACCGTTGTTGTTACGATTATTTTGTATTTTCGTATAAGCGGATTGGATTTGTTACATGTAACCTTTCATCCGTAATTGATAACCAGATAGTTTACCCTTTATAAGAAATGCATCAAGTTTAACCTGGTGCATTTAGGCTTTTCCTTTTTTATCCAGATCGCTAAACCTAACATCAGGAATGGAATGACGGATGGTATAAAAGACCGGAGGATTGGCTGTGTGGTTGTCGATAAATCAAACAAAAACTAACAATACTTAAGGATTTAAAGATGTCGGGAGAGGTTAATATCAAAAGGCTTGCGCAGGAGTTGAATATCTCTATTGCCACGGTTTCGAAGGCGCTGAATGATAGCTATGAGATTAGCTTAAAAACAAAGAACAGGGTGTGGACACTTGCAAAAGAACTGAACTATACACCAAACCCTGCGGCAAGTAACCTCAGGAGTAACAAAACCAAAACCATTGCAGTTATTATTCCCTGTGTAGCCAATAACTTTTTCTCTCTGGCCATTAAAGGGATTGAAGAAATAGCCAGGCAATATGGCTACCATGTGCTCATTTACCAAACCCACGAAGACACCGAAATGGAAATGTCGTTTACCAACAGCCTGCTTAACGGCAGGGTAGACGGGATTTTAACATCGGTATCGAGCAATGAATACAACAATGAGTATTATAAAAACCTGGTAAATAAGATACCAATGGTGTTTTTCGACCGCGTTTACGAAGAACTCGATACTTTTAAGGTAACTACCGATGATTACCAGATCTCGTACACGGCTACCGAACACCTGATTGAACGCGGCTGTTCGAAAATCGCTTACTTGTACGGGCTCGAAAAACTTCCGGCAGGCAGGGCCAGGTTTTCAGGCTATTGCGATGCCTTGCAGGCACATGGTTTAATGGTAAGTGAGGAATTGGTGGTGCATTATAGCGAAGATGAAGAAACCAACCTGCAAAACATCAGCACATTGTTTAAGCAACATGCACCGGATGGTCTTTTCTCTTCAATAGAAGAATTTATTATACCGGCCTATTCGGCTTGCGTGGACTTGCAGTTGCAAATTCCTCAGGATGTTAAAATACTGAGCTTTTGCAATATGAGCTCGGCTAAACTGCTTAATCCTTCGTTAACCACCATTACACAACCTGCATTCGAAATCGGAAATGAGGCTGCAAAATGCCTGTTTAAGGTTTTAAATAAAAGGGGTATTGGCGATGATAAAGATATTGTGCTTAAATCTGTACTGATTAAACGGGCATCAACAGAAGGTTAATGATTACCTGTTTTTGGGCGGTATATCCGAAAACGTTTACGTAATTAAATAAAAGCTTTAAGGCTTTAACCTTGGGGATTTTTTCTGAATTTTAAAAAAAAACCAAATATAATCATCCCTTTTATGAACCACCTTTCTGTGCTCGATTGCATCGTATTTTTTATCTACTTTATTATCGTATCTGCTTATGGCTATTGGGTTTATCGTAGTAAAAAAAAGAAACAAACCGATACCAAAGATTACTTTTTGGCCGAAGGTTCGCTAACCTGGTGGGCCATTGGGGCATCCATTATCGCTTCTAATATTTCTGCAGAGCACTTTATTGGCATGTCGGGTTCGGGTTTTGCCATGGGGCTGGCCATTGCCAGTTACGAGTGGATGGCTGCCGCTACGCTGATTATTGTAGCGGTGTATTTTCTGCCCATTTATTTGAAGAACAAGATTTACACCATGCCGCAGTTTCTCTCCAGGCGTTATAACAATACCGTAAGTACTTTAATGGCTGTTTTTTGGTTGCTGGTGTATGTGTTTGTAAACTTAACTTCTATTTTCTTTCTGGGTGCTATTGCTATTGAAACCATTACCGGCATCTCGTTTAATACCTGTATTGTATTTCTGGCTATTTTTTCGGCCATTATTACCCTGGGCGGCATGAAAGTGATTGGTTATACCGATGTAATCCAGGTGTTTGTGCTGGTTATTGGCGGATTGATTACCTGTTACATGGCATTGAAACTGGTTGCAGAGAAGCTCGATACGCATACCGTACTGGGCGCGCTTCCACTTTTAAAAAGCGAAGCATCAGACCATTTCCACATGATTTTTTCGAAAGGTGATAAGTTTTATAACGAGCTGCCTGGCATTGCCGTGCTGATTGGTGGTCTTTGGATCAATAACCTGAACTATTGGGGTTGTAACCAATACATTGTACAGCGTGCCTTGGGTGCCGATTTAAAAACAGGCAGGAACGGATTAATCTTTGCAGCCTTTCTAAAATTACTGATACCGGTAATTGTGGTTATTCCGGGTATTGCAGCCTTTGTACTGTATCAACGAGGCTATTTTCAAGCCGAAATGCTCGATGCTGCGGGGGTAGTGAAGCCCGATCATGCCTATCCGGTATTGATGAATTTGTTGCCTGCAGGCATAAAAGGTCTGGCCTTTGCGGCCTTAACGGCGGCTATTGTGGCTTCCCTGGCCGGAAAATCGAATAGTATTGCCACCATTTTTACACTCGATATTTATAAAAAATACATCAAACCCGAAGCGTCAGAACGCAGGTTGGTTGCCGTAGGTCGCTGGTCTGTGGTATTGGCCTCGCTTATTGCCATTGTGGTGGCGCCAGCTTTAAGAAGTTTCGATCAGGTTTATCAGTTTATACAAGAGTATGTTGGTTTTATTTCGCCGGGAATATTTGCCATTTTCCTATTGGGCTTTTTCTGGAAAAGAACAACCTCGCGCGCTGCGCTTGCCGCCGCTATGGTAACCATCCCCTTGTCCATTTTCTTTAAGTTTCTACCTACAATTAGCAATGGATTAATCGGTAACATACCTTTCCTTAACCGGATGTCGTGGGTTTTCGTTATCGTTATTTTACTGATGGTTGTGGTAACACTCACCGATCCAAAAAGCAAAGACAATGAACAAGGGCTGGAAATAGACCGCACTATGTTTAAGGTTAGCCCTGCATTTGCAGTATGCTCGGTAATTATCTGTGGTATTCTGGCCGCGCTGTACATTGTATTCTGGTAAACAGATACAATACCAATCGGCGGTAGTTTTATTAAGTAAGAATCAATTCAACAATAATGAAAATTAAAGTATTCATTGCGCTTGCCCTGCTGTTTTCGATTAGGGTAGTTGCACAACAAACCTATAACATTAAAAAGTTTGGAGCTGTTGGCGATGGAAAAACAAATGATGCCATTGCCATTCAAAAGGCAATTAATACCTGTAATGCTGCAGGTGGCGGGCAGGTAGTTGTACCCGCAGGCCATGTGTTTTTAAGTGGCCCGTTCGATTTAAAATCCTTTGTTGAGCTACGGGTAGAAGGCGGCGCGAAAATTTTAGCAAGCCCCGATGAAAGCCTGTACACCAAAAGTGCTTTCCGCGAAAATAAAGGCGAAGGAACCATTTGGATAGGTGGCGAAAAACTGGAGCAGGTAAGCATTACCGGCAGTGGTGTAATTGATGGCAACGGAATTTCTTTTATGGGCGAAGAGCTAAGCGATTCTTATGTATTGAAACCTTTTAACGTTGTAGATCCGCGCCCGCACCTGCTCACTTTAATCGACTGTAAAAAACTGAATATTGATGGGGTTACTTTTCAAAATTCTGCCTATTGGACAGTGCATCTGGTAGGTTGCAACGATGTTTCCATTTCGAATATTACCCTGCTAAACAGCATTAAAATAAGAAACAGTGATGGCATTGATTTAGACCACAGTAAAAATGTGAGGATCAATAACTGTTATATCGAATCGGGCGATGATTGCATTTGCCTTAAAAACCGCCGCGAATATGAAGAATATGGCGCCTGCGAAAATATTGTGATTAGCAATTGCACCATGACTTCGAGTTCCTGTGCCATTAAAATAGGCTCTGAAAATATGGACCGCATTAGCCATGTACTCATTAATAACTGCAATATCCGCAACAGTAACAGGGGGCTGGGTATCCAAAACCGCGATGAAGGAACCGTGAGTGATGTGGTTTTCTCGAATATCCTGGTCGAATCGAGGCTTTTTACTGATGTTTGGTGGGGTAAAGCAGAGCCGATTTACATTACTGCCTACCCGCGTGCTACCGCCAATAACAAAGATGCCGGCTGGCGTTTACCAAAGGGGCAAACCAAAGGCAAGGTAGGGGCTGTTACCAATATTTATTTCAGCAATATCCGTTGTACTGGCGAAAGTGGCGTGTACATTAGCGGCGAAAGCAGGAATAAGATTTCGAATATTTATTTCGATCAGGTAAGTGTGCTCCTGAATAAAACCACTAAAGAAACTGGCGGGGTGTACGATCGCCGGCCGAGCAATGTAGAGGGGCTGGTAAAAAGTTCAATTGCTGGCTTTTACTTCGAAAACACCGGGTATGTAAGTTTAATGAACAGTGCGGTAATCTGGGGTGCAAATAAACCTGCTTATGCGGGTAAAGCTATCGAACAGAAAAATACAGCAGACATCCGGGTGGTGAATTTCCATGAAAATAAAAATGCACAGTAATTGCTTTCGTAAAGAAAAAGTGACAAATGAGGCGCAGATTTACTTAAACGCTTTAGTAAGTATTTAATCGAATAACTTAAACGTTTACGCAAATAAATAGGAGTATATTGGATTTAACAACCCGATTTTTTTAACAACTTAGCCTAACAGTAGTGCTGTTTTAACCGTTTCTATTGTGTATTTATTGGTTTGAGATGAAAAAAAGTATAAACGTGTTGGTCGATTTATTTGGGCAGTCGATTATTGAGTTGCCTGTTACCTACACCATTAGCACAGATGAAGCCAGACCCACCGAAGCGATGGTGAGCTGCAAAATTACGCTGGCTGATGATGATATTCCGGGCTGGCTTTATTCCAGGAATTTCAGTTTCTTTTTCTCCCAAACCAATAACGCCAATGCCGCTATACTCTCTATTTGCCGTGCTGCCGGAAAACAAAATGTTTATTACGAACAGATGCTCAACGTGGTTTCCGATTATATCTGGTTAAAGGAACTTTATCCCGAAAAGCAGAAGAGCAAGGTAACGTACTAAAGCAGACTGCAGAGTGGGGTAACCCAACATCGAAATTGATATGACAACCAAATATAAAAAATTAGAACAAACCTGGCGCTGGTATGGGCCCAACGATCCGGTAAGCTTACAAGATGTAAAACAGGCTGGCGCTACAGGTATAGTTACGGCATTGCACCATGTGCCGCATGGCGAAGTATGGACTGTTGCTGATATTATGGAACGCAAATCGATTATCGACGCTGCAGGCCTAACCTGGTCGGTGGTAGAGAGCGTTCCGGTACACGAAGCCATTAAAACCCGTAGGGAAGATGCTGGTAAGTATATCGAAAACTATAAAATTTCACTTCAGAACCTGGCAGCTTGTGGCTTAAAAACAATATGCTACAACTTTATGCCTGTGTTAGACTGGACCCGTACGCAACTCGACCTCGAAATGACCGATGGTTCGAAAGCGTTGTATTTTAACTGGATAGACCTGGCTATTTTTGACCTGTATATACTCAAAAGACCAAATGCTGAAGCCGATTACCCGGCATCGGTTTTAACACGGGCAGCAGAACGTTTCAGCACACTCGATCAGCAAGCCCTGGATGCGCTGCGGGTTAACGTGCTGATGGGGATCCCGAACGAAAAGGAGATCGAACTCGAAACCCTTCAAAATAGTATTCAGGAGTATCAGGCCATAGGCTTTGATGGCTTAAGAGCAAATCTGGTGTATTTCCTTTCGGCTATTGCCGGGGTTTGCGAAAAGGAAGGTATTAAAATGACCATCCATCCCGATGATCCTCCATATCCCATTTTGGGCCTGCCCCGAATTGCCAGCACAGCCAATGATTTCGAATTTATATTAAAAAGTGTAGACCAGCCTTTTAACGGCGTGTGCTTTTGTACTGGTTCGCTGGGAGCGGGCGTAGACAATAATGTGCTCGAAATTTTTAACGTGGTAAAATCGCGTACTTACTTTGCACATCTTCGTAATGTAACCAAAGATAGCGATGGAAGTTTTTACGAGGCCGATCATTTGGGTGGCGATGTAAATATGTACGAGATTATGAAAGCATTATCAGCAGAAAATGCTTTAAGAGATATTGCCATTCCTTTCAGGCCCGACCACGGTCACCAGATGCTCGATGATTTGGGCAAACAAAGTAATCCGGGTTATTCTGCCATTGGCAGATTAAGAGGGCTTGCTGAGCTTCGCGGCCTCGAGGTGGGTGTAACCGGAAACTATTAAGGAGCTAATTATTATTTATCATCCATGCAGCAAAAGATATCAATAAAAGACATTGCAAACCATGTTGGAACATCTATTACAGCGGTATCTTTTGTAATCAATGGCAAAGCCAAAGAAAAACACATCAGCGATAAATTAGCTGCAAAAATACAGAAGGCGATAGATGAGCTGGGTTACCAGCCTAATTTACTCGCCCGGAGTTTAAGAACCGGAAAGTCGAACATTATCGGCTTTCTGGTTGATGATATTTCTAAACCCTTTTTCTCGGGCCTGGCCAGGGCCATAGATGAAAAGGCGGCCGTTCATGGCTATAAAATTATCTTCAGCAGTACAGGGAACGACAGGGAAAGAACAAACGAAATCCTGAATATTTACCAGGAAAGGCGTGTTGATGCTTATGTTGCAGCCCTTGCCGAAGGGTTGGAGACCGAAATTGGCAGGCTTATTGGCGGCGAAACGCCCATTGTCCTTTTCGATCGTTACCTGCCCGGACTTGATGCCGATTACGTATTAACCGATAATTTTTGGTCGACAGCTGCCGCAACGCAACACCTGCTCGATAATGGTTTCGAAAAAATTGGCTTTATTACCATCGATACCCAACAGCAACAAATGCTCGATCGCTTGCGCGGATACAGCGAAGTACTGGATCGTGCCGGGAAAGCCCAGGAGGTTTTAAAAATCAAATATCTGGATTCGGAGCGTACTACCCAGCTAATTAAAACCTTTTTACAAAACAATCCACATTTAGATGCCGTAATTTTTGCCGCTAACTACCTCACTATGGATGGACTCAAATTATCGCGCACCGGCGATGAAGCACTGCTTCAAACCAAAGGGGTAATCTCTTTTGATGATTTCGAATTGCTTGAGTTTATCAGGCCATCCATTACTGCGGTAGAACAACCCATTGAAGCTATTGCCGAAAATATTATCCAGCTCCTGCTTAAAAAACTAGCGGGTGGAGTCGGCAGTAAAGCAGCCAAACCTGTGGTGATTAACCTGCAGGCCAAACTAAATATACGGCAATCGAGTAAGCCCCTAAATGCTTAATTCTATTCTTCATTAATCAGCGATCCTGCTTCCTTAAAAAGTTAGCCCCCTTTCAGTTAATTACCTGTTGCCTGCGCATTAAAGGATTTTGCTATACTATTAAGCTAATTTGTCAAAAAAAAGATTTCTCCGCAGAGATCATTACCTTTAATTGTGAGGTAATCAAATGTGCTGTTTATTACCATCATCCCGAATAAAATTTTAACCAAATAGAAAGATTTAGCATCCGCATTTAACCATAGCCTGTTTAGGTTTTAATGTTGAGTTGCCGGATATAGGGGAGCGTTTTGTGTATCTCCGGCTTTGCAAAGCAAGATAATTAAATGAAAGAACAATCATCAGGACGCCGTGCGTTCATTAAAAAGGCTGGTATACTGGGAATAGGGGTCATGGCTGCCAGATTTCCGGTATGGGGCAATAGCATATTCGCCGCCGGCTATCCAAAGCATAATATTCCTGAAGAAAAAAATATTGATCCCAAATGGCTTGCTTCATTGTACAAAAGAGGCACAGCCACCACGTATAAAAAAAGCAGGAATGAGCTGCGCTATATTGGCATGCCAGTGGGCGGCCTGCACGCCGGAACGGTATATGTTGGCGGCGACGGACGTTTATGGCTGTGGCAGATATACAACGAAACTTTTGAAGGTGCACAAGAAGGGATAGAACCCAAAATTGTAAACTGGAACGATGGTACTACGGTACGTAAAATAAGGCCCAGAGATGGTTCAGCTTACATAGAACCAGCCATTGCCGATAATAAACGAATCCTCGATCAGGGTTTCGCACTGAAAACGGTTGTTGCGGGCAAAACTATTATTAAAGAATTGAATGCCGACCATTGGGATGAAGTGGTGTTTTCGGGTTCCTATCCGGTTGCCGATATTGTGTACACCAGCAAAGATTTTCCTTTAGAGGTGAGGTTGAAAGTTTATTCTCCTTTTATTCCGCTTGATGCGGAAAAATCTGCACTTCCCGCAACCATATTGCGTGTTGAAGTGCTGAATAAAGGAGCTAAAACATTTCCGGTTGATTTGATTGGCTGGATGGAAAATGGCGTAAATAAAGTTAGTGGCAAGCCAGGCTCGGGGAGTAAAACCAATACTGTAAATGTTGGGACTGAATCGGTTGATATTGTTTCGGCGTTTATAACTACCGATGCCAATCAAATCAATGCCAGTGATCACGGCAGCATGTGTTTTACCTATCATGGCGACTATGGCAAAGCCAATCCTGCACTGGATCCATGGCCTGTTGGTACCGCAGATTTTAATCCGTTGAAAGTAGTTACGGCAAAAGTTGATGGAGATGAAAAGCTCGTAGGAGGGATTAGCCTATCGCTGGAACTATTGCCTGGAAAAACCATGCAGGCAGATTATTCGATAAGCTGGCACTTTAACAATGTTAATCCGAAGCTTAAAAAATTGGTGAAGGATGCAGAACAAGGCTATTATTACGCCAGTCGCTTTAAGGATGCGAAAAGCGTTTCCGATTTTATCAAAACCAATTTTAACCAGCTTACTGCCGGTACTGAACTTTGGAGCAATACCTGGAAAACATCAACATTGCCACACTGGTTTTTGGAGCGAACTTTTCTAAATATCGGAACACTAGCAACAGCCAATACCTACCGTTTTGCCAGCGGCCGTTTCTGGAGTTGGGAAGGGGTGGGCGCCTGTGCCGGTACCTGTACACACGTGTGGCAATATGCGCAGGCTATGGCCAGAATTTTTCCGTCGCTCGAACGCGATTTGCGCGAAAGGGTAGATTTGGGGGTAGGGTTTGTAAAAGATACCGGTGCCATTATTTTTCGCGCAGAGAACGAATCGCGTCCTGCAATTGACGGGCAGGCTGGTACTATTTTGCGTTTCTACCGCGAGCACCAGATGAGCCAAAATGATGCCTTCTTAAAAGCTAACTGGACAAAAATAAAGCTGGCTGTACAGTTTATGCTGGCACAGGATAAAAACGGCGATGGCATGACCGATACCCCAATGGAAAATACACTGGATGCGGTATGGGAAGGAGAAATTGCCTGGATAGTTGGTTTATGTATTGCTGCGGCCAGTGCCGCACAGGCCATGGCTACTGAAGCTGGTGATACGGCCTTTGCTGCAATATGTAAGAACTATGTAGAAAAGGGTAAGCAGAACATGGAGCGTGAGCTGTTTAACGGCGAATATTTTATCCATAGGCCTGATGCCGTACAGGGAAGGAAAAAACTGGGTTCTTATAATACCTGCCATATCGATCAGGTATATGGGCAGAGCTGGGCCTTTCAGGTCGGGCTTCCGCGGGTGCTAGATGAAAAGAAAACCCTTAGCGCTCTTAGGTCGCTATGGAAGTACAATTTTACCATGGACGTTGGCCCCTACATTAAAACCCACGTTGGTGGCCGTCCGTATGCGCTGAGCGGAGAGGGTGGTATGGTTATGAATACCAATCCGCACAATGAAGAAGCGCCCTTCGGCGAAGATGTAAGCTGGCAGCTGGGCTACTTTCACGAGTGTATGAGCGGGTTCGAACATCAGGTGGCCGCTCATATGATGGCTGAAGGTATGCATGCAGAGAGCCTTATCCTTACCAACAGGATACATGACCGCCACCATGCCGCCAAACGTAACCCCTTTAACGAGATTGAGTGTAGCGACCATTATGCCCGTGCCATGGCCAGCTATGGTACCTATCTCAGCGCCTGCGGTTTTAGCTACCACGGCCCGAAAGGAATAATTGGTTTTGGACCCAAGTGGAATAAAGAAAATTTCGTTGCAGCATTTACGGCTGCCGAAGGCTGGGGAATTTATAGTCAGAAATTGCAGGGGGTAACCCAGGTGCATCAGTTTCAGTTGAAATATGGTACGTTAAGGTTAAATGAAATCAGGCTGGAAAAGATTGCGAAGCCGGAGGCAAAGCACGTTAAAGTTAGCCTCCTGGGTAAGAACATTAATGCCGTTATGGCTGGTACAGCGGGGCCGCTGAATATCAGGTTGACGCAGGAAGTGACCGTTCAAAAAGATCAAATACTCGAAATTTCAATATTTAGTTAGGGGATGATATGAATAAGCTTAAAAAAATAAAACAGTTGGGTTTAGTGGGCTTGATTGGCTGTGCCATCTGGCTGGCGGCATGCACTGGCAAATCGGAAACGAATAAAAACGAACTAGCTGCAGACTGGAGAACTGAGTTTAAAAAGAAACTCCCGCTGCTTGGGCACCGAAACTGGATCCTGGTTGTTGACAAGGCTTTTCCCCTGCAACAATCGGCTGGTATGGAATATATCTACGCTCCTGAAGGCATGGAGGTTGTATTGCGTGAGGTAATTTCAGGGATCAAAGCTTCCGATCATGTAGCGCCCATTGTTTATCGGGATAGTGAGCTCGAATATATTAAACCATTGGTAGGTGCAAAGGCCGATCAATTAATTAAAGCAACTCAGGTTATATTAAAGGGAACGGCTGTGAACACCATGCTGCACGACTCTTTTTTTAAGCAGCTCGATCGAGAGGCCGGACTTTTTAAGGTTCTGGTAATTAAAACCAACGAAACAGTACCTTATAGCTCTACCTTTATCAGATTAGATTGTGGCTACTGGGATGCAGCCAAAGAAGCAGAGTTGCGTAAGCAAATGGCTAAATAAAGACAGGTCTACTAACCTTGATTTTTCATCCTATTAACGCCATAACATTTACGGAATTCGTACGGAGTTTGGTCGCTTAATTGCAACTGAAATTCGAATAAACTCCGAAGAAAGGATAAACAAAGCCAATTTTAGTGCGAGCTCTGGTATTAAAATAAACCTTCGCAAAAAGGAGCGTTCCAACTTGATAAATTAGTCAGATCTTTCCTTATTTTTAATGCAGATCAACCAGGTCCGTAATTTAGCTCCGCAGATGTCATTAACGCCCGAAACCCTAGCTGTAAAAAATGCAGGATTAGTCTTGTTGAACAATTATTTGCCCATGCTTTTTGAAAGGCTTGGCTTGCTAATCGAAAACAAGGTTTTTACCGGTCTTGCGAGCCAGTGTAAGGCAGTGCAATACGCTGAATTTGCTGTTACGGGCTTATCTGCTACTTCCGAAACCATACTTCAGCTCAATAAAGTGCTTTGTGGTTTGCCACTGGCACAACCCGTGCCCGAAGAAATTGATATCTCCGAAGATCAGATACTGTTGATTAACGGGCTGCTCCAGGCAATGATTGGTTATTGGCCGGCTACAGGTAGCAGTTCAGTTGAAGGTTTCAGGGGCAACTGGCTGGTGCGCGAGGGGTTATTAAGAGAGCTGGAAGCATATTGGGAACTGGTTGTTGAAAAGCGGGCATACGATTTATTACTGAATCAATCGCCATTTACATTTTCAGTGATTAAGTATCCATGGATGCCTAAGCCCCTTCACGTAACCTGGCTTTAGGACTATAGCAGAGCATTATGACAAAAGTATATACCATCATTTTTAAATAAAGTATTAATTTAGAAAGCGATGAGGAAGAAAAAAG
Organism: Pedobacter sp. KBW01; assembly: GCF_003852395.1. NCBI lineage: Bacteria > Pseudomonadati > Bacteroidota > Sphingobacteriia > Sphingobacteriales > Sphingobacteriaceae > Pedobacter > Pedobacter sp. KBW01. Next base: position 46,388 of record NZ_QAJQ01000003.1, read on the forward strand.
CGGCAAAATTAAAGGAAGAAGAGTTTTGGACTAATTTCTTTTATTTCAATATTCCAAGCCATATTAACGAAGTACCGGCTCGCCTTGAGCGGGCCAATTTTAGGCGCTACCATGTAGATGATGAAGAAATAGGGTGGATGATTGAATATGTGCGTAGCATTTACCAGCTTGATTTGGATGGTACCGAAATTACCAACGCCGGAATTGCCTTGTTGAGCACCCTGGATGCGGTTAACGAACTCAGGCTGAAAAACTGCCTTAATATTGATGCAGGCTGTTTGGAAGATTTGCAGCAGATTAAAGACCTTGAGCTGTTGCACATCGGCGGAACCAGCATTGGTGTGGACGATTTGATTGCGGCTCCTCTTAAATTTAAAAGCTTAAAATTCCTCTTACTGGATGACGATGAACTCAATGAAGACAAATTGCAGCTGCTTTATGTTTCATTACCTGGCGGCTGCGAACTTAATGTTAACCATCAGGTTTATCCGTTTTAAACTCCTTATTACCTATTTTTTGCCATATAAGACACATAAGGACATTTATGAACTGTTACGCTTATATGTAACTTACATGCCTTATATGGTACATAAGTGCTTTTTTGTTATCATTTAAGGGCTGTTAAGCGTTAAAATGGCGCAATTGTTTGCTTAAATGATTGAATATTAAGAACGGAAACACCGGTATATTTACAATTGACCAAGTATAGTAAGCCTCCCTAAAAATGAAAGCTTTAATTGTTAAACTGTTTTTTGCCTGCCTGCTGCTCGCATCGCTGGCTGTTAGTGCACAGCAGCGAAAACCCCACAATGTTCTTTTCATTTTAACGGATGATCAGCGTTTTAATACCATTAAAGCACTTAATAATAGCGAAATACAAACTCCCAATATCGATAAGCTGGTAAAAAGCGGAATGGCCTTTACCCAGGCACATATTATGGGATCGCTCGGCGGTGCCGTTTGCGCACCCAGCAGGGCCATGTTACTTACCGGAAGATCGGTATTTAAAGTGCATCAGGATGGAAGTTACATCCCCAATAGCGAGAAAACATTTCCCGAAGTATTTAGGGAGAATGGTTACCGTACCTTTTCAACCGGTAAGTGGCACAGTGATTATTTATCTTTTAACCGTTCCTTTTCAACTGGTGACCATATATTTTTTGGTGGCATGCATACCGAAAAGGAAGGTGGGCACTGGAACCCTAAAATAAATCATTACGATCCGTCAGGGCAATATAAAAATAGCTTTCACGCCAATAAATTCTCTTCGGAATGTTATGCAGATGCTGCGGTTAATTTTCTGGAGCAACCGCAAAATACACCTTTCCTGATGTATGTTGCTTTTACAGCCCCGCACGATCCGAGAACCCCGCCTGCAGCATACCTCTCGTTGTATGATAAGAAAGAAATTGCCCTACCCGGTAATTTTATGCCCGAACACCCTTTTGATAATGGAGAGCTAAAAGTGCGTGATGAGCAGTTATTGGCAACTCCCCGAAATGCCGATAGTGTGAAAGCTGAAATAGCGAAGTATTATGCCATGATTACAGAAGTAGACCATGAAATTGGGAGAATTTTAGATGCGCTCCGTAAAAGCGGCCAATATGAAAATACCATTATTGTGCTTGCCGGAGATAATGGCCTGGCTGTAGGGCAGCATGGCCTATTGGGCAAACAAAATCTTTACGATCACTCAATGCGGGTACCGCTTATTTTTAGTGGTCCGGGTATTCCGGCCAATAAACAAACAGATGCTTACTGCTACTTAACCGATGTTTTTGCTACACTTTGTAAAATGAATAACCTGCCAGTTCCAGGTACCGTAAGTGGCCGTTCATTAAATGAAGCGTTTACCCAAAAGAAATTCAGGGGCCGCGACCATTTGTTTACTACCTACGCTAACCTTCAGCGTGCTGTAGTAAAAGATAATATGAAACTCATCCTGTATAACGTTAACGGAAATCACTCCATACAGCTTTTTGATCTGGCAAAAGATCCTTTGGAAAAAAATAACCTTGCCAATAAGCGGGATAAGCAGGCTATAGTAAAATCGTTAAGGAATTTGCTTTACGATGATATGCGGTTGTACGGCGATTTTTGCGACCTCACAAAAGAAAACTGGGGCTACGGTGGGCGTTTAGAATTTAAAGATGCGTTACGCATCAATCCTTAAAAATAATCAATGAAAACATTAAAGCATTCCGCTCTGTTCATATTCTTCGTGCTCCTGTTTCAGACTGGTTTTGCACAATCTGACACCGCTGTAAACTGGCAAAAATTTCTTTCCCGAAACGATATGGTTTACGATAAACTGAGCACCAAATGGGAAGAAGGCATTTTTACCGGCAATGGTTTGCTGGGCACCATGCTGTACCTGAAAGATAGCAATACTTTGCGCCTAGACCTTGGTCGTACCGATGTAAGGGATGATAGGGCAGGATCGCCGTTATTTGAAAAAGCACGCCTGCCTATCGGGTATTTTGAGCTAAAACCTGTTGGAAACATTGTAAAGAATACCGCACGGATCGATTTGTGGAACGCCGAAGCCAATGGTACCATTGTAACTGATAAAGGAACCATTCAGTGGCGTACCCTTACACTTTCGCAAACAAATGTAATTGTTTTTGAAACCAGGGTGAGTGCCGGAGAAGAGCAGTTTAAGTGGCAGTTCAACCCCGAAGTTTCCATTAGCAGCCGCACAAAATACAGGGGAATTCCAACAGGATATGGTGCTAATCCACCTGCTGTTTTTGCAAATGCAGGCGCTGTTGCATATAGTAAACAACCCATGCTTTCGGGTGGCGATTACACTACGGCGTGGGTGGCAAAAAATAAAGTCGGCAGCCGAACCTATTTCCTGTCGGTAGCCATTGACAGAAAACAATCTGCTGTTAACGAAGCGGTACAAACGGTTAGCAAGGCTGCAAAAGATAACTTGCAACAGTTGCTGAATGTACACCGCCAGTGGTGGCACCAATATTATCCACAGAGCTTTATATCGCTGCCTGATGCCAGAATGGAAAGCTTTTATTGGATACAACAATACAAACTGGCCAGTGGTACAAGGACAGGCAAGCCTGTGTTAGATTTAATGGGTCCCTGGTTTCGCGATACCCCATGGCCGGCCTACTGGTTTAACCTCAATATCCAGTTAACCTATTCGCCATTGTACGCCGCCAACCGGGTTGATTTGGCCAATGGGCTTGTAAAAATGATTGATGAAGGTAAAGCAAACCTAAGCAAAAATGTACCTGCTGCCTATCAATACAACGCAATGGCCCTGGGTAGGGTAGCTACAAGTGATTTATACAGTCCCATTAAAGTGATTAGCGCCAAAGATTCGACCTTATCAGATATAGACCTCGAAATGGGAAACCTTACCTGGTGCCTATACTATTATTGGTTGCAGTACCGCTATACTATGGATCAAAGCCTTAAAGCACGGCTTTTTCCATTGTTAAAAGGAAGCATCAATTACTATATGGATGTGATGGCTAAAGAAGACGACGGTAAATGGCATTTGCCACGAACATCTTCGCCCGAATACCCGGGAGGAATTACCCGCGATTGCAATTACGATTTGTCGTTGCTGCGTTGGGGCTGCCAAACTTTATTGACCATCAATCCAAAGGATGAGCTAGCCGTTAAATGGAAAGATGTTTTAACCAATCTAACCCCTTATCCTAGCGATGCAAATGGTTTGCGTATAGGTCGCGATGTACCTTTTAACCAGTCGCACCGTCATTATTCGCACTTGTTAATGATTTATCCACTGTATACGCTGAATTGGGACCAACCGGAAAGCCGGCCTTTAATAACACAATCGCTAAGCCATTGGCATAGTTTTAAAGGCGCCTTACAGGGCTATTCGTTTACAGGTGGCGCTTCTATGTACGCCATGATGGGGAACGGCGATAAGGCGTTAACTTACCTCAACCAGTTATTTGATCAGTTTATTAAGCCCAATACCTTGTATTTAGAGTCGGGGCCGGTAATAGAAACCCCGCTTGCTGCGGCCACCTCTATACAAGAATTGTTATTGCAAAGCTGGGGCGATAAGATCAGGGTATTTCCTGCTGTTCCAACTGCCTGGAAAGAGCTGTCGTTTAAAAACTTAAGAACAGAAGGTGCATTTTTAATTAGTGCGGTGCTAAAAAATGGCGAAACGAAATGGGTAAAGATAAAAAGTCTGGCGGGCGAACCCTGTGTTATACACCCGGGTATAAACGGAAAAGTACAGGTAAAAGGTAAGGTGGAGTTAAAAGATTTGGGCGAGGGCAATTATTCTTTTCAACTGAAGAAAAACGAAGAGATTGTTTTATATCAAAAAGAGAGTGACTTATTGTTAAAGGCCGAAGCTGTAAAGCAGGATGGAAAAAGCCATTATTGGGGGAGTAAAAACTAAGCAGCCCTGGTGCAGCTTTAGTTTAAATGCTCTTAATTATAATGCCCAGTAAGGCCGCTGCAATAATGATATGTGGTTCCTGTAGTTTCTTTATATAAACGAGGGCAATACCGCTGGCTACAGCAATCAGTGCGGTAGGCAAATCGATAATAGAACGGGTGGCAATTACCACAACCGAACCCACCAATGCGCCTATTACTGCTGCGGTAATACCTTCAACAAAAGCCTTGATGCTGGTGTTTTTGGCAATCTTTTTAAAATAAGGAGCCAACACCACTGTAAAAAGGAAGCAAGGTAAAAATGTAGCCGCCGCCGCTACAGCTGCTCCCGGAAAGCCGTTTACCAGATAACCAATAAAACCAACAGTAATTACCACTGGCCCAGGGGTAATCATGGCCACTGCCACAGCATCTACAAACTGCGATTCGCTTAGCCATTTGTATTCGCTTACTACGCCACTATGTAGAAAAGGCACAATGGCCAGGCCGCTACCAAATACAAATGTGCCTGCTTTTAAAAAGAACAAGCCTATTTCTATAAGCGTAGCTTTAGAGTAGTTCCAAAAGCCCATACCGCTAAGTAATACTATAGGCAGGGCTTTGGGCCTTTTTATCCAGTGGGGAGGTGCTTTAACAGCCATGTAAAGTAGCCCGCAGCCAATAAACAATAAAATTTGTTCTTGTTGGGTAACAATGGTTGTAATAATGGCTATTAAATAAAATACCCACAGCAGCCAGTTCGTTTTTATAGCCGCAAAGTTTAGCTTACCTACCGATTTGACTGTAAGTTTATAGGCGCTCAAGGCAATGATACCAATTACGGCCGCGCCAACGCCATAAAATACCTCACTCATCCAGCTCAGACCGGCGTATGACTGATAAACCATGCCAAGCAAAACCACCATAATAAATGAGGGGAGTACAAATGCCAGGCCGGTAAGTGTGGCACCCAGCAGGCCATAATGTACAAAACCAATGTAAATGCCCAGTTGTGCAGCCAGCGGGCCTGGTGCCAGCTGAGCCAGAGCCAACCCTTCTTTATATTCTTCTTCCGTTAACCAGGCTTTTTGCTCTACCAAATCGCGGTGCATATAACCCACAAGTGCTACGGGGCCCCCAAAGCCCCAGGTACCCAATCGCAAAAAGTAAAGGGTAATATCTTTCCGTGTATATTTTTGGTTAGCCATATTTAAAATGCAATGCCAAATTGAAAGCCGAGGGTAAACGATGCCGGTTTATCGTTGCCAAAACGCAGCGGTAACGGAAGTGCTGCAAAGTAGTTACAGTTTTTACTTTTAATTACGGTTTTGTTTAAAACAGGCGTAACACCGTAACGGCCAGACGTTTCGAAAGCCAGGCGCCCGGCAAAGGTAAAGCCGCTGCCCAGGGCAAGCAATATACCGGGATGAAAGGTGAAATTGCTCATCTTGCTGCTACCGTTTTCTGCCCGCAGTGTCGGAACAAACTCCGCAGAAAAACCAACTTTCTGGCTTTTCCAGATATTGATACCCACCGGCATACCCACTACGTAATGGCCGTCGAAATTGGTATCGGTGCCTGCACTGCTAAATGTAACAATGGGATGCATTATACCAACATAAGCGGCAATTTTAGGATAACTGACCACCGCGCTGTTTTGGCCAAAAGCAGGTGCCGACAAAAATGTTATCACGATAGTTAAATAGCGGAATAAGTTCATGCCACAATATTAGCCTGAACTTAAAACCCAAAATAGAACGTGTTTTACTATTTTGTATCCTTTTTACCTAAACGCAAACTTTTTTTATAATCGAGCGGGTTTTTGCCGGTGTGTTTTTTAAAAATGCGGTTAAAATGGCTCTGATCGGAAAAGCCAGTAAGGTAAGCAATCTCTGTAAGCGAGTAATTTTCGTGACTCATGAATTGAATGGCTTTCTCTACCCGGAGTTTGCGCATGTAATCGCCAAATGTAAGGTTGTCGAAATATTTAGAAAACTCGCGAGAGAGGTAGGCCGGGTTAATTTCCAGCTCTTCTGATGCCTGCTGCAAACTCAGGGTCATGTTGGTGTCGAGCTGGTCTTGTATCATTTCTTTGAGCGTTTGCGCCCAAACCGGTGCTTTCTTGTCTTTTTCCTGTTTAAGGTATTGGTTGTAAACCTGTAACAGCAGTTGTTCTACAGGGCCACTCTGCGTATGTTTCAATTGATATAAATGGGTGGCCCAGGCATAAAGGCCATCGTAAATGGTTAGGCCAAGCTGCAAAAGCTCCTGGTCGTTTTTAATTTGGTAGGCCAGCCCCGAAAAAACAGCCTCCAGGCCTGCCGCCTGCGGTGCAAAATCGTGCCGGTCGGTATCCGCTCCGCGTACTATGGCTGCAACACGTGCCAGCGCCTCATCCTTTAAGCTGTGTTTTTTAATAAAATAATCAAAAGTACACTGGTCGTCATAATGGCTGTATTCTACCCCCGGCATATCGAAAGGTATAGCACCTGTTTCTGCAGCTTTTTCGAGTACCTCGTTGTAAGGCACATACAAAATCTCAGCATCTGCATCAATAAAGCGGAGAATAAGCCAGGGACAGGCAATACGGTCAATCTTAGGGCGTTCTCGGGTAATCCATTTCATGCTACCAAAATACAGCAGAATTCTGTTTAATTTAAGTTATGGCTAAAAATTACTGGTAAAATTAGCAATAACAAGCTCAGGCAGCAACGATACACCTGCTGCGTTTGAACCAGATTGCCAATCAATTGAACCAATAAACAAAGCCCCTTATCCTTACTATAGCCACTTTTGTAACCAACAATTGCACATTAAACAAAAACACTATGGGACTAACAGGTTTAGGAATTTTTCATACCATTATTGGTATTGTTGCCATTGCAGCGGCAATCATTTCATTTGTACGCTTTGGCAAGATCGATTTAACGCAGCTGAGCGGTAAAATATACTTTTATACCACCACTGTTACGGTTTTAACCGCACTGGGCATCTCTAAGCATGGTGGCTTTAATGCCGGGCATGTTTTTTCGGTATTCATTTTTATTTTAGTGGTAGTGGCATTTTGGCTTTCGGTGAAACGAAGCGCCAGTAATAAGGCCCGCTATGCAGAGAATTTTTTACTCTCTTTCAGTTTCTTTCTGTCGCTTATCCCTACCGTGAACGAAACTTTTACCCGCGTGCCGCTGGGGCATCCGCTGGCCAAGGGCCCTACCGATCCGGTAATTGCCCAAACATTAGGGGGGCTCTTAATCGCTTTTATTGCCGGTGCTGTTTATCAGTATATTAAACAACGCAAGGCGGTTAAGATGCGCTAAGCCAAATAGAAGCCACAATATTACCAACTTTAATTTGCTTAACTATTTAATGGTTTAAGATTCGTTTGCAGGCTGTTTCTTTTATTTATCATTAAAGGATTAAGGACATAAAGAGGGAGAGGTTTAATCCTTGTTTATTATTGTGGTTTTTCCAAACATTGCTGGTACTCTTAATCGCTTTTACCAACCCTTAACTTACTTCACTGCTTAATGGTTTAAGAGTCATTTGCAGGCTGTTTATTGATTACATTCATCATTAAGTGATTAAGGACATTAAGAGGGGGAGGTTTAAGGCTTGGGTGAAAAGCCAAACCTTACATTAGTTTTTCTATTTTTATAGCTGAAGGTTTTTTAAACATGATTATCGATCATAAAAAGTATGACTTGTTTGGCAAATCCATGGTGCAGAGCATCAGGATAAAGGCACCCTTTACCTTCGATTTCCCAATTACCGATAATGCCTGCTTTTTGTACATGCTACAGGGTGAAATGCAATACCATCGTGATGAAGACCTGGTGAACATACCACATAAGCATGCGTTGTTTTTAAATTGCATCCAGGCCAGCAAAACCATCAGCAACCTGAATACGGAGGGTGGCGTTAACGAAATTATGGTAGTTAATTTTCACCCCGATATTTTAAAACGGATTTACGACCGCGAAATGCCGGTGATACTGCAGGCACCGGAACGCGTGGTTTCGAACAAGAGTATTGAGGTTTTAAACAACAATTTTTTAATTGAAAAATATATAGAAGGCCTGCTGTTTTATTTTCAGCACCCGGCACTGGTTAACGAAGATATACTGGTTTTAAAACTGAAAGAAATTATCCTGCTACTGGCACAAACGCCTAATGCCCGGGCCATACAAACTATATTTGCCCAGCTGTTTTCGCCCACTACCTACACTTTTAAGCAAATTATTGAGGCCAACCTGTTTGCCCAACTCAGTATCGATGCCCTTGCCCAGTTGAATAATTTGAGCATTTCTTCTTTTAAACGCGAATTTGCCAGGCATTATAACGATACGCCTGCCAATTATATTAAAACCAAAAAACTCGAAAAGGCTGCGGAGCTATTGCTTATTTCAACCGAAAGGATTAAAGACATTGCTTTTAATTGTGGCTTTAACGATCTGGCTAATTTTACCAAAAGCTTTCGGGAGAAGTATCAATGTACGCCGAGTGCGTTTCGTTTGGGGTAGGTTTTGTAGTTAATGAAATTTTGTTTGATAGCGCTGTTTTTACGCAAGGCTTTGCGCACGAAAGCGAGTCTGTTGCTGATCTGTTAACCGGATAGAAAAGCGCAGCTTCTTTACTATTGCGACGCTCACTAAAGTTGGATTTAAGATTACCTTCACCTGCACAAGCGCTGGCTTGTAGTATTATTTGCGAAATCACACTCAATAACCTCTTAAACAAAAAAAGCCCATCTTTCGATGAGCTTTTAATCAAGTAGCCTTGGGAAATAGATTCACGAATGAATTTATCGAAGATTTGCGCCGTTTAGCTAGATTAAACAAACTTAAAGATTAATTCGTATTTGTTTCGCACTTGGATTTGGGACATCGAACTGCCTGGATAAAAGTTCTTCAATAGCTTTTTTAGGTAGATTGAAAATACCTGTAAAAAGGCATCGAACGGTTTGCAAGGAGCATCGCCAAAAGTGTGTATCAGGCCCGATGCACACTTTTCAGTCGTTCAAAATCCTGATAAAACTATTCTACTGACCTGAGTCGCGATACCTTTTCCATATATCTGCATAATATTGTTCATACTCTGCATATGCAACTGACAACTTCTTGGGCATTATTTGGACTATTGGAGCCATTTTTTTTGCATTTTTGCCTAATAGTAATGCTTCGCAGTACGAAACATTCAAGGCGTTATCTAAAGAGTCACTCATAAGATCAATCCTCGATTCAAGGAAGTTAAAACATTTAATTATTTCCGGGATATTATTTTCCACTATTAGATTATTAGTGTACCCCGCAAACACTTCCATACGCGTATGAACCATATAGATATCTTCCTCCTCAATATCTGTTTTTAGAATTGGAAATGATTTCGCCAAATCCTCAAAAAAATCTTCGTCGCTCATTGCTGATTATTAAAGAGGCAAATTAATGATTAATATGAATATCTCGGCAAAATTTGTTCTCTTCCGGCGTCACTAGAATAGATTGCTAGGTATACGAAACCTATTAAAATACCTGTCGAAAATCCCAAAATGCTATACAAATCTTATTGCCCCTTGCATGCGCACCGCGTGTGCACGTTTTCGATAGTTTTATTTTGCAATAACAGAAAATTTAGGTTAATTAAAGGCTCTTGTAAACCAAAAAAAGCCCATCTTTCGATGAGCTTTTAATCAGTAGGGTGCGCCGGCCAAAAAGCTAACTTCTTCGAAGACATCAAGACAGTTGTTGCAAAGGAAAAATTTATAAATAAAAACAGCAACCCTTTAATATAAACTGGTTAGAATGTATTTTGTCAGTTTAATCAAAATTAAAACATATGCTAACCAATTTTTGACAACTTATAAAAAGTGTTACATTTTAAACCGATGAAAAACTAAGCTCATCGGTTTATCTGAAATTACTCCCTCATTCTGAACATCCCCTTTACCTATATCGTCAGAAGCAGGTTTACTCCCTCAAATACTCCCTCAATTTTATCACCTGCGTTATCTCCCCATTACCATTATCTTCTTTATCTACATGTTCACTAATAGCCCGTTAATCTCTCTAATAGGAAGAACAGTAATCTTCTAGAATTTACATTATATCAAATTTATCATTTCAATGATCATATTTACTTCTCGAAATTTATCAGCTTTGACTCTGCAGTAGAATCTATCACGGTAAGTACTGAAATTGATTTTATAAATAGTTGTTTTCTTGCTGGCAATATACATATATTAGCACATTAACATCTCTCAATGCCAAAAAAGAAACGACAAAAAGCTCTAAAACCAGAGCCGAAAATCGATCCAGCCCTAAAGGGTCCTGATACCGTCATCGATACCAAAGATCCTGGTGACGATGTACTTCGGCGTTTTCGTTTCCAAATTACCTTTGCTGGCATTCTCTGTCTTTTAATGGTAGAGGATGAAACCTATCAGGAGCTATATTGCGAACAACATGAGGATGTGCTTCTCAAACATAAGGACGGCACTTTTTCGGGCATTCAGGTTAAAACGAAAGACTTGGATCTTCCCCCTTTCAACATTGAGGATGAGGCAATTATAAAGAGTTTTAAAAGATTTATTGGTTTAGAACAGTCATTCCCTAATAAGTTTACGAATTTTTCAATTGTTAGCAATCATGGTTTTGACCGCTCTAAACCTAATTTATGCATCAATACCTTAATCGAAAGTATTAAAAGTGGAACCGATGTTCTTAGGGCTCGTTCAAAAACTCTAATGTTAATCAAAAAGCTTGTCGCCGATACTGGCTGCAGTAATGACTTAGCGCTGGAGGTTATTGGTAAGACAAGGATAAAGAGCTATTCAGATTTAGATGGACTGGAAATAAAGCTGGTTAATGATTTACGGAGCTGCAATATGCTCAAAGGCGCAACCGAAAGCAAACTCTTACAAATTGCAGATCAAATCATAGTGAAATGCTTTAAAGCCTCCTCGCTATTCACTTCAGATGGGGCTACCTTGCTTAATTACATCTCTGGAAAGGTTGGGATAGAGGAAGTTGCCCAACAGTGTATCAATGATAAAAGAATTACAAGGGACGATCTATTAATATGGCTTAAGTCGGAGAAAGGTAGTCCCGTTACACTTTTACTCAAAGACAGACATAATGATCAGGAAACAACAGACGGACATCGTCTGCTAGAGATAAAAATGGACGCTGGCGGGATAGACTCTGAGAACATCACCAGTGTGAAAGATTTCAAGTATGCATTTGAACAACACGCCGCATCTTGGTTGTACAAAGATCCTGAGGAGGCTGAATCTAGGTATTCTCAAGTAATGGCAGTTACACAAAATATCTGTAAAGAAGTTTACGATGAAAAACAGGTGGCCAAAAACCAGTCGAGTGGACAAGAAATGCTTGTTGCTGTAAGAAACGAAATCAAAGATAGAAAAAAATCAGAACCAGAAATATTTCTTGATTGTTCTTATGAACACGTGATTGGCGCCGTCGGCGTGTTAACTGAAGCCTGTAAGGTTTGGTGGACTCCGAAATTCGAAATAAAAGAATGAAAGACCTATTCAACATATTGTCCAGTCTTGAAAAAGATGAACACATTCATTTGGGTAGGTTGCTAGTGCTGATCTATGTTTTTTCAGGTGAAAAAAATAAGGGGGAGATTGAGGGGCTTACCAAGTTAGCTAAGCTTGACTTTTTGCTTAGATATCCTACCTATCTCGAACGTGCGCTAAATAAGCAGCATAAAAAGATGTTCAAATCACCACCAAAAGATTATGAAAAGACCAGTGTAGAGGCGAAAATGGTCAGATTCAGATATGGCCCGTGGGATTTTAGATATCGCAGATTTATAAATACCCTAGTTGGAATGGGACAGCTATATTTGAGAAAAGAAGGTCGCTCATATTTTTTAGGAATTACAGAGGAAGGTATACAAACCGCGAATCAGCTGGCGCAGTCCTCAGAATTGACTGATATATTCGAACGATCGAGAACCATTAAAACAAATTTCGATTTTACTGGAACCAATTTGATGAGGTTCATTTATTCTACATTTCCAGAAATCGTATCACTTCAATATGGCAAAGAAATCATATGATGCAAATTAACTTTTATTCGCTGAACCTGAACTGTCGCAAAAGCCAGGAAACTATTGATTTAGACCATCAAGTGCTTTTTTTTCATGGAAAGGTAAGTTCCGGAAAATCATCGATAGCAAGATTGATCAATTTTTGCCTTGGAGGTAGTCTCGAGCGCACTATAGCCATTCAGAAGGAACTAATAAGCGTATCTCTAGAACTTGGAGTAGGTAAATATAAAGTTCTTTTGGAACGAAATGCCGCTAGCTCAGCAAACGTTACTGCAACTTGCGTGGATGACCAGGGCAAATCTTTTGCCGTTAACGTTCCTGTTAATGCCGCCTTGGCTCCTGTTTATGCAAATAAGGTCTATAGCCTAAGTGATCTCATCTTTTACCTCCTTGATATCAACGTACTTCGTGTCCCTGCAAAAAAGAATGATCAAGAGAGTAGCTCATTGGTGAGGTTGACCTTAAAAAATTTTATGTGGTACTGTTACCTAGACCAGAGCAAACTCGACAGTTCGTTCTTTCGTCTAGAAGATGGAACTAAAACAAGAAGCAGTAAAGAAATTCTGAAATATGTTTTCCAGTATTCAACTCAGAAACTGATTGAATTACAGGAAAAACTTCAAAAGAAGAAAAAGGAACGTTTTTCAAAACAACTAACAGCCGAAGGGCTTCGCGAGTTTTTGAAGAAATTTGAATTTTCCAACGAAGATGAAATCAATCTTCTCGAAACCAAAACGAAAAACAAGCTTGAAAAAGCAAAAGAAGAAAAAAAGAAAGTCGAGCAAGGATATACGAGTAGTACTCATACCGTTGACCAATTGAGGCACAGTATACGAGAAATCATTGATGATCTCACAAGATTGGAGCAAGGCGTGATCGATATAGATAAGCGGATAGAGCAGCAGGAAAGTCTAAAATCAGAATTGGTCGCGTCCAAATTTAAGGTTGCCAAAAACCAAACTGTTGCAAACGTTTTTCATGGTATTGCTTTTGTAAACTGCCCCGATTGTGGTACAAATATCTCCAAAAGAAAGGTTCAAGAGGACTCATGCAAGCTTTGTTTATCTCCGGTAGGCATTGATAAACCTGAAGCTTCTCAACAGTCTGAGTTAATCCAGATCGACCTAACCGAACGCATCAAAGAGCTTGAATCTTCGATTGACCTTCACAAAAAGGCTTTAAATAAGTCTAAAAAGGAATTTGGCGCAAAACAGAAAATTAGACGCGAGTTGGACCAAAAGCTCCAGCACGATCTCAAGCAGTATGAATCAGTTTTCCTGTCCAATGTAAGATCTCTGGACAATACCGTATCAACACTGAACGAAAGATTAAAGAGCATTCAACGCATGAAGGTCATGCCTAGAGAGATCACCAAACTTGAGAACGAAGCAATCGATATTATAAAAGAGGAACGAGAACTCAAACGCAAGATAAATGAGGAAACAGCAAATTTTGTTCGTGGTGAGCAACTTATTGAGGAACTTGAGAAAACATTTTTAAAAATAATGAATGACGTGGGCATGCCAGGCGTATCCAAAAAGGACAAGGTTTCTATAAACAGGAGTACCTGGGAAGTGAATATTTTGCCAGCTGGGGAAGACTATCTGAGATGGAATTTTTACAATGCTGGTAGCGGTGGGAAAAAGACTCTCTTCAATAGCTGTTTTCTTTTGGCTATTCATATCGTAGCATCCAAAAACAATTTGCCGTTGCCAACATTTATCATTATAGATACTCCCATGAAAAATATCGATAAAGAAGTAAATTCAGATATTTTTAAAAGCTTTTTTGATTTGCTGTATAAAGTGGCCAGTACTGTATTAGACAAAACTCAAATTATCATTATAGAAAACAACTACATTCCACCAGATAAAAAAATAAAAATCGACTTTTTTCATCGTTATATGGAATCTGGAAATGAGCAAAATCCTCCATTAATTCCCTACTATCAAGGCCCATAGTGCGATTGTTATTTTATCTAAATTTTTTTAAAAAAAAAGTAATGAAAATAGCTGTACTTGGCTGGGGCTCGTTAATTTGGGACCAGCGTGATTTGATATTGGCAGATAATATTTGGCATGAAAATGGTCCAGAATTACCTATAGAATTCGCTAGGGTGAGCCAGGGAGGGCGGTTGACATTGGTTATAAAACCAAGTTGGGAAGAAGTGAAAGTAATGTATGCGACCTCTAAGTTTCAAGATTTGGAATCAGCCATTGAAAACCTAAAAAGTAGAGAGGGAACGAAAATCGAACGTATTGGCTTTTACAATTTTGTAAGCGCTGAAAAGAATTTAAGGAGCGCAAATGAATCAATCATAAGCAACCTGATTTCTTGGAATACCAGACCTGGCTTTGATGCTGTAATTTGGACAGATCTTCCACCAAATTTTAAAGAAAAGCAAAAATTACCATACAATCTTGAAAACATATCTGGGTTTCTTTCTGGCCTTAGCGACGAGGAATTTGCTTCTGCAGAAGAATACATATTCAAAACACCTCCTCAGATTTATACTAAATTTCGTAAAAAGATTGTATCTATACTTGGCCAAATAAAAGAGGAAAGAACAAGATAAAAAGGGGATATTTCAAATAACAAGAGTATTTTGAACCTTAGTTCGGTATTTATTGGCACACCAACTATCGATAGATCAGCTTTGCTTTAAGAAATAATCCTGCATGATATCGTTGAATTTTTTTGATTTGGCTAGCCCTGATGTCTGCGTTATTTTTATAGGGTCGTAAAACTCAACTTTATATTTTTTTGTCGATTCCATTGATGTGATTACAACCTTTGAATCGTCGCTAAAGCCGCCGGTTGACCAGTATTGGAAGTGTATTTCTTTGTCATTGAGCGATGGCTGATCGAGTATCCAATTCCTAATAACGCTAAGTTTGTCATCTCTCCAAGTCTCAATTTCAGACTTCGTAACCGGATAATTATATCCTTTGCATTCGGCAACTACGATTTTGTTCCCATACACTGCGTATACATCCATTTCCCGTAATAGGTGTTCATAGGTTATTAACTTTCCGATATCAAGAGTTCCACATCCCATTTTTGAGTGGTAATAGCCGACAGCCAATTCAAATAAGTCCCCTCTTAAATTATTGGTCTTGCCGCTTACTAGAGATTTGAGTTTTTTTATCAGATCAATAAACTGCTCAGGGTTGGTTTTCAAGATGGCCCCGGCATTTACAACAGTATTGATAAGAGATTTCATTAGCGATGAATACTCATCGCCAAACAGTTGGTTAATAAATCCTACAATAATTCCATTGCTTTTAAGAGAATTTAGTGCATCAGGATCAACAGAGTCTACGATTAAAAAAGGTAAGAAGTTGGGTGTATTTTTTTGAGCTTTTAAAATATCTACCTTTTTAATAAAAAACTCTACATGGTCAACCGTGATGTTATTGTTGACCATAATATCGGCAACGATATAACCAGGAAGAAGCTTACCTTCCTTCCACTTTGTGAGCGTAGTAATATACGATGGTGCAACAAAAGCAAAACAAAAATTCCCAAACGGCGAATAAAAACTGGATGCATCATAACTTGTCAGGGCCAGTTTCCTAGCCCAATCATTATATTGCAATAGCAAAGTGTCCTTAACCAGCTGTATAGCCATTGCAAGACGTGGATTTGGTTTTATATTGCTACGAACTTCGTTCAGCGAAACTTCCTCTGAGGTATTACGAACAAGTTCAAGAGATTCGAGCTTTTCGATTGCCGATTCATAGCTTACGTGACCCTTTACTTTGCTGATCGGGTTAACACTATATGATGCAAGCTGTTCAAATGGAAGCAACCCGCGATGAAACTCCAGGGCATTTAACAAATAGTGATATTGTTTAGCATCCGATTTTATCGCATCTCTTAAACCCTCGGAAAACTCATCGCTATTGTAATCGTCCTTCATATAAAACAAGATCTGACGATGTGCAAAGTAGCCTCGGAGCCGAAAGATGTTTTCATCTTTTAATCTAGAAATCTGCTGGCGCAATGAATCATCACTTTGAGTCCAGCCAGCCTTGCGCAGCTCTAAAATTATTTGCCCAGTAAGTATTGGGCTGTTAGATCTGATAATATCTTTTATAGATGTCACACTACACTATTTATATTAAATTACTAATTAGGGCATCTTTCATTTTTTTAAAACAACTGTTTTTACGTTTAAAAAATCTAAAATCAGCGTTTGGTTTTACTGGCTTATTTTTCGTCGAATGAACAAAATATCTAACCTTATAATATGCGCTACTTTCGCCAAGTTACGAAAAACGGTCGTTTTTTAATTACTGGATTACCATGAAACTAATTTCCATCCTTTTGATTAATTTTGAGAATGACATTATTAGCCTCTTGGGTTGGGGTCGATTGTAAAAAGCATGGTCCCAAGGTTGCCTCACTTTACATAGTTTCGGATAGTAGGATAAGCTGGAACAGACGAACCTTCTTTGATCAAAACCAGAAAGTCTATGCAATGAAAAGCCATCCTGATGTTCTAGGGTTCTGCGGCGATGTTATCTTCCCCTCGAATATATTGAGTCAATTTGTATCCCAAGTCGATTCAGGCCTCATTTACTCGATAGATTCCGCCGCCGAATATAAGTTCGATCAATTGTTCAAACACATTTCTAATTCCTTCGCTGATTACCCAAAGCAACAAATCAATAAATCATTTAAAATCATCTACGGAACTCGGGATATCGATAATGAATTTTATTGTTTCACCCTTAGTTGGGATACAGCTTTAGGATTCGTATCTAAAAAAGTAGAAATGCCAATACAGTCTGATATCCTTACTGTTGAGGGTAGTGGGCGCACTGAGTTTCTAGATATCTGGGACAACAAATATGACCTTTCAAAGCATAATAATTTCGGCACCAGCCGTGCAGTTTATCATTGTTTTACCGAAACTTTGGAGGGAATTAGTGATCCGGCATGTGGCGGAGCTCCACAAATAGCGGCCATTTACAGACATGATAATGCGAAGTATATCGGCATTATAAAAGATGGTAGAAAATATTTTATGGGAAGTGAAGTCTTAGGCGACCAAATCACTAACTTTGTCGAGTGGCGCAATGATCTTTTTGAACGTTGTGACCCGCAAAATCTTGAGATCCTAAAGGCTGCAACACGCCAGCCAAAATCATAAAGGAGCAACTCCCCAGCTCTCCACCATTTAAAGTTTTTTATATGGGGGAGGGTGAGGCGCCTGGTTACCTGACTGTATGGTCGGGTATACCACTGGGGTATAATAAAGATCGTTTTGTGGTGTAACTAGCAGCACACCTGTTTTCTGAGCAGGAGGTCCCGACGCGAATTCGGGCTATTTTTTCTAAAATCTATTGAAAGCCGGCCTTCCACAGAATGTATTTTTGGCGTTTTGGATGGCTTACACAAACCTGGAATTGTGATAATTCATAGATTATTTCTGATTTTAAAAGAATGTTTGGAGAGATCCGGTCCAACAACTTTTAAGGTAACGGTTCAAAACCTACAAATCCCTGTGCCTTTAGGATCGCTGCTGTTTCTTCATTGTATCTTTTAACCGCTTCGGGATCAAAGTATCGTGTTTCAGTGCAACTGCCTTTTTCCTGGTATGTGGCGCCCATGCAGTACAAGCTGGAAAGGACATGTGGCTGATATGTGCCTTTTAGTAGAGCCAGGATGTCAAATGCAAATTCTGAAAAATAAGTTTCAGAGTAGTTCAATAATAGGCTGAAATAAGAATCGTCTTTATATTTTAAGCACTTTGATGTGGACCAAAAGGACAGCGAAGTGCTATTATTTGGCTCGACTGCAACATTTTCATTTCTGAAAAATATTTTTCCGCTATCGAGTTTGTATTCCGTTTCTGCACGGAGTATGACACCACCGAAGAATTTCTGGATCATTGTGGCATTCACTAGTTCATCTAATGCTGCAAAATCCTTTTCATCTTCTTTTCGAAGCTCAAAAAATACGGTAGCACAGAAGAAATTCGCTGGAAGATAGAGCTTACCATGGCTGTTCGGAGGATCGACTCGTGTCAATAACGGCTTCAGCTTTGACAGCTGCTCGACAGCTTTCTTGGCTGATTGTTTATTAAATGCGGATTTTACTTCTATTACTGCACGGACATATTCTACTGGGATCGCAAGCGATCTTCCCTGACCTGAGGAATCTGGATTATCTTCAACCCATAGCACAGGTGATTCCAACTGATCGTATATGATCACGTCGTAGTGCACCATGTGTTCGGAATTCGAAATACCGGGTGAAATGATGAATCCAGATGTAATGCCATAGCGTTTCGGCAAGAATTCGTTTAGCCATTTTCTAAATTCTGCCTCTGCGACAAGGCCATGCCTCGTTTTTACCGAACTGTTACTGCCTTGGTCTTTTGCTATATCATAGGCGGCAAGCATTCTTGTTCTGGCAGTCAAAAACTGTCTCCAGCCTTGGCTTGGCGTTTGTACCTGAAGTGGAGAGTCTTTGCTATTCATTTGGCTTACGTTGTTTTATTGTGTTAATATATGAATTAGTTTCTCCAATTGTATATTTCATCAAATGTAACCCCTCTTTCAGGTCAAGTTGGTCGCCAATTTAGTTGCCTGAAGTAATATATAATGTTACTTTCCCTCCCAACAAATATAAATATTGGCACCAAACTCCTTTTTTTAATCGCATACCCCGCCAGGTCTAACTCAAGATCGATGTTCTTCTAAAACCGGGCATTTACATGTCCCAAGTTAAAAGGAACAACTTAAATTTCAAAAAAAAGCGATATGATTGGCTTAAATCAATAATAAGATCACAAAAGAGTTGTCTCGCATAGAGATGCTACGCTAGAACCTTTTATTTACCGCAAATTTGAAAAGTTATTGAGGAAGAATACATTGAAAAATTTTGATCAGAAGATCAAAACGGCCGACTTGCCCTGAAATGGGTGATTAGCTTAAAATGAAACAGGGTGTCAACTTCAATGCGAAACGCGCGGCCATTTTCCTTATATACTCACACTGAGAACTTGGCGGAATTAATAAGTTCTATATTTTAGGTAAAGGAAATGGTGCCAGTTGTTGTAATTTTACTTATATAAGATATGGAAGCAACTATGTTCGATGACTGCCCATGCGGCAGCGGAAGAAAATTTACAGAATGCCACGGTCAGGGGGATTTTAATATGGATACCGAAGCGGAAGAGTATTCTGTTGATCTGGTAGCAATAAGTAACTTTATTAAGGGGTTCGATAAATCACAATTATTGGCTGTTTCAGCAGCATTGCAGCTGTCAATAAAAAATCACGGCAAAAATATTCGAC
This sequence comes from Pedobacter sp. KBW01, assembly GCF_003852395.1. NCBI lineage: Bacteria > Pseudomonadati > Bacteroidota > Sphingobacteriia > Sphingobacteriales > Sphingobacteriaceae > Pedobacter > Pedobacter sp. KBW01. The sequence continues at coordinate 66,154 of NZ_QAJQ01000003.1, forward strand.
TGGAAGAACTTACATACGATATTCTGCGCAATGGTATAAAGAGTGAACAGCGGGCAAGCTGGGAAGATATACAGGAGTTTTTCGAAAAGCATTTGCAGTTTGACAGTATGGAAGATCCTACTGTAAACCATTTTGTCGAGAATATTGCCTTTTACGGTGGCAATTATCGCGTACTACCAGGAATTAACACCGATGCTACTGAAATTCTGAATGGGTTTCTGGAGAGTATTTTTACAATTTCCAATGAGCTTAAGGAGTCCTTCAAAGATAAAGTGAGGGAAGCTTCTCTTTTATTGCTTTTAATAAGCGAGATCATGGTTAATCAAACCGGTTTACGTCGATATGCGATAGAAGAAGATGATGATGGACCGATCTTTGTTCCTGAATTTGAAGTGTTTAATATTCTTTTATCAGCCGTCCGTTTCGAAAAGAGCTATTTGGAAGGGATGTATAATGATTGGAAAATCCCTGTCGAAACAATAAATGAATTCTTGATCAATACAAAAGACTTGGGAGATAGTCACGATCCTTACGATTCACCCATATTTCCGTATCCGTTGTATGATGACGGTGATGAAATTATTTGCCTAGTACCTGCAACTTTATCAAAGGCACTCGCAGATTATATTAAACGATTGGCTGCAGAAATGGGTGAAGAAGAAAACTTACTTGCTGCTTATCACGACTGGCAATGGCATAAATTCCTCCAATACGCTAACGAAATGGGCTGGTCAGAAACTAATATAACTCTGCCCGTGGCCGTCTCCCCTGAAAGGTTTATAGAGAGCGTTTTTCAAATCGACCAGAATAAACTAGCTTATGTTCAATTAATCAAAGGACAGATAAAAGCTGAGCTGAATATGGCATTCATAAATTCGGAAGCTGAGGTGGTGACAAAACAGGAAACAATAAACGATAGAAATAATGTTGTAAGTAAGTATCTCAATGAGTTGCCGGAAAAGCAGGAAATGAAGGTGTTGACCTTATTTGTCGCTGGTGGTATAGGCAGTCACGCGATGTATGCCTGGCCGAAACCGGAGGAAGGCAATCAAACTCTATTTTTTTCTTTCAGTGATTTTGAAAAAATCATTTTCGAAGGTGGATTGGAACCTTTATCGCTTTGGAAATTTGCTAAAGCTTATGGAAGAGCTGCAAAAACTACCCGGTTTATGCCATCTGCTTCGTCATTAGATTTATACGTACTTTATTTAGAAAACCAGGGTTCTATGTTGCCAAGAGACGAGATGCCCGATCTTTTTTCATTTATGGGGGTAGGTACCGATTATCAACGGCGTGTGACCGTCTTTCGTGATGAACATGCTGCACGGCGATACGCTGATAATAAACCAATTGATGTTCCGGTTAGACGTGCAAGTAAATATGCTCCTATTTACAGACAGCAACAACGGTCAACCGAGAATGTCAGGTTGATAGAATCATTTGATTTTCCTTGTTGGATCGTCAACAAACAAGCCGGTAACAAATCGGAACATGATCAAATCGGCCTATATACTGAAGCTGTGGCTTTTTGGTTGCTGAAGTTTGGGGAAGTGTTGCAAGAAAAACTAAATTCAATCAGAAGGTATCCCGTGGAAATCGTTTTGGAATTGCATAATGGCCTTTATACCAATACTAATGTTGCCGATTGGCCTAAAGAATTATTAGATGAAATTTTAGAGTTTATCGTCGAAGGGCGTATTATTACAGTCGAACTTCCTTTAACATTGATACCCTCACTTGCTGAAGGTCATAATAATGGAGAGCGAACAATTATGCGTACCGTGCTAAAAGCCTTCAATGTTTTGCTGAAAGAGAACAAACAGGAAACGCTAAGTGATGATGAAATCGAAAAGGTAATTAGCGAAGTGATGTCGCCTGGTCATGCAAAAATGATCCTTATTGGGGATGGTGATCAAAACCCAATGTTAGATACCCGTGGTACTGGCTTCCGGCGTCATTTGTATGAAGCAGATCAAGCATTGGTGGACGATTATCTGATCCCCAACTTAAGCCTTACTGAACCAATTCCAGAACAAATCAAAACATCTAAAGAAAAGAACAAACTTTGTCTGACCATCGTTGATTCATTAATCAGTCAGATCCGTGGAAAAATAAGCGGCTTTAATTTATACTCTTTAATTAAATGGCTGATTACTCTAAATGAAAGTTTAATACAGGAAGATGCTGAAAATGATTTAAGATTACCTCATCAGGTTGCTTGTTATAGTGATTTCCCTACTGCAGTCGTAGACCTGCAAAAAAAGAACAGCGAAATTATCCCTACCGCCTTGGCTTGTCGATGCCTAATCGAATTTATAGCTGCTGAACCGCCGTCCGGTGCAAAACCGATAAATTTAGATGAAATGGATGAATTGATCGCTTTAATGTCTGAGGTGATCCATTATGCCAACATCGCCGATTCTATCGACCTAAGGTTAAATGATCCTGAAATGGGGCTGCTTCCCTCTGGCCGTCTTTATGTTTCGCACGATTTTTTTGAAACCTATCTTCGGCCTTTCCATCTGGCCAGAACTGAAAGCGAAGTACATGCCATGCTACAAGCCGAAGGAGATGCACCAGAGGATGATGGAAAAATACTGGTAAATAATTCGGTTACGGATAAGGCGTTTTTTGATGAATGGGGCGTTACACTGACAACTTTAACCGCCATTTGCGGAAATCTAATTAAAATGGGGATGGGTGCGGGCGAATCATTTATGATTATTGTAGAGGAAAAATTTCTGCTCGAAATCCAAAAGGATTTTGTCACACCTGTTACTGAGAAAGAATTATTAACTGGGCTGCAGTTATTGACCTTAGAAAAACGTGAGTCTTTAGATAAAGCACCGGAAGGCTTTACAAGTAAAGACATCATGCCCTGGCGCTTTAATAGGGCATTAAGTTACAATCGGAGACCTTTGATCAAAATCACACATCCTGACAACGGCCAAACATTTTATCATTGGGGCTTTCGGCATGTTTTAAAAGCCTATGATAATCTGACGAGTTTGATAACAGGGGGACGATTAGTCGTCAAAGAAGGTGGGCCGATTGAAAGGGATGTGCTTACTTCGTTTCGCCATAGAAAAGGTAAACGCTATAGGCAGCAGGTTGTCAATTGGTTAAAAAACAACACTAAACTTGAGGTTATTGATTATGAAGTAACTATTCAGGAGACGGGTGTTTTGATAGCGGATAGAAATTATGGTGATGTAGGTGTAATGGCCATAGATCACGAACGAAAAATCATTTATGCCATTGAATGTAAAAATACTGTTAGCGCCAGAGTTATTCATGAAATGAAAACAGAATTGGATAATTATATTGGTAAAGACGGTAAATCAGGACTTATAGCTAAACATCTTAACCGGGATACCTGGTTAAAAGCCAACAAAAATCAGTTAACGAAATTTGTGAAAGACCCGGAGAATTATGAAATTCAGTCTGTCGTACTTACTTCTAACGTAATACCTGTGCTGTATCTTGCGGAAAATAAGTCGGAATTACCAATTTTTTGTTTCCCTGATATGGTAAGAAAAGGTTTTGAAATTATAGCTAAGAAAAATACTGCAGATGAATAAGAAATCAAATGTTATCAAGAATAATTTAAAGTTCTTTATAGAGTCCCATGCACTTTTTAAAGATGCTGAGTGGGAAATTCAGAGAATGTAGCTGCTTATTCCGAAACAATTTAGCCAGTGATTCCGGACAAAATGCTACCTATATTCCGAATTAAAGGAGCCTTTCGGCATATTAAACCTAATTTTAATCTTTTGGATATAGAAATTATACGTAACATTTTTACGTTAAATTACAGCTTCTAAGAGCCAATATATCCGAAAGATAAGGGGCAATTCCTGCGAGTTTAAGTTGATTAAACAGGTTTATTTGCGGACAATAAAAAAGTCAGGTATTACAATTGTAGATTGACGGGCTTTTTAATTTGAAAAGTACAAACAGACGTTTTGAGTGGAGGAATCTGGTACCTGAATGAATTTTTTATATTTGTTATTCTCTTTGGTAATATGTTACCATTTCCGGTAGCCGGACCAGTAGCCATTTTGGCGCGGAATGGATGGGTTACATTTGCCGAAATATACACTTTCTGGAAAAAATGCTAAACTTTTAAAAAAAATATGCACTATTCTTATGGAAACAGCTTACCTGTATGTTCGTGTCAGTACAGACGAACAAAAAAGAAAAGGTTATTCTTTACCTGAACAAGAAGATCGTTTATTAAAATATTGTGAGTGCTACAATATAGTTGTTAAAGGAGTATTTCGGGAAGACTTTTCGGCGAAAGATTTCAATCGACCTGAATGGCAAAGGCTAATTGCAATAATCAGAAAGAAATCGAATAAAGAAGAAAATAACATTCTATTTGTAAAATGGGATAGGTTTAGTCGTAACATTCAATATGCCTATGAAATGATAGGAATATTGCGAAAGTACAACACAACAGCAATGGCTATCGACCAACCGGTTGACCTTACTATACCAGAAAGTTCAGTAATGCTTGCTGTTTATCTATCAGTACCTGAAGCAGAAAATACTAGACGAGCATTGAATACTGCGAATGGTATCCGTAGAGCAAAGCAATTGGGTAGATATCCTGGCAAGGCCCCTCTTGGTTTCGTTAATTTGACAGCTGTTGATGGGAAAAAAATTATCGCCCCCAGGCAACCAGAAGCAAGCATTATCAGGTGGGCATTTCAACAACTCGGTAAAAACCTTTATAGTAATGAGGAAATTAGAAGGATGGCAAATGCAAAAGGGCTTAGATGTTCAAGTTCAAATTTTTCAAAGATCATTCGCAATCCTGTTTACTGCGGTCTTGTTCCGATAAAATTAAATTCTCAGGAGCAACAAATGATAAAAGGTATACATGAACCATTGATTTCTCAGGCTCTTTTTTATGATATTCAACGTATCATAAATACCAAAAGAAAAATCACGCGTAGCACAGATGAACTAAAAACGATGTTTTTTTTAACAAGATTTTTAGTTTGTCCTATTTGCGGGCGCAAACTCTGTGGAAGTTTTTCGCGTGGCTCAACAAAAAGATATCCATATTACCATTGTCGTGGAAAATGTAAAACAAGGATTAATGCCCATTTGCTCAATGATCGTTATCAGCAAAAACTTCAGGAGTTGGCACTTTCAGATAAAGCGGCCGAATTATTTAATCGTATTCTAGAAGACTCAAATATAAACACTGAAAAAGTAGAGTGTTTATATGAACGTAAAATAGTATTAAGACAACTTGAAGAACAAGAGTCATTCATTTCTAAGGCCCGCAAGTTATTTGTAGCAGATATTCTGAAATTTGATGACTATACTGAACTGAAACGAGAATATCGAGCCAATTCTGGAGGTTTGAAAAAAGAGTTAGATGATATTCGTGTGAAATTAAGAAATATTGAAAAACAACGTAAACTGGGAGGAAGATCATTGATCGACATTTTCCAAGGATACTCAAATTGGGGTATAGCTGATAAAAAGCATCTAGTGAGTTTGTTTCCTCCCGTTAAGCTTGATCCCCAAACAGGTGACTTTTCCTTAGGGATGGCCAGTGGTTTATCAAAGATATTATTATTGAAAGTTAAGTCAATTTATAGGTATGAATTTTGTAGATAAAAGGATGTCAGTTAAGCGGGCCGCCGCGATATTGGCTAAAAGTGGGATGCAAGTGAATGATAATGAGACTAGTGTTATATTAGACTTTTTATATCTTTTAGCAAAGAATTACAATAAACATGAGTATGGTCGAAATGACTCTAACCCTAAGGGAAAGTCGAACCATGAAAAAACGCTGTGAGGATAGTCCCTCTCTCAGTTTTTAGACTATACTTCATTAAAGTCCAAAGGTTTTATTAGTAAAAATCGAACTAAAGATGGTAGGGGTGTAAAGATCTGACCATCAAATTTTTATGTGTATAAAAAAAGGAAACAACCATGATGTGGTGTTTCCTTAAGTAGCGGGGAGCAGGATCGAACTGCCGACCTCAGGGTTATGAATCCTGCGCTCTAACCATCTGAGCTACCCCGCCGGACTTATATTTACTAAATAACGTAAATACAGATGTGGTTATTTTTAAGAGCTGCAAATATAGGATAAATATACATTCTAATAAAAATAAATGTGAAAAAACATTTAAAGTACTATAGCACAGTAAATTTAAATGAATTGGGCCAGTTTTAATCCGGCTTTGGTTGAATGATTTGGGCTTGTTTTTGTTTGCAGGGGTGAGTGAAACCGTGTTGCGCAGTTAACTATATGCAGTTTGCAATAGATAGTTTGCATTTACCAATGAATAGCTTGGGGCATGGAGTTTGGAGGCAGTTAACCGGTTTAAACAATTAACGGGTTAATCCAATAACCAACTATTAAATCCGTTGAATTGGGTAAGTAATCAAAAAAATGATAAGAGTTGCAGATGTAGAATAAAATACCTTTCTTTAGAAAAATAACATTTAAAATAATCCGGAAATTATTCTGGTAGTGTACTAACATGGCAGAAAAGAAAAAATTTACACTAGAGTACGAAGTTAGATCGTCACCAAGAATATTATACAGCTTTATAAGCGAGCCCAACGGTTTGTCGCAATGGTTTGCCGACGATGTGGTTTTCCGCGATCAGGTATATACTTTTACATGGGACGATGAGCAGCTGAAAGCGAAAATGGTTTCGGTTAAAGAAAATAAGCTGGTAAAGTTTAAATGGCTTGATGATGAGCCTCAATGTTATTTTGAGATGGAAATTGTGCAGGATGAACTAACCAACGATGTTGCCCTCTCGATTACCGATTTTACTACCGACGAGCTTCTGGCCGAGAAGAAATTAATCTGGGATAACCAGATCGATTACCTGATTAGTGTTTTGGGTGCATAATATTATCTGCGCATTGTTTACCTTTGTAGGGTGAAAAAACTACATCTTCTATTAATAAAAGCATTCGTAAGACCATTCATTGCAACATTTTTTGTAATGATGTTCATCTTGCTAATGTTTTTTCTGTTTAAATGGATTGATGATCTCATTGGCAAAGGCTTCGAATGGTATACCATTCTGGAGCTGATGTATTATGCCTCGGCAGCAAACGTTTCGATGGCCTTGCCGTTATCAGTTCTGCTTTCTTCTATCATGACTTTCGGTTCGCTGGGCGAAAATTACGAGCTGGTGGCCATTAAATCGGCTGGTATTTCGTTGCAGAAAGCCATGCGCCCGCTTTTCGTGGTGATTTTAATCCTTACCGTATCGTCGTTTTTCTTTGCGAACTACATGTTGCCCAAAGCCAATTTAAAGTTTGGTTCGCTGTTGTACGATATCCGCAACAAAAAACTTTCCTTCCTGATAAAACCAGGTGTGTTTAATAATGCCATACCGGGTTATGCCATCCGTGTCGATTCGAAAGAGGACGACGGTACCCTGCATAACATTATGATTTACGATCATAAAGAAAATAATGGCATTCCGAAGGTAATTTTGGCCAAAGAAGGCAAGATGGAAAAAACTGCCGATGGTAAGTTTCTGGTGCTGAGCCTTAAAAACGGCGTACAGTATGAGGAGCAGGCCAGTAGCAACGGGATGTATAACCCCAGGCAGGTTTTCTCGCGCAGGAGATTTAAAGAAACTGCGCCACGTTTCGATATGTCGTCGTTTGATGGCAACACAACCGACCCTAACGCATTTGGCAATAGTACCCCGATGTTAAACCTGAAAGGGATTGTGCGCAAACGCGATTCGCTTACCAAACAGCTCGACACGATACATATGCGTACTATCGAGAATTTGACCAGTAACTTTAAGCAGTTTAACGTAACCAAAGGTTATACCAAAATAAAGGCTGCACCTGCTAAAATTGATGATGTGGTGCTGAAGAGTATCCCAAACGGATCGCGCAAGCAGGCCCTTGATAATGCCACCAATGTGGTAGCCAATATTATGCAGCATGTACCCAACTGGGCACCACGCCAAACCGATTTAACGGGCGAAATTATCTTCACTACGGTAGAGTACCAGCGTAAGTTTACCCTGGCGGCATCGTGTATCCTGCTGTTCTTTATCGGGGCACCATTAGGCGCCATTATCAGAAAAGGAGGGATGGGCTTACCTGTTGTAGTAGCCATTTCGTTCTTCCTGGTGTATCACATTATTACCACTGTTGCCGAGAAATCGGCAAGGGAGGGTAACCTAAACCCAATAGTGGGTATGTGGATGGCCATGATTGTGCTATCGCCACTGGCTGCTTTTTTAACTTATAAGGCAACAGTTGATTCGGCTCTTTTTGATGTAAATTATTACAAGCAGATGCTGCTTAAAGTGTTTAAAAAGAAGGAAAAGTAACCTCATTTCCTTTACTTACAAATGATATTTTAATCCAAAAATTGCTTAATAAGGTTGTACATTTGTACAAGTTAACGCTGCAGTATAAATACTTGTTAAAAGCTAATGAGCCGCGTTTTCTCCATAATGCTATATAAAATGCAAACGAAATTAAACACAATAGAAGAAGCTGTCGCAGATATAAAAGCTGGTAAAGTGATTATTGTTGTCGACGATGAGAATAGAGAGAATGAAGGTGATTTCTTAACGGCTGCCGAAAATGCAACACCAGAAGTAATCAATTTTATGGCTACTTATGGTCGTGGTTTAATCTGCGCCCCTTTAACCGAAGAGCGTTGTAAAGAGCTTAACCTCGATTTGATGGTGGGTAAAAATACAGCCGCTTACGAAACCAATTTTACTGTTTCGGTAGATTTGGTTGGTCATGGTTGTACTACAGGTATTTCGGCCAGCGACCGTTCTAAAACCATGCTGGCTTTGGTCGATCCTAAAACCGATCCGGCAGAATTGGGCAGACCAGGACATATTTTCCCTTTAATTGCCAAAGATGGGGGGGTAATCCGCAGGGCCGGTCATACCGAAGCTGCGGTAGATTTAGCCCGTTTGGCTGGTATGAAACCTGCTGGTTTATTGGTCGAAATTTTAAAAGAAGATGGCGAAATGGCCCGTCTTCCTGATTTATTTAAAATTGCAGAGCAACACCAGTTAAAAATTATATCAATCGAAGATCTGATTGCTTACCGTTTAAATTTAGATAGCCTGATTAAGCAGGAAGTGAGCATTGCTTTGCCTACTGCCTGGGGTGATTTTAAAATGACGGCTTATACACAATTGGACAATAATGCTACGCATTTAGCCATTTCAAAAGGCGAGTGGACTGCTGATGAGCCTATTTTAGCGCGTGTACACAGTTCTTGTGTAACCGGCGATATTTTTGGTTCGTGCCGTTGTGATTGCGGTCCGCAATTGCATAAGGCCTTAGAGATGATCGAAAAAGAAGGTAAAGGCATTGTAGTTTATATGAATCAGGAGGGTAGAGGTATTGGGCTGATTAATAAACTGCGTTCGTATAACTTACAGGATGCAGGTTTTGATACTGTTGAAGCCAACATTAAACTTGGTTTTAAAGGTGATGAACGTGATTATGGTGTAGGTGCACAGATATTAAGATCGGAAGGCGTAACCAAAATGCGCCTGATGAGTAACAACCCAACTAAAAGGGCTGGTTTAATTGGCTATGGTTTGGAGGTGATAGAAAACATTCCGATCGAAATTGCCAGTAACGTACACAATGAACGTTATTTAACTACTAAAAGAGATAAAATGGGCCATTCTATCATGAAAGGATAGTTTGGTTGGCTTTGACTATTTTCAGTTTTGATTATTGGAAAATGATTGAGGTTAATTATAAATTATTGAAAAGGCCGGCATCATATTGCCGGCCTTTTTTGTGAATATGTTCAGGCTTGTTTCTTAACGAGTGTGTGATTGGCTTAGCGTTTTTAACACTTCTTCGTACGATACAATCGTATTGCTATTTCTGCACGCGTTAGAAACGCGCGCAAGCTGAAACAGGTGGTCTAGAATTAAGAGATGCTTCACTGCGTTCAGCATTACAGTTTTGTTTTTATATGTGATGGATCGATAGCTTTGTTATTCGGTCTTATTTTAGCTGGTTATAAACCATCAGACTATAGGCCATTGACTAAAATCTACCTCCTTTGGTTTCCCTTCGTTTGATTAATAATCACATCTTTATTGAGCGATTTATTGGTTTTAACCGGTGCTTCGCTTTGTTTCCTTTTTAAGTTACGGCGATACGAGCCTGAAATTTTCTGGATAAACTCTTTAAACGTATCAAACTGCTGGGTGTACACCAAACCAAACGACGTTACATTGGCCGTTGGACTAATACCGCTGTTTAAGAAAATACTTTGTTGTGTAGGTGGTTTATTGGCTGCTTTAATGGTTAAACTTCCATCTTTCTTGATCAGGAATACAGCTTCAACTTCTCTACCTACATTGTCTTTACCAAAATCGATGATGGTAAAATCGTTTACGCTGTTACGATCTACAATACCCGCATTAATAATCAGACGGTCGTTAAAGAATTTAAATGATGCATTGGCCTCGCTTAACGAGCGAACGTTCAGATCGACAAAGTTTAAGTTTAAAGAAGAAAGTACGTTGTTGAACTGGTTAAATACCAGTTCAGTTGCTGTACTCGTAGCGGTTGAGCTCAATTGGTTTCCGATTGACTGGCCACCGTTTCCAGGTGCAAAACTTCTTCTGATAATTAAACTGAAGGCCTGCAAATTCAGGTTGTTCTGATCACTGAAATAAGTTTGCAACTCCTCTTTAATAGAAGGCTGCGCGGGGAAATTGATATCAAGTTTAATCTCCGGTTTTAATAAAAGACCAGTTAAACCCATTTCTACCTCGGTATTTACCCTTTGGTTGGCATTGCTGCTCGCATCGCGGTTGGCCGCTTTATACAAATCGTTTAAACTTGCCCTAAGCGCATAAACTGCTTTGAGGTTAATTTGCGCGGCAGTAGGGTTACCTGTCCAACGGATGGTACCGCCTTGTCTGATCTCAAATTTCTTATTAATTACTTCCTGGGCTGTAAAATCGAAACTTCCGGTTTCAATAATATAATCGCCCGACATTTCGAAATCTCCAAAACTGTTGATGTTCAGGTTCAGTTCTGCATTACCCTTTCCACTCAAATTACCTAGTGTGGTAAAAATATTGGCTGTGGTATTGGGGTCGATAGTTAATTTAAAAGTTAACGTTAAGCCATCAAAATTGGTTGTTTTCTTAACTGCAACTGTTGAATCGCGGCTTACAAAATTGATGAAATCTTTATCCGATATCGTTTCCGAGCTGTTTAAAGGTAAATTGAAAACTGTTCCTTTCTCTGTTTTCGCCTTAATATCGATTTTCATTTTATTGGTAGGCCCTGTAAACTTAAATACCCCTGTGCCGTACGCACGACCATAATAAACCGAGTTATCTTTTGCTGTAGTATTTAAGGCCATTAAGCTGTTGGCGGTTACCTTAACATCAAGGGTAGGGTAGTTAATGTTGTTCAGGTCTACAGTGCCTTCTGCAGTAGCTTCATGGCCTTCTAAATCGGCCAGTTTAAATTCTTCTCCCAAATCAATCACACTATTGCTTACCTGTACCTCATCGGTAATTACATAAGTGGTTTTGAGGTAATTTACCATCAACTGTCCTTTATCGAGGGCTACAGTACCGTTAATTTGTGGTTTATCAAATTTGCCCTTAACCGTTAAATCGGCAGAAATATTTCCTCTTAAATTAGATACCAGTTGTTTTACAAAAGGCTCTAAAATAGTGAGTTTACTTTCGTTCATTTTTATAGATAGGTCAATTTCTTTCTCTTTCAGGTTGAGGTTTCCGGTCAGTTTAAAAGTTTCAGAATCTTCGGCCACGATGCGTGTAAACACATCAATTTTATTGGTGGCGTTGTTGTACGATGAGGTATCGGTAAGGGTACCAATATAAATATCGTTAAAGTTCAGTGAATCTATTTTTAGGTCGTCGTTTACGCGTGGTGCTTTGAGGATGCCGTACAAATTGGTTTTTCCATTGGCATTACCGCCCAGTTTAATACCGGCGCCTTTGGTAAAAGGGTTCAGCGTTTTAAGGTTAAAATCTTTAAATCCTACGGTAATTAAATCTTTAGGATCTTCTGAAATCAATCCGTCGATAGTTAACTGCTGTTTTCCGTTGGTTAGGTCAAAATTGGTGATCTCGGTTTTGCCATTGTTGAGCACAATACGTACCTTCTCCTGTATGCGCCATTCTTCGTTGTTGATTTTTAAAATAGAAGGAAGCACGCTCAGGCGGGCTGTGGTGTCCTGATTTTTGGTGAATTCGACCAAACCGTTTAAATCGAGCTGGTTGTCTTCATCGGCGTTCGACATTTTAACGTTGAAAGCCAGGCTGTCGTTGCGCAGGATATTCGAAACGTTTACATCTTTAATAAACAAACTGTCGTTTAGCTGTACCCGATCGGAGGTAACAATAAGCTGGAGTTGCTGAGGAGTGGTATTTTCATCGAGGATAATGTTGTTTACCACAATGCCGTTATACTTCAGTTTTTTAACAAAACCATTCAGTGCAGCGGTATTGTTTCGCGAGTCGAAATCTCCGTTAAACGTTGCGCCTTCCTCCAGTTCTAGGCCCGGAATAAATATCTGCGCAATAGGCTCGAACTTTTTAATCAGCAGTTTAAATTTAAAAATCTGGTTTTTGTATTTAAAAATATCGGCCTTTAACGAGGGGATATAGGTTTTGGCAATCGCCTTATAATAAGAAACAATAGAGTTTAGGTCGTATTCACCCTGAATGCCCGCATCCAGAATGTCTGAACGGATATCGAGTACACGGTTAGCGCCAGTGCCATTGGCGGTTAACTGCACCGAATCGACACTGTAAATACCTTTAGGGTTTTGAAGCCTAACTTCTTCAATTAATAATTTACCCGAAATGTTGTTTAGGTTGGTGCCCGAAAAATTGGTTTTAAATTTCGCATCTACCATCAGCGAATCTTTTAGCAGCTTTAAGGCTTTCAAACGAGCTTTAGAAATGGTAGCGTTGAAATTAAATACCGGTAACTTGGGGTTGAGGTTAACACCGCCATCAAAAACCAGTTTCACGTTTCGGTCGTTTATACTCAGCTTACCGTCGAAATATTTTTTATCAAAGGTTCCGTCGATTTTTACATTGTGGTAGCGATAATTGTTAAAATCGATATAATCTACATCGCCGTTTATTTTCTCAGTGAGGTTTTTGAGTTCAGTACCACGACCTTTTACGTATAACGAAGAGCTGATACGGCCCAGGCTTTTTTCTTCAACCAGGTTGCCGAGGTTAAAATCATAACTCTTTACGTTTCCGGTGTAGGTAGGAATATCATTTTTATCGATCTTCATGTTTACATCCGAAACAATACGGCCTAGTTTAGTTTTAAACTCGCCATAGGCAATAAAATCGTTCTGGAAACCAGTGAAACTTCCGTTAAAGTTAATGTTACCAAATTTATTTACAATTGCCGGAACAATTTGTTTCTTGCTGTTTGTAATGCCAGCCAATACTTCATCCAGATCGGTCCTATTGGTGGCGGCCATTTCAATGTTCAGGTCCATAAAGGTTTCTTTCCACTTGGGTAATCCCTTTAATATAAAATCGCCTTTAATGTAAGTGGCTTTTCCTGTTTTTATCGAAAGCTTTTTAGCCCGAAGGTTATTTACCAGACCTGTTATCTGCCCGTCAACATCTAGATCGAGTTTCATAGTGCTGAGCTCGGGTGCAAAAAAAGCAACGTCTCTAGAGGTAAGGTGGCTGTCTTTAAAGATAGCCTTCATGCGTACATTATCTACATAGTGGTTAAAATCCTTGTAGCTTTTAAACCGCATCTGGTAGTAATTGGTTAGGCGGCTCTGGCTAGTTTCGAGTAACAGGTTTTTCAACTCAATTGCATTACTATCGATGGTGGTTTGTGCGGTAAGGTTTTTAAGGTAAAAGCCGCTTCTTTCTTTCAGTGTTAAATTTTTGATATTCGTTTTAACCAGGTGGTTTTTAGTGTCGAGCCCCTCAAAAATACCACTAAGTTCTTTAACATCTACGTTTTCGAAATTTACACTTTTGCCCAGGGTGGTATCTTTGGCAGCGAAATTTTTATACCTGAAAGCAAACTTGTTTAAGATAATACGGCCCAGCTTAATATCGTAAGGCTTGCTTTTCTTTTTCTTTACAGTAGGTTTACCAGAATCGAAATAGTTTATAATGAAATCGAGGTTAGAAGACTTATCTTTGAAATCCTTTAGGAAAAAGCGGCCGTTGTTGATCTGAACCGTACTGATATCAATAATGCGTTTATCAATAGATAAGCGGTTAATATCGACCATAAATTGAGGTGTGCTCAGTAAAGTGTCTTTTTGAAGATCGAGTACTAATAAATCTTCGAGTACGATAGATTTAAAAGGCTTGATGTACAGACTCTTGATTGATATGGTGGTTTTAAGCTCTTTTGATAAGTATGCAGCAGTTTTCTGCGCAAAATAAGTTTGAACAGGCTTAAATTGTAGTGAAAAAATAAGAAGCGCGAGCAGCAAAATTATTGATGCAATTACCCAAAGGAGTATTTTAAATAGTTTTTTAATAATTTTGCAGCTTAAATATTAATAATTTGTCTGTTATACTTGCTATCGAGTCCTCTTGCGATGATACTTCAGTTGCTATCTGTAACAACGGCAAAATTACTGCCAATGTTATTGCAAACCAAACAATTCATCAAAATTATGGTGGTGTAATCCCTGAATTGGCTTCGAGGGTACATCAACAAAATATTGTGCCCGCTGTGCAGCAGGCTTTAATTAATGCCAAAGTTACAAAACAGGACATTAATGCCGTTGCTTTTACACAAGGGCCGGGTTTGCTGGGTTCACTTTTGGTTGGCGTTTCTTTTGCAAAATCATTTGCACTAGCCTTAAATATACCTTTAATTTCTGTGAATCACATGCATGCACACATATTGGCGCATTTTATCGATGATCCTAAACCGAGTTTCCCTTTCTTATGTTTAACCGTTTCGGGTGGGCATACACAGATTGTACTGGTGAAAGATTACTTCGATATGGAAATTGTTGGCGAAACGCTTGATGATGCCGCCGGAGAAGCTTTTGATAAAACGGCTAAATTGCTGGCCTTACCTTATCCGGGTGGCCCCTTAATTGATAAACATGCTAAACTGGGAAATCCGCTGGCGTTTAAATTTGCTGAACCACAAATACCTGAGCTGAATTTTAGCTTCAGCGGTTTTAAAACTTCTATCTTGTATTTTATCAGGAAACAGGAAAAGGAAAACCCTAATTTTATCGCTGATCATTTAGATGATATCTGTGCATCGGTGCAGCATAGTATTGTGCAAATTTTATTAAATAAGTTAAAAAAAGCAGCAAAACAGTTTGGTATTAATGAAGTTGCCATTGCTGGCGGTGTTTCGGCAAACTCAGGCCTACGCGATGGTTTACAGCAAACCGCTGATGAGCTGGGTTGGAAAGTTTATGTGCCGGCGTTTCAGTATTGTACAGATAATGCAGGTATGATTGGCATTGCAGGCTACCACAAGTTTTTGGCAAAAGATTTTGTAGGGCAGGAAGTATCGCCAATGGCAAGGATGGAATTTTAAAGGTTTATTGGTTGGTTAACTGGTTAATTGTATAAATCGGTTAACTGGCTCGTAACTCCAAACTGTTCATCGGTAATTGCAAACTATTCATTGATGATTTGTTTATTGTTAACTGTAAACTGCCAACTGAGTTTGTACCTTTGTTGTAAAAAAGAATAGAAATAATTAATAACTGGCAATTTAAACGGCCAATTAAATCTTCCGACTTCGGACCTCTGACTTCGGACTAATAAAATTATATGAGTGGAGCATCGTTAATATTTTGGATTGTTTGTGCGGTACCTTTAATTGGTCTGTTGTATTGGCTAATCAGGAAGGATAAAAACAAACTTAAAGGGAGCTGGGGTGTAATTATACTTGGTGTTTTGGTTGTAGCAGCATTGCTGGTTATTGTTTATGTAACCAAAGATTTCAATGCTATTTTTAGTCAGAACTAAGCAAAGCATTTCTTAATATCAATCTGTTTAAAAGAAAATGGCCTCCCGAATATGATTCAGGAGGCCATTTTTATGTTTTATTGAAGCGCCGGAAGGCTTATTCTTCTACCAGCTTATCGCCGGTTACTTCGGCTTTAATTTTAGCTTCCAGTTCTTCGGCTAACTCAGGGTTATCACTCAACAGTTGTTTTACTGCGTCCCTGCCTTGTCCTAATTTGGTATCGCCATAAGAGAACCATGAACCTGCTTTTTTGATGATGCCGAAGTCAACACCTAAATCGATGATCTCACCGTTTTTAGAGATGCCTTCACCAAACATCACATCAAATTCTGCAATACGGAAAGGAGGAGCTACTTTATTTTTAACAATCTTAACTTTAACGCGGTTACCTGAAACTTCGTCAGAATCTTTGATCTGAGAAATACGGCGGATATCTAAACGTACTGATGCGTAGAATTTTAAAGCGTTACCACCGGTTGTAGTTTCGGGGTTGCCGAACATTACACCAATTTTATCGCGCAACTGGTTGATGAAGATACAGCAACATCCTGTTTTTGAAATTGTTCCGGTTAATTTACGTAAGGCCTGACTCATTAAACGGGCATGTAAACCCATTTTACTATCACCCATTTCACCTTCAATCTCGCTTTTAGGAACTAGAGCAGCTACAGAGTCAATTACAATTACATCAATAGCCCCTGAACGGATCAGGTTATCGGCAATTTCTAGTGCCTGCTCACCGTTATCTGGTTGAGAGATTAAAAGATTATCGGTATCTACACCTAATTTTTTTGCATAAAACTGATCGAAAGCATGCTCTGCATCAATAAAAGCAGCAATGCCACCTTTTTTCTGCGCTTCGGCAATAATGTGGGTTGCTAAAGTGGTTTTACCAGAAGATTCCGGGCCATAAATTTCTATTACACGCCCTTTTGGAATACCGCCAATACCTAAAGCGATATCTAAACTTATTGATCCTGTGGAAATATATTCTATGGCTTCAACAGCGGTATCGCCAAGTTTCATGATAGTGCCTTTACCATACGATTTTTCGAGCTTGTCTAAAGTAAGCTGAAGGGCTTTTAATTTATCTGGATTTGCGTTGCTCATTTCTTTTTTCATTACGGCGTAAATATAATCGATTATCGGCTAATATACTTGAATGTTGATATTTAAAATACTAATATATTTAGCTAAGGTAAATGTTTTTTAGCTAATGTCAATAGTAATGTGAAAATAATTTTTAAGCTTTTAACTTGTCTCTTTCATTTTGGGCGGTTAGTCGTTCAAAATACCTGCACATGTAGGTGATTTCGCAAACATCGCATTTGGGGCTCCTGGCCACACAAACGTAGCGCCCGTGCAAAATAAGCCAGTGGTGGGCAATGTGGATATCGTGCTCTGGCAGGTTTTTAACCAGGTCTTTTTCTACTGCTAAAGGCGTTTTGCCGTTGGTTAAACCTAAGCGGTTGGCCACGCGGAAAACGTGTGTATCTACTGCCATAGCTGGTGCATTATAAATTACCGATGCAATTACATTGGCTGTTTTACGACCAACACCTGGCATCTTTTGCAAGTCATCAATGCCCGAAGGTACAACATCGTTAAATTCGTTAAGCAGAATATTGGCCATACCCACCAGGTGTTTAGCCTTATTATTAGGATAACTGATACTTCTGATGTAATCGAAAACAATATCGGGTGTAACCTCTGCAAGTGCTTTGGCATTAGGGAAACGTTGAAAAAGGGCAGGGGTAACCATGTTTACCCTTTTATCGGTGCATTGTGCAGAGAGGATTACTGCAACTAAAAGCTGGTACGGATTGTTGTAATGCAATTCGGTTTCGGCATCTGGCTGCTTGGCCGAAAAATGTTCTACAAAAAGTTTATAACGTTCTTTTTTAAGCATGGGCAAATATAAGAGATAAACTTGTTCGATGGTTCATTAGTTGGTTAACTGGTTAATTGTTTAAATCGGTTAACTGCCTCCAAACTCTATGCCCCAAGCTCCAAACTGTTCATCGGTAACTGCAAACTGGCCAACTACCCTTGGCTTATCTCCCGCAGTAATTTATCGCACTCGGCAAAGGCATTGTACAAATATTTATTGCGGTGCTTTTCTCCCTGACCGCTAAAGGAAACTGATTTCATGATCAATCCCTGCATCCATTTTTTAGTCTGGAGGCAATATGACTGATCTTCGGTACGCAAATAATTAAAGGTATTGAAGCGGTTGTAGCAAGCCATGCGGTCTTTGAAATCGACCAGGTAAGCAATGCTGCCCAGCACATCGCAGTTGTACCAGTTAAAGGTATGGCTCGGGTCGATCGTTTTTTTACTGCCTATGGCATACATGTTCATGTCGGTTAGGCAATATTTTACCTGTTCTACAATCTTAACGGCCAGTTCGGGATCGCTCAAGTGGCCCGCTTCAAAGGCATATCTAATCTGTTCTAAGGTGCCGGTTATGGTATCTTTCGACCATATTTCGGTACTGGGTATTTCGAGATAAGTGGCATGCAGTGCTTTAGAAATTTCAATAATTTCATCAGAGAGAAAGTTTGAACTGAACGGTACTTCTACATTGTTGGCGCTGTTTGCCCAGAAAAATAGTTTAAAACTGGTTAACTCGGGGTATTTAAAAAAGTGGAATACCGGAATATCATCAGTAGTGATGGTAATGTGTTTTTGTTTGCTGTTTTTAATGGTTTTGAGATTGTCGAGTAAATCTTTAAGGTAGTTAACCATGTTCAGGTCTTCGTTTACGCTTAGATAGCTAAAAGTAACCGATAAAGATTGCCTGGGACTATATATAAAAGGTACGCTAAAACAATCAGACAGTTTAATAATCTGTTGTAATGTGAGGTTACTGTCGCCCCTTATTTTTTTATAAGCCTCATTGGTGCTGATGCCGAGTTCTTCGGCTATGCTTTGCGCCATATTCTGGTATTCGGGCAATGCCGATTTAATGGCTTCAAAAAAAAAATCCTGCTGATTATTCATGAAAGATTAATTTATAAGTTGAATATAAGGATTTTTCATAATTAGTTGAATGATTATCATGCTGTAAATTAATTTGTTTAATGCTTTATAACTTTTCATGAGATGTTTTGTGCTTGATAGATTGTTTTTGACTTATGATGTAATCTTTAAGGATTATTTGAGCGAGTGGAGTGTTTTAGCTTTGGTAGAACAATTTAAACGCATCAAAATGAATAGACAAATCTCAACCTCAACGAAGCCCAATGCTGATGGCAAAGGATTTAATCGAAAAACAACCATCGCTATTTTTACCGTCGTGCTATGTTTTTTGTTTTCTGGGTGTGCTTCCTTTTCTGATCAAATGATTAATCATCACAAAATTGATTTATTGCAGAAGAACTTATCGGAGCTTTCTGGTACCTACCAGCTGAAACCAGATTGGGAATATAATAAAGAAGGCGAAGCCAAAATGGCCCAAGGCGAATATTTAATTGAAAATGTTCACAGATACATTAGTGGAAGGAGAATCAACTTTGATACTTTGACCGGTTTACTGCTAACGGTTAAGGTTTTGGATAGTAGTAATATCACTTTTCTTTTTAAAAAAGACGAAGCGGTTCTTGATAGTGTAACGCTTTCAGTAGAACTAGGACCTGCCGGCCTGTTGTATTTAGGTAATCATTATGTAGAAACTACAGGTATCCCATATCTATGCGGAAGCACAATGAGTGAGAAGACCAGGATTGGATTGGCGAATGATGGCGGGCTCATTCTAAATCACATCTTTAATAGCTCAGGCGGATTTTTGTTGATCTTTTCTGGTAGTTATTCTTCCCAATCAGCCTATCATTTAAAAAGAATTAAATAAATATTGCCATGAACAAATTAAGATTTATAAAAGATGAAGGCTCGGCATTCTACAAGGAACTGAATGAGCAGATAGAACAGTATTTTACTGAAAATGGATTGCAGAAAACAGGGAATGCAAAGATGTTTTTCAAAATATTTCTCTACTTAGGATTGGATATCCTGTTCTATGTTTTAATGATTACCAGTCACTCGGTATTGGCATTTTATGTTTTTTATCTGCTGATGGGGCTTTCTTTTCTTTTAACGGCATTTAATGTTTCGCATGATGCTGTACATGGAGTAGCTGTAAAAAGTAAATTCTGGAACCGATTGCTGTTTTCGCTCAGTTTTAATCTGCTGGGCAACAATGCTTACGTTTGGGGCAAAAACCATAACGAATCGCATCATTTGTATACCAATGTAGAAGGTAGCGACATAGATGTACTAAATAATCCTTTGTTCAGGATGACTGAATCGCAACCCTTAAAGTGGTATCATCGGTATCAGTTTTTGTATGCTCCATTTCTATATCTTTTTTATTCGCTAAACTGGTTCTTTTTAAGGGAAACGCTGATGCTGTTTAATTTATCGAGCCGCACCATTAAAATTAAAATCCCAAAAAGTGAAGTCATAAAGTTGGTGCTGTATAAGCTCTTATATGTCGGCTATATGATTGTTTTACCAGTTTCCCTGTTGCCTTTTGGCTGGCCGACAGTTTTGCTGGCCTTTCTGTTAAACCACTTTATTGTTTCGATATTATTGGTAGCTGTATTGGGTGTTGCGCATTTATCCGATTATGTATCACACCCTGTGCCTGATGCGCAAAACAAACTGAGTATGAGCTGGCCCATGCTGCAATTGCTTACTTCTGTAGATTATCATGCGGAAAGTAAGTTCTTAAACTGGACACTGGGTGGTTTTAATGCACATGCAGTGCACCATTTGCTGCCGAATGTTTGTCATGTGTATTACCCTAAAATCATCCCGATTTTTAAGGCATTGGTCAAAAACCATAAGCTTACCTATATGGAAATGTCGTACGGCGAATCATTGGCCTCACACTTCAGGTTTTTAAAAGTAATGGGGAAAAACGAGCATTTAATCCCGACGCAATATGAAAGATAAACACATTCAGGTAGCAGCTGATAGTCAGTTGCTGAAAGCAATATATGAGCGTGTAGATGAAGAGTTAATCGTCGATAAAGAAGTTTTTATGTGGCACATTATATTTAAGTTCCTTGTGTACTTTTCACTCACGGCACTGCTTTACCTGGCCTTGTATAAAATTACCAGCCCGTTTGGCTTTATGGGCTGTTTTGTATGCTATGGATTTGTATCCTTGCTTTTTGCGTTCAACTTTTCGCACGATTTTTCGCACAATACCATTTTTAAAAGTAAACGCCTTAATCACATTTGTTTCGTAGCCATTTATACCGTAGTGGGTGCACATGCCGAAGCTTGGAAATTACGACATGTTAATTCGCACCATTATGCGCCCAATGTGGTAGATTATGATTCGGATTTAAAAATATCTAAACTAATCCGGGTGGTCCCTAATAGCAAATATTACTGGTTTCACCGTTTTCAACATCTGTACGCGCCGCTGGCCTATACCACGTATTCCTTGTTTTGGATTTTTGTAAAAGACTTTGTCATCTTATTCAGCAAAGATGATTACGCTGGTAAAAAGACTTTTAAATATTATTGCTCTTTTGTCGTGCAGAAAATGAGCTACATCACCTTGTTGCTGGTGTTGCCAATGTGTTTTTCCGCTCAATCCTGGCAAATAGTACTATTGGGTTTTCTGCTAATGCATTTAACGCAATCACTGTTTTTGCTCTTTACATTTTTTATGACACACCATGTGGAGGCGACGCAATATCCGGTAACCAATAAAGATGGATATATTAATACATCATGGCTGATGAACCAGATTAAAAGTTCTAACGACATGCATCCCTTTAGCAGAACAGCGAATTTTATTCTCGGCGGCTTTAACAACCATATTGCGCACCATTTATTTCCGCATTACCACCATGCTTTTTATCCGGAAATCAGCCAGATTTTATACCGGATACTGCAGGAACACGGTATTAAGCCAAACGCTACCAGCTATTGGGGTGGAATCCAATCGCACCTGAGGCTGCTGAAGAAAATGGGAACTGTTGCCTAAAGCTATCCATTCATCTAAATTTAATGTTATGAAATATTTAATGCTTTGTTGTTTAGTGTTTCTGTTCTCACCTGGTTTCGCCCAACAAGATACCCTGCATCAAAAGAAAAAATTTTATTATGGTTTGGGTATTGGTTTTGGACCAGGAAGCGAAAGCGGTGGTTATGCCGATGTGTATTTATATCTGCAGCGTAAAACCAATTATCTGGCGCTTAAGTCGTCTGTAATGTCTGAATTTCAAATATACAGCTATGAACCTGCACCAGGTGTTTCAGATTTGGCCTTGATTTTAGGTAAAAGCTACACCTTTAATCAATACGTCAACGTGCAATTTGGGCTTGGCCCGGCCTACACGGAGCGCATCTACCGTGGAGCGTTTTTATACAATACCTGCAACTCTTTCTTTTGTTTGTTCGGTCGCGATGTATATGAAATTGTGAAGCAGCGCGCCCTTGGCTTATCAGCAGAAACCAAGTTTAATTTTATGGTGAGCAGCAGATGGGTACTCACTTTAGGCCTTAATGCAAACCTTAATCAAGCTAAAAGCTTTTGTGGTGCCTGTGTAGGACTTCGATATGGGAGGCTTCGTGATCGTATTGCAAAAAATTAATGCATCACTACGTAGTTTTCTTCGGCTTCTTTCTCTTCAGCTTCTAAAGTTACGGTTGCTGGTTTACTACTGTTGCTTTTAATTAACCAGAAAGCGAAGAACGCACCTATCAGGGCCATGGCAGCGCCAACATATGCAGGAGAAGTATAATCGAAACCATATACCAACGGAAGGCCACCAAAAAAGGCGCCGAGTGCATTACCAATGTTAAAACTTGCCTGACTTGCGGATGCAGCTAGCATTTCGGAACCTTTGGCACTTTGGATCATGAGCATTTGGATAGGGGCAGCCAGTGAAAAAGCGACCGCGCCGGTAACAAAAGTCATGATTAAAGCCAGCGGTTGACTCGCTGATACGAAATGCACAATGGTTAAGGTGATTACCATAGTAAGCAATAAAGCAGCAGAAGCTTTTGCCGGCGAGAACTTATCGGCTAATCGACCGCCGATATAATTGCCGAACATCATACCCATACCGGCCAGCATTAATATATAAGTTACCGCATTTGAAGAAAAACCTGCAACTTCGGTCATTAAAGGAGCTATGTAGCTATACCAAGTGAATAGCCCGCCGGTACCGATCGAAATCATGAAAATAATGATCCAGGCATCTCTTTTTTTGAAGAAACTCAGTTCGGCTTTTAAATCGCGGTTTTTGGTGGCTTCTAAAGCAGGTAGCCAAAGTTTTAAGCTCAATAAAGTAACCAGGCCAACAAATACCACTACGGCAAAAGATATACGCCACGAGAAATTATGACCAATAAAAGTACCTAAAGGTACGCCAACGATATTTGCAATGGTTAAACCCATAAACATTAGTGAAACAGCTTGTGCGGCTTTTCCTTTTTCGGCAATCCTGCTGGCTACTACAGAACCAACGCCGAAAAATGCACCATGAGGTAGTCCCGAAAGCAGGCGGGCTATAAATAAAGTATCGAAAGTAGGTGCAAACGCCGAAAATGCATTAAAAACCGTGAACATCACCATTAGCGCAATTAATATCTTTTTTGGTGGATATTTACCTGCAATCATGATCAGTAAAGGCGCACCGATTACTACACCCAATGCATAGGCAGAAATTAAATGGCCAGCTTCCGGGATGCTCACCCGTAAATCGGTTGCAATATCGGGTAGTAAACCCATCATTACGAATTCTGTTATGCCGATGCCTAAACCGCCTAAAGTGAGTGGGAGTAAGTTCTTGTTCATATGCGCTTAGTGTTAAAATTACACTATGTAAAGGTAGCGCTTTTTATATTAAGGGATTGTAAAAATTAAGCCATTTGTGGGAGAGGTAAAATGGAAGAGGTAAGGGGTATAGCTGATGGTCAATGGTTGATGGCGGATTTGCTAATTACCCATCATCCATAAAAATCCATCTTCCATAAAAAAAGGTTGCCCCACCCTGTGGAACAACCTTTTCTGACTAGTGTAAATTTTATAATGACCTGCTATAAGCTAAAATCTTGTTGATGGTTTCATCTTGGGGATTTTTAGCCAGTCTATCTAACTTACTTTTGATCTGATCATAAAATAAGTCGATTTCTGCGTCAGATTCCATATCCATTTTAGGCTGAAACATGTTCGGGGTTGGTAAATTTACATTGTTTTTTGATGTAGAGGTTTTTGTCATAAGCGAATCGCGATAAGTTTTATAAACTTAACGATAGTTCAGATGCTTTATTTCGACCCCTAAAATATTTTATGTAACAATTACATTACCCTTTATAGCTCACCTCCTTTGTTTTAAGCATTTTGCGCAGATTGCTCAATGCATAACGCATACGGCCAAGGGCAGTATTGATGCTAACATCGGTTAAATCGGCAATTTCTTTAAAGCTTAAATCGGCGTAATGACGCATTAATAGCACTTCTTTCTGCTCATCAGGCAATAAATGGATCAGCGCCTTTAAATCTTTATGAGTTTGATCGCGGAGCATTCTGTCTTCTGCACTCTCATCATAAAAGTGTAGCATATTGAATACATCCATTCCATCAGAACTGGTGATGATTGGTGTTCTTTTTTCTTTCCTGAAATAATCGATAACCAGGTTGTGCGCAATACGCATTACCCATGGTAAAAACTTACCTTCCTCGTTATATCTCCCCGATCGCAGGGTGTTAATCACTTTTATAAAAGCATCCTGAAAAATATCTTCCGCCAGATATTGGTCTTTAACCAATAAGTAGATAGAAGTATAAATTTTACTTTTATGCCTTTTTAAAAGTTCCTGCAATCCATTCTCGTTCCCGGCAATATATACCTTTACCAGGTCCTGATCATTATATGATTGTAAATTCATAGGTTTACCTACACTAAATCCCGTACTGTTTGCTAAAAATTAATTTGTAGATGTATAATTTCTATAGCTTCTCTCCTATGTTTTTTGAAATGTGTTAGTTTGGTTCTGAGGTTGTTAATGTTCAAAGAAAGTTATTTTTTTATCAAAAAGCAAAAAATAAAATGTTAAAAAATAAATTAACCATCTCAGTACCCTATTTTTGTATCTTCTTAAAACCCAAATTACTTTGTTGGGTTTATACCTTTATATCCTTTACAATACATGAGCAAAAAAGAGGCCGAAAAAGATCCGCATAGAAATATTATTATAAAAGGTGCCCGTGTGCACAATCTTAAAAACATCGATGTGGCCATTCCAAAAAATAAACTGGTAGTGGTAACGGGTATGTCGGGCTCGGGTAAATCTTCGCTCGCATTCGATACTTTGTATGCTGAGGGGCAACGCCGGTATGTAGAGAGTTTATCGTCGTACGCACGCCAGTTTATGGGCAGGATGAATAAACCCGATGTAGATTATATTAAAGGTATAGCACCAGCCATTGCCATTGAACAGAAGGTAATTACTTCAAACCCGCGTTCAACAGTAGGTACCTCTACCGAGATTTACGATTACCTGAAGCTGCTTTTTTCGCGGATTGGTAAAACCATTTCTCCGGTTTCGGGCAAAGAGGTAAAAAAAGATTC
This sequence comes from Pedobacter sp. KBW01, assembly GCF_003852395.1. NCBI lineage: Bacteria > Pseudomonadati > Bacteroidota > Sphingobacteriia > Sphingobacteriales > Sphingobacteriaceae > Pedobacter > Pedobacter sp. KBW01. The sequence continues at coordinate 91,761 of NZ_QAJQ01000003.1, forward strand.
GGTAAGTACCGTGGTAGATTATGTAAATGCCATGCCCGAAGATACTACCGTAACCATTTTCTGCCCGCTTTATCCGCATAATAACCGCACCATTAAAGAAGAACTGGCCATTTTATTGCAAAAAGGCTTTTTAAGGGTACGTATTAACGATAAAATTGAAAAGATAGAAGGTGTTTTAGATGATACCGGTTTTAAGGATGTTGAACTAACAGACGATAAAACGGTTCAGATTCTGATTGACCGGATTGTAACCAACCAGGAAGAAGAAACTTTAAGCCGCCTGGCCGATTCGGCGCAAACCGCTTTTTTTGAAGGTAAGGGCGATTGTTATGTAGAAGCAGAAGGCGAAACCAAACATTTTAGCGATCGTTTTGAGCTTGATGGTATCCGTTTTGAAGAACCTACACCAAATTTTTTCTCTTTCAACAATCCATATGGTGCCTGTAAACGTTGCGAAGGTTATGGAAATGTAATCGGGATTGATGAAGATCTGGTTATTCCGGATAAGAGCAAAAGTATTTATGATAATGCCATTGCTCCATGGCGCGGCGAAAAAATGGGTGTTTGGTTACAGAACTTTGTAAAAGCAGCTCCTAAATTCGATTTTCCGATACACAGATCTTACAGTGCTTTAACCGAAAAGGAGCAACAGGTATTGTGGACAGGGAATAAATATTTTGAAGGATTGGATGCTTTTTTCAAAGAACTGGAAGAGCAGACCTATAAAATACAGTATCGGGTAATGCTATCGCGCTACCGCGGAAAAACTACCTGCCCTGATTGTAAAGGCTCGCGCCTGCGCAAAGACGCATCGTATGTTAAGATTGCAGAAAAATCGATTATTGATGTGGTTTTAATGCCGCTTTCGAAAGCCCTGGTTTTCTTTAATGAATTAAAATTAAGTGTAAACGATGCCAAAATTGCCAAACGTTTGCTGGCCGAAATTGATAACCGTTTTCTATATCTAAACAATGTTGGTTTGGGTTACCTAACCTTAAACCGTTTGTCGAATACCTTATCGGGCGGAGAATCGCAAAGGATAAACCTGGCAACATCATTAGGCAGTAGCCTGGTAGGCTCTGTTTATGTTTTAGATGAGCCGAGTATTGGTTTGCACCCGCGCGATACCAATAAACTGATTGAGGTTTTACTTTCTTTGCGGAATGTTGGCAATACCGTTTTGGTAGTTGAGCACGAAGAAGAAATGATGCGTGCAGCCGATCATATTATCGATATTGGCCCGGAGGCAGGTACTCATGGTGGTAATCTGGTATTTAGCGGCGATTACGAGGCGATTTTAAAAGATAAAAATAGTTTAACAGGTCGCTATCTGGCCGGTTTGGAGAAAATAGCCATTCCTACGCAGCGCCGCAAATGGAAAGACCACATCCTGATTAAGGGAGCAAGGGAAAACAACTTGCAAAATATCGACGTTAAATTCCCACTTGGGGTGTTTACCGCAGTGAGTGGTGTTTCTGGCTCTGGAAAAACCAGTTTGGTTAAAAAGATTTTGTATCCCGCATTGCAAAAAGCCATCGGGAATTATGCAGGCGAACAAACAGGTGCTTACGATGGTATTTTTGGTAACTATGATTTAGTAAGTGGCGTAGAACTGGTTGATCAGAATCCGATTGGGCGCTCGAGTCGTTCTAATCCGGTTACTTATGTGAAGGCCTGGGACGATATCCGTGCGTTGTTTTCGGGATTGGCTGCTGCAAAAGCTGCCGGACTGAAGCCTGCTGCTTTCTCGTTTAACGTAGAAGGTGGCCGTTGCGATGTTTGCCAGGGTGAGGGCGAGGTGAAGATTGAAATGCAGTTTATGGCCGATATTTATCTACCTTGCGAAGCTTGTAACGGCAAACGCTTTAAACAACAGGTGTTAGATGTAACTTACAAAGAAAAAAATGTTTCGGAAATTTTAGACATGACCATTGATGAAGCGGTCGATTTCTTTAAAGACGAACAAAAGATCCTGAATAAGTTAAATCCGCTGGTTGATGTTGGCTTGGGCTACGTGCATTTGGGGCAATCGTCAAACACTTTATCGGGTGGTGAGGCGCAGCGTATTAAACTGGCTTCGTTCCTGATTAAAGGGAATAATGCCAATAAAACGGTATTTATTTTTGATGAGCCAACCACTGGTTTGCATTTCCATGATATTAAAAAACTCTTAAAAGCATTAAATACACTTATTGAACAAGGTAACACCATTTTGGTTATTGAACACAATATGGATATGATTAAATGTGCCGATTGGGTGATCGATATTGGCCCCGAAGGTGGTGATGGCGGCGGAAGTGTGGTATTTGAAGGGGTACCCGAAGACCTGGTTAAAGTAGAAAATTCGTACACCGGAAAATATTTGGCTACGCATTTAAATTTAAATCCATAATTTCGGCAATGCTTTTTCTAACGTTTTTCATAGGCATTATCCTTAACGCTATGGGGTATATCCCTCCGGGCAACATCAATCTCACTGTTGCACAGCTGGCCATTAACAAGGGCATGCGACAGGTTTGGTATTTTATTTTGTCTTTCTCTTGTGTAGAGGTGTTTTTTACTTTTGGTATGATGCGCTTTGCCAGATGGGCCATGAGCGATATTAACCCGAATGAGGCAGTTAGCGAAGTACGCCTGAGTACTTTGGTAGATTGCTTTATGATTGTGATGTTTTTAGTAATGGGTACAATTACCTGGAAAAACCGGAAGAAAGTACCTAAAACCAGCAATAAAAAAGAAGATAAACGGAGTGGCAGTGTGCTTTACGGATTAATTTTAGGGATACTTAATCCTGTTCAGATTCCATTCTGGTTGTTTTTTGGCAACTACGTTATTCTACACCAATGGATTCAAACGGATTACCTTTCACTGGTAATTTTCAGTTTAGGCTCGGGTGTGGGCTCTACACTTGCACTTTATTTGTATGCACACTTTGCTACCTACATTCAGGAAAAATTTGCGCTAAGCAGCTTAATCATTAATAAATCTATCGCCATATTTTTATTTGCACTGGCGGGGTACTTAATGGTGAAGCAAGCGATTGTTATTTTTTAAGATAAATGGGTCTGCATTTCGCAGACCTTTTTTATGTTTTAGAACTTAGCCACGGTATACACGGATTATTATTCATAGCCTGCAAAACTCATCAGCGAAATTTGCGTAATCAGTGGGAAACCTGTGTAATTGTCCCGCAGATTTAAGGAGATAGACGCAGATTTTTATTTTCTTTAATTATATAACAAGCCACGGATGCACGGAAATACACGGATTGTTTTCATAGCGATGGTGTGCATAGTTGGGAATATTCATCAGCGGAATCTATGTAATCAGTAAGAAACTGTCTTAGCCATAGCCTTTGTTATAAAATTGATACAGTAATACGCTGCGCTTAACCCAAACATAACATTAAATTTATGTTTAAGAAGTCCTGCCAAGCTAATATTGGACTTTATTACAAAACATATTTTCATCCTTATGTCTAACAGACGGTTTTTTCTAAAAAGTGGTCTGGCTGCTGCAGTAGTTGCCGGTTTATCGCCAGTTCTCCCTTCATTCGCTGAAGAAAACAATATTCCAGCCAGATCGGGTAAAGCACCAAAACTTCGTTTCGCAATCGCATCCGATGGTCACTACGGACAACCGGGAACTGAGTTTAAGCTGCATCACGAAAATATTGTAAAATGGCTTAACCAATCGCACGAGCAAAATCCGCTGGATTTAGTAATTATAAATGGCGATTTGGTACATGATAGACCCGAATTGTTGAAAGAAGTTAAAAAGGATTATTACGATCGTTTAAAAGTTCCTTTTTATGCGGTGCCGGGTAACCACGATCATGCCGATACTCAGCTCTGGAAATCGGTTTTTGGTTACGAGGATAACTTTTCTTTCGAAAAAAACGGCGTAGGTTTTGTTTTGGCCAATACCTCTGATACTAAGGGAGCCTATCTCTGCCCGAACAACGATTTTTTAAAGCAGGAATTAGAAAAGTTTAAGGATTTAAAAACGGTTTTTGTGGTATTGCACATTCCACCACATTTCTGGGTACCCGAAAGCCCCTTTGTAGAATGTCCGGATACCATTAAACTTTTGCACAGCTATGCTAATGTAAAAGCTGTATTTCATGGCCACGACCATAGTTTAGATGCTGTTTTTTATACCAATAAGCTACCACATTTTTTCGATGCGCACATAGGTGGCAATTGGGGTACCGCTTATAAAGGTTACCGGATTGTAGAGGTTGATGAAAATGATAAGATTAAAACTTTTCAGGTAAATGCAAGTGGAACGCCTTTATTAAATGAAACCAAATTATAAAGCTTCGGCATCTTAAAATGAAAAAAATATTCTTTGCAGCTATTCTTGCTGCATTTGCACTTCAGGGCTCTGCTCAGAACCAAACAACCGTTAACCCCGCATTAAAAACAGGTAACGAAGCTGCACAACCCTTTCTGTTTACCGTAAATACCCTTACCGCCGAAAACCCACGCTGGAATATTCATTATTCGGGTAGTTATGGCGAGCGTACAAACGGGCAATTCGGTTACGATGGTTTAGGGCAACAATTTGGTGTTAAGGGTTATTTAGGTAGCCGTTTAACGCTTTATGCTACGGCAGCACTGGGCTTTGCCAATGGTGGGGGCGTTGCTTCTGCAGAGCAGGCTGAGGTAATCAGAGATTTAATTGGTGGCAAGGGTATTTCGGGCTTTAGGCTGGGTGCAGGTTTGGGCTTAAGCCGCGACTGGTCTAATACCGGATCGGCCATAAGCCGGATTACAGCTGCATTCGATCGGACCAACTGGCGGATGGCTGGTAATTTGCGATTTGAAAAAGCTTTTGATAAAACCCGGGATAAGCTTGATTTTATTACCAGCATTGGTTTTCAGCACCGTGTTTCACATGCTTTATATTTAGGTTTCGAAGCCCTTGGGCAGGATTTGGAAGGTTTCTGGGAGAAAGATGAAGCAGAAGGAGGGGCAAAACTGTTAATCGGCCCATCCATTAATCTTGAGCCCAACCACAGTAAACTTTCGTTTTCTATTTCGGGAGGTCCGGTATTTTACGCTACTCGCAGCCAGGTTACCTCGCCTGCAGCTATACGCGAAATTGGGAACGTAGCATCAGGCAATGGCTATAGCATCAGGGCTTTGGTTAACTTTAATCTCCACCGGTAATTTTTTACAATCAAAACAATGAAAAAATCATATATCCTTATTCTTTTTAGTTTGTTGCTGGTACAACAAGGCTTTGCACAATGGCCCGGTAAAAACGAAACCACCCAACAAATTTTATTGCCTAATGGCTGGAAATTAAGTCCGGCCGGCCATTCTGTGCAACTGGGCGATTTACCTTTAAACATGCAGCTTAGTGCTTCGGGTAAATACCTGGCCATTACCAACAACGGTCAGAGTACACAATCGCTACAGCTTATAGATCCTAAAACCGAGCAAATTATAGATGAAAAGGTCCTGGCCAAATCGTGGTACGGAATTGCCTTTAGTAAAGATGAAAAACACCTGTATGCTTCAGGCGGTAACGACAACTGGATTCTGGATTTTAACATAGAAAACAATAAGCTTGGCAAGAGTGATACAATTGTTCTGGGCGAAGTTTGGCCAAAGGGAAAAATATGCCCTGCCGGAATTGTGGTAAACAAGAATAACAGCAAACTATTCACTGTTACCAAAGAAGACAGCGCACTATATATTATCGATCCGGCGGCAAAAAAGATACTAAAGCGGGTTCAGCTCCCGGCCATTGCCTACAGCTGCGCATTGGCTGCCGATGAACAGAAGTTGTATGTTTCACTTTGGGGCGGAAAAGCAGTAGCTATTGTCGATTTGTTAACTGAAAGCATTACCCAGAGCATCCCGGTTGGCGACCATCCTAATGAGCTTTTGCTCAACAAAAAGGGAAATATCCTGTATGTTGCCAATGCAAACGACAATACAGTCTCGGTAGTTAATACGCTTACCAATAAAGTAACCGAAACCATTTCTACTACACTTTATGCCACACAGTTAACTGGTTCAACCACTAACGGTCTGGCCCTGAGTAATAATGAAAAAACCTTATACATTGCCAATGCCGATAACAATTGTTTGGCAGTTTTTGATGTAAGTAAACCGGGGGTGAGCCAAAGCCAGGGTTTTATACCTGTAGGCTGGTACCCAACCAGTGTTAAAGTTTTAGGTACAAAAGTTTTGGTAACCAATGGTAAAGGTAATACATCTATGGCTAACCCGAAAGGGCCGCAACCGGTTTCGAAAGTAGATAACAGCGATTATCATATGGGTAGTACCGCCAATAGCCGGTTGCAGTACATTGCCGGACTGTTTAAAGGTACTTTATCTTTTATCGATGCACCAAAACCCGAGCAGTTAAAAATATATACCAAACAGGTTTATGCCAATACACCTTTCAGCGATAAAAGAACAATAACTGCCGATGGTGAAGCTGGAAACCCAATTCCCAGAAAACAAGGTGAAAAATCGCCCATAAAACACGTTTTCTACATTATAAAAGAAAACAGGACTTATGATCAGGTACTGGGCGACATTAAAAAAGGTAATGGCGATTCTACGTTAACGCTTTTCGGCCGAAAAGTAACCCCCAACCAGCATGCTTTAGCCGAGAATTACGTATTGCTCGATAATTTTTATGTAGATGCGGAGGTTAGTGCCGATGGACACAACTGGAGTATGGCAGCCTATGCAACCGATGTGGTAGAAAAAACCTGGCCCACCAGTTATGGTGCACGTGGAGGCAGTACCACTTTCGAGGGTGGCAGGCCTGTTACCTACCCAAAAGGAGGCTTTATCTGGGATTATTGCCAAAGAGCTGGAATAAGTTACCGCAGTTATGGCGAATTTGGTTCGTACGGTAAAGCCAATATTAAATCGTTGCAAGGGCACATGTGTCCTGCTTCTCCGGGCTTTGATATGGATATTAAAGATCAGGTACGGGTAGATGCCTGGGAGCACGATTTCGATTCGTTACTGGTTGCCGGAGCAGTACCACAATTTAGTACTTTACGCATTTCAAACGATCATACCAGCGGACAAAAGAAAGGTAAATATTCACCTCAGGCCGCGGTTGCCGATAACGATTTAGCTGTTGGCCGTATTTTGGAGCACCTTTCGCATAGTAAAGTGTGGAACGAATCGGTTGTATTTATTTTAGAAGATGATGCGCAAAACGGACCAGACCACGTAGATGCACACCGCTCGCCGGCTTATGTAATTGGACCATATGTAAAAAGAAATGCGGTAGTGCATACCATGTATTCTACCTCGGGCTTTTTGCGTACCATGGAGCTGATTTTAGGCTTGCCACCCATGAGCCAGTACGATGCAGGGGCAATGCCTTTGTACGAATGTTTTACTGCCAAGCCCGATTTTACTCCTTATAATGTATTGCAACCTTTTATTAATTTAGATACCCGGAATGTAGCTGTTAACGAAAGCAGCAGACGATCAGAATTCTTCAATTTTGCAAAAGAAGATGCTGCACCCGATTTAGATTTAAACGAAGTGGTGTGGAAATCGGTTAAGGGAGAGCAATCGGTAATGCCTGCACCAAAACGGAGTGCTTTTGTTATCCTCGAAAAGAAGAAAAAAGACGACGATGATTAACATACACAAAAAGGCAATNNATTGCCTTTTTGTGTATGTTTTTGAATTCAACTCTACACTCCAAACTAATCTACAGCTTCCAATCAGGTCTTTCGAAATGGCAGGTATAACCATAAGGGTTTTTCTGTAAATAATCCTGATGATCTTCTTCTGCATTCCAGAAATCAGTTTCAGGCACTACTTCAGTTACTACTTTTCCAGGCCATATGCCCGAGGCATCCATTTCGGCAATTAGTGTTTTAGCAGTTTCTTCCTGTGCAGCATTGGCAAAAAATATGGCCGAGCGGTAAGAAGTACCCAAATCATTTCCTTGTCTGTTACGTGTTGTAGGATCGTGGATCTGGAAAAAATATTCTAGTAATTTACGGTATGATAAAATTGTTGGATCAAAAGTAATCTCAATGCCTTCAGCATGTGTTCCGTGGTTCCGGTAAGTAGCGTTTGGCACATCCCCTCCGGTATATCCAACTACAGTCGAAATTACACCTGGGTAATGGCGAAACAATTCTTCTACTCCCCAAAAACAACCGCCAGCAAGAATGGCTTTTTCAGTATTCATATATCTTTCCTTTTTGTGTAGAATAAAGATACGGTGAAGATGTGTAAAAGGAAAGTAAAGATGAAGTGAGCCGGGCTTATCGGTTCTTCGGCGGTTGGTGAGGGCACCGACCGCTGGCGTAAAGTTTTTCCCGTTTTTTTTGTGACATTTTTTTAGGCACAATAAATATTGTCACTAAAGTTCTGAGTGGTTAAAATAAAATATGGTAAGTATCCTATCAGTTGGTGTCTTCACCAACCGAAATAGAGGAGTATCGTTTTGCAGAGAGCGCTACTTGTCCCAGCTAAAATCCATAAAACTTACATTGTTTTTGCGCGAAGAACTTACCGCAATGCCCTTTTCGGCCCTATCAGTAAAAGTAAAACCTTCCAGTTCATCTGGCTTATCGGTATCTATTACACTTAAAACAGCCTCGTGTCCGGTGGCAATTGATTTTTCCAGATCGAGGAACGTTAACCGCCATTTCCGCCCCTCAACCTGGTTTTGAATCAATACCAATATGCCTTTACTTTCTATCCAGTGCAGGTTTTGCACCCAGGGCGAGCAGGTAAATTTTTGAACTACCACACCGCTTTCGCTGGTTTTAGTGGCTTTGGCCAATGCTTGCGGGTTTAACAAGCGAACCTCGTTGGCTTTGTTGCCGTAATCGGCTGTGGCAACAAACCATTTGCCCTTATATTTAACATATTCGGGCCGTGCTCCCTGTATGCAGGCATCATCGTCGATAGTTTTAAGCAAATTGTCGTCTAATGTTCCGGTTTTTAAAAACCCATCCCAGTTAATGCAATTAATTACGGCTTTCCACAACGTTCCTGCCTCATTTTGCCTTACCGAGTTACCCACAAAAGTGGGCAATCCCTTGTGGTGCGCTATCCCTGTAGGGTGTTTAATCATATTTTCGCCTTTTATGGTAAAGCGGTATTCTTTATGCTGATAGCTTAACGAATCTTTTTGAAGTTTAAACTCGCGCATTACGCCAACCTCACGGTCGCCGTACAGGAAATAGCTTCCGTTCTGGTAGGTAATACCCTGGCAGGCACCTAGCGAATCTAACGTGATGTTTTTGGCGATTTTGCCATCAGTTTTACCAGTTCTGGCTACAAAAAACATTACCAGCAGCAGCAATATCGGATTTAAAGTTTTCATTGGCTTAAGGATCTAAAGGTTCGTCAAAATCAATTTGCAGCGATGTTGTATTTGGGTAGAATTCCGATTCGGTATCACTTAAGCGTTTGCCGTTTTTGTATGGGTAGTAACCAAGTTCTTTTTTACACCTTTCGGGCAGTATAGTGGTAATGTAAAAGCTCTGCGATTTTACGGTACTAACCATGGCTGTTTTATCAACAGGTATGCCGTACCTAAACATTAGCCTTACGCAGTTGCGCATGTTGGTAGTGGTATGGCGGGCATGGGGTTCCATAATAATGGCACTTTCTGGTATAAGTAGGGTTTCCATCAAAAATTTTTTCATTTCAAAAGCCTCGCTGTATTTGGTTTTATAAGGGTGAACGCGCCCGCCCGATACCACAATAAATGGTGCCTGGCCTTTCTGGTATTGTATAGCAGCTAAACGGCAGCGAATCATCCCACCGGCACTTAAAGCAGTTTCTTTATCTTCGGGGCCGGCACCCGGCACCAGAATTACGCTGTAAGGATATTTCTTCCAATCGGTTTTTTTAATCTGGTTAATGGCTGGCTGGTTTACCCCGCTAACCATCGGTTCATAATCGGCCGCATCATTTCTTTCGTTCAACTCTAAAGCTACCATTGCAAAATTTAATGTAGGTTCAAAAAAGAGCTCGTTTTCGGGTTGTAAGGCCAACAAAGCATTTGCGACTGTAAGCTCTGCATACTCTTTATCTTTTAAGCTAAAACTAATCGAATCTATTTTGGGGTAATTGGGCTTGTTGCCCTCCACATATACCCCAATGGCATAATTTAACGCATTGGCATCTTGCTCCCATGCTTTAACCAATAAGTTTTTGGGTGTTTGTTCGGCATACAGCGCATAACAGCCCGAAGGGATGAGGTGATTGCTTACTACCTTGCCGAGTGCATTGTTTTCGTTGTAGCTGTTGCTTAACTCCTGGCCAATAGCTGTAATTTCTTCGGCACTAAACTTTAGCGCATTGGCGTAACAGCTAATATCGGTTTTGCAGGTTTGTAAAGCTTCGGTTGCCTGGGTTCTTTTGGTATCGGCAAATTTTTTAAGCAGGCTGTTTTCTTTCAACATTTTGTTAAGCCCGGGCAATTGTTTAAAAAGCGTAAGCAAATAGTAGTTTTTGTACTGTACTGCATTATTGCTCTTTATTAACTGGTAGGCTTGAACGGGTTTATCCTGCGCCTGTAAGCCCTGCCACAGCAGGCAGGCTATAAAAAAGGGATAGAAGACTTTCATTAAAAATTTTAATGCAAAATAAAGCTCTGGCTATTAAAAAAACATTAAGCAGATGTTACCCTTTACAAATTAATAAAACGGTTTAGGAGTGCGTATAGAAGATTTAATGTAAACTTAAAATAGCTGCAAAGATCTTTGCACAGAGTTAACATAGCGGATACATAGTGTTAAAAGCACACACCTACTTTTGTCGCCGTAGAACGCTCATAAAATTAGTTGTTAACCTTTAAGGATAAGCCTATGTAAATGCATTGATCTACATATCTGCCAAAAAATACAAACCCCAGTACTATTTAAAAATCTATTACTAAGCACAAAAAGATGACACCATTTTTTTTTACCGCAAGCATAAAAAGTGCCTGCAGGAAATTGCTTTTGCCTGTTGGTATGTTAGCTGCATGCAGCCCAGCCGCTATGGCAGTAAGCAATGCCAAATTAGTTCGGGCTACTGAGCTTAACAAACGTTTTGTTGCCATTAGCGGAACCGTAACCGACGAGAAGGGGCAACCGCTGCCGGGCGTTAGCGTTTACGATAAACAGACTAAAAAAACAACAACTACAGATACCAACGGAAAATATACTATTGAAGCCACCAATGGGGCTACGCTGGTTTTCTCGTACATTGGTTTCGATACACAGGAAGTTTCGGTATCGGGCAATAGCACAATCAATATCAGGCTTAAAGAAAGCAGCAACACTTTAAATGAAGTAGTGGCAATTGGTTACCAAAAGATCAGAAAATCGGATGTTACCGGTGCTATTAGCAGTGTTAAAGCCAGCGAATTAAACTTAACCTCGCCTACAGTGGGCCAGGCATTGGTAGGTAAAGTTGCAGGTGTACAGGTATCGCAAACCAGTGGTGCACCTTATTCGGGCACAAAAATAAGGGTAAGGGGTATTGGTTCTATTAATGCCAGTTCCGATCCTTTATACGTAATAGATGGTTATCCGGCTGGCAACAACGTAGCCATTAATCCTGAGGATATCGAAACCATCGACATTTTAAAAGATGCAGCTTCGGCAGCCATTTATGGTTCAAGGGCATCGGGTGGGGTAGTGTTAATTACCACCAAAAGAGGTAATGATGGTAAGGGCCGTTTCGAATACGATGTTCAGGGCGGTATTTCCCAACTGGCTAAAAAAGTGAAATTGCTCGATGCCAATCAGTTTATTCAGCTATTGATAGATGGCCGTAACAATGCCTATAAAGATTTATGGGTAAATGCCGGTAAAACCTGGAACGATGCCATGTATGGCGATAACAATGCTACGCGTATTGCCAATGTAGGTAACGGGAGCAGTGTAAGCATACCTGCCGATCTTTATAATTTTAGCACACAACAGGCCATCCCTGCTGCTTACAACACCGATTGGCAGGATGAGTTGTACCGCAATGCAGCCTTTCAGCGCCATAACCTTTCTTTCTCTGGGGGCACTAAAGATGTAAAATACTTTTTAAGCGGCGGTTACCAGAACAATGATGGTATTGTAACCAACACCAACCAGAAGGTAACCAACTTTAGGGGTAATATTGATGGTAAGGTGAGCGAACGCTTGCATGTTGGTGCAAACATTGCTTATACTCAAAATAATAACAGAGAGGTACAGGAAGGTCGTTATAACCTAAGTCCGATGATGTCGGCCCTGATTTATTTACCTTTCCTGCCAGCCAAAGATGCCAATGGTAATCCAATCCAGTTTGGAATGGGTTCATTAGCCTCTCAATACGGTATTCAAAATCCTGAAAACCCTTTGGCTACTGTAGCGCAAATGAAAATAATGAGAAAGGGCACCAGGAGTAGCTACAATGCCAATGCCACCTATAATATTTTAGCAGGATTGGATTTTAAAGCAAACTTAGGTACACAAACTTACAACGAGAAATACGATTATTATTTGCCAACCAGTTTAAGTAGTGGCAATACCGCACCTTATTCTCCTGAATCGATTAGGGCTGCCAATGCTATTGCGCAAACGCTTAGCCAGGTAGATCAATTGGCCGAATTTACCTTAAACTATAATAAAACTTTTGGTAAGCACAACCTAAATGTTTTAGGTGGTTATTCTGCTCAAAAGGCATCAAGCGATTTAATTCGTGTGGCAGCTAACGGTTTCCAGAACGATTATATTGGCGAAATTACTGATAAAGGCGCTGATGCAGGTTTCTTTACCCTCGATAAAAGAACTGGCAAGGTAGTAACTACCCTGGTTTCTTATTTTGGTCGTTTCAGTTATAACTATGCTGGTAAATATTTTTTAACGGGTTCTTTCCGTCGCGATGCATCTTCGAGATTTGGCCCGCAAAATAAGTATGGTAATTTCCCTTCAGTAGCTGCTGGATGGAATTTATCTGACGAAAGTTTTTACAATAATTTTTTGGGCGAACAATCGCGTGTTAAACTAAGGGCGAGCTGGGGTTTGGTTGGTAATAACAGTATTCCTGATTACCGTACTTCTCAAGAGCTGAGTGCCCCGGGTGGCGTAGTTTTTGGAAATGCAATTTCGACTGCAATTTGGCCTGGTGCGATACAAGATTTGGGTTTGGGTTGGGAATCAACTTCTCAGTTTAACTTTGGTACAGACATTAGTTTGTTTAAAAACCGCGTATCTGTTATCGCAAATTATTATTTAAGTAATTCGTTCAATTTGCTGTTTAATCAACCACTATCGGCAATTTCAGGAACGTCATCTATTTTAACAAACCTTACTGATAGCAGGGTACGTAACCAGGGTTTTGATGTACAGGTAGATGGTAAAATTATTCAGAACGACGACTTTACATTTGGGTTAAGCGGTAATATTGCCGTTAACCGCAATAAAGTTTTAGATATGGGCGGTGCCAGCACAATATACACTGCAGGCGCAGAGCGTTCGTATATAACACATGTTACCCAGGAGGGCCAACCAATAGGTATGTTTTATGGGTTTAAAGTATTGGGTAGAATTACTGCCGATAACTTAGGTAAAGTTGCACCATCGGCTGCATCAACCAATCCGGCAAAAATTGGCGATTTGTATTTTCAGGATACCGATGGAAACGGCATTGTTAACGATGCAGATAAAACTGTAATTGGTACACCTTACGCTAAATTTACCTATGGTTTTGCCTTAAACACTTCTTACAAAACTTTCGATTTAAGGGCCTCTTTCAACGGTTCGTACGGTAACCAGGTGTTAGATGGGCAGGATTATTACCTATATAACTTTGAAGGTTCGGGTAACCAGTATGCAGATGTTGCTAATCGTTACCGCAATGAAGCTAATCCGGGCAGTGGCTTAAACTACCGTCCATCACGTGCAGGTACACAAAGTAACTCTACCCGTTTATCCTCATTTTACATTCAGGATGGTTCTTATTTCAGGTGTACAAACATTACGTTGGGTTATTCTTTTCCTAAATCGCTTGCCAACGCCATTAAAGTAAGTAATGTTCGTATTTATGGCAGTATTGATAATGCCTTTACCATAACCGATTATAAAGGATATAACCCGGAGGTAGATTATAGTGCCGGAAACAACCTCGCGCCTGGGGTAGATTATGGAAACTATCCATTGGCCCGCACATATAACCTTGGTATAAAATTGACTTTTTAGAATTTAAGAAATGAAAAAACATATTTATAAAGTATTGGCCCTAAGTGCTGTTTTAAGTTTGGGAGCCTGTAAAAAAGACTTTCTAAACCAAAAGAATCCCAATGCCATCGCTGTAGAAAATTATTTTAACACAGAAAACGACGTATTGTTAGCCGTTAATGGTGTATACCAATCGCTTCGGAGTAGTAATACGGTTGGCGAAAACAGTGGCTTGTTTACCGATGAGCGCTCGGATGATGCCGGAAGAAACGATAACCAAAGTAATGCCGGCGAGCCTTTTCAGTTTAACGATTTTTCGCTTTTGCCAAGCAACTCTTATTTAAAGAGCCATTGGTTAGCACTTTACGAAGCAATTGGAAGAACCAATACTGTGCTTGCCAACATTGATAAAGTTGCTTTTGCTAACCCGGCAACGAAAGAGAATTATAAAGCCGAGGCTAAGTTTATCAGAGCGTTAATGTATTTCGAACTGGTTCGGAAATGGGGAGCTGTACCAGTAGTAACCAAGCCGCTTACTACAAAAGAAGAGGTTAAAGAAAGTACTTTCCGTGTGGCCGAAGCAGATGTATATAACCAGATTGTAGCCGATTTAAAAGATGGTTTGGGTAGTACCTTGCCAAATTTCCAAACAGGTGCCAATATTGGCAGAACTTCTAAAGCCGCATTGAATGCATATTTGGGTAAGGTTTATTTAACCATGGCAGCAACGTTGCCAAATAATAAAGCCGAAAACCTAACTAATGCAAATACCTACCTGTTGGCTGCTTACAATATGAAAGCATTCGGTAATTTATCAGAAATTCCATACACAGATGTTTTTGATGTAACGAAGAAAACAACCTGTAAAGAACTGATTTTTCAGATTTCTTATAAGCAGGGTGATATTAGCTTTAGCTCGAGTATCGCAGCAAATAACCAGGCAAAAGGCGAAACCATTAATTCGTTAAAACCATCTACCGGTATTGGTGGTAATGTAAAGTTAGATTTGGTTAATGAGTACGAAACAAGCGATTTGAGGAAAGATTTTTCGGTTAAGTTTGCCAACGATAATACCGTTAAAGATTGGTTTGTTACCAAATTTCGCGATGCAAGCCAATTGGCAACAAACGCTGGTTACGGTGGTAACGATTGTATTTTAATGCGCTATGCCGATGTAATTTTAATGCTGGCCGAGGTAAATATGTTGCAGGGTAACGATGCCGTTGCCATTCAATACCTGGATATGGTAAGGGCAAGGGCTGCAATGCCGCTTTATGCCGTAGCCAAAACCGATGCCACTTACGCCGCTAAATTTCCAACCTTAAAGCTGGCTATTTTGCACGAGCGTAGGGTAGAAATGGCTTTCGAGCACCAAAGATGGTTCGATTTAATTAGAAACTTTACCGCTGCTGAGTTAGTTACTTATTTAAAGGCCAAGCCGCAAGCATCATACGGTATTGCAAAGCTGGCCAACGTAACCACAAAAGATCGTTATTACCCAATACCTTTTGATGAGGTAAAACTCGATCCGGTTAAAATGTACCAAAACCCAGGTTATTAGAAAAGTTTAAGTTTCTGTAAAATATTAAATGGGCGGTGGAGACACCGCCCATTTGCGCTTGCATGAGTTGGGTGTTCTCACCCACCTGATAGACCGGTGAATTTTTTAGTCATTTTATACAGTTTCTTAAACTGGTTAAATAAATAGATAAGCGGGCCGATTATTTGGTGTGCCCCCAAAAGTTGGACAGATTCAAAATTAAGTTTTGCGCACAAAGTTATGCCTATGATGCTACAGTAATTATTTCAAGATTATCTTCCAATACATGGACTTTTACTGCCATTCACGACCCCTTGAATAGGACACATCCTGTCAGCGGACACAGAGACTTTGGATACATCAGCAATCCGGATGGATTGTATAATTTCTATACCAGTGGAGTCGACCGACTTAGAACTAATTTTACACAACAAGCAAAAACCAAATCATTATTCTTAAAATTTAGATCCTGAAAAGAACTGAGGCTCAGTCGAAATTATAATAAATTACCTGTAGAGTACCTCTACTAAGACTGCTACAGGGTTGTCTAATACCGAATAGGCCACTCCCGTGCGCCATACACGCTGCGATATATCCGCAAAATAGCTACCAAAGTTTCAGGAACTTCTACGGCAAGTGTTTTACTGATAATGGTTTTATCTTTATCCCATATGGAGAGCATTGCGTCATTTGCAATCTGATCAGAAGGTCATCACTAATGTATATTGCAGTCACAATCGTTCGAAGTATGGAGCGCTGCAATCAGTATAGTGGCGCTAAATTGGTTAAACGAGGTATGGTTTCTGATATTTTTTCCGTAACTATTAGGTGATTGCGTGTAGTTTCTGTATTGGGAAGTAACCAATCAACGGTAAATTTAACAACGCGGGCTTTGCGACTGGTTAATTAATTTTCGTTAATAAACTCGCTCGGTGTTTTGCCAAAATGTTTTTTAAACTCTGAGCTAAAGTATTTTCTATCATTAAAACCTACTGAATAAGCAATTTCTGAAATATTACCTGCACCTTGTTTAAGTAATTGTGCAGCCCGCTTAATGCGAATCGATTTAATAAAGTCGTTTACCGAAAGATCAGTGAGTGCCCTTATTTTTTTATACAATACCGGCTGGCTCATACCAATTTCTGATGATAGGGTAGGTACATCAAAATCCGGATCGGCAATTCTATCTTCTATAACCTGGATAATTTTACTTAAGAAATTTTGTTCAGTAGTATTAATAACCATGTTTTTAGGCTCGAGTGTAATTACCTGTGCAAATTTTTGCTTTATGGTTTCTCGTGCACTGAGCAGATTTTGGATATTTAATTCCAGTATTTTGAGGTTAAAGGGCTTCATGATATAGGCATCGGCACCATTTTCTAAACCATTTACCTGATGTACATATGCAGATCTGGCGGTTAATAAAACCACCGGAATATGGCTTGTACTCTCGTCGGTTTTAAGCTTACGGCAAAGCTCCAGGCCATCCATAACCGGCATCATTACATCACTTATAATTAAATCGGGGATGAGATCTAACGCGCATGCCAGACCAGTAGCTCCATTTTCACATTCGTAAATATTATAGCTTTGGTTTAAGGCCTGTTTAATAAATGTTCTTACATCTTCATTATCTTCTACCAGTAAAATGCTATATTTTTTTGGCGTTGCGGGCAGCGGTTGCTGCAGGTTTTGCCCGGCCAGGGTTTGCGTATCTGGTATTACTTCAATATTGTAGTTTAGTGCATTATCGTAATAAACATAATCGGGTATAAAATCATCCTGATTAAAATGTGCTTTGCCTTTCTTTAAACTTACTGTAAATGTAGTAGCTCCAAAAGCATTGTCATTTTTAGGACTGCTTTGGAAAGTAATCTGGCCATGGTGTAGTTCTACAATGCTTTTTGATAAGGATAAGCCTAAACCAGTGCCAATGGTGGTGGTGGCATTGGCCTGATAAAAATTGGTAAATAAACCGGCCTGATTTTCTAAAGGGATTCCTTTGCCATTATCGCTCACCTGAATTTGGATAAGCTGATTTTCCTGACTTATTTTTAAACCGATTTTTCCGTTTGTGGGGGTAAATTTAAAGGCGTTTGAAAGCAGGTTAAACAAAACCTTTTCCATTTGTACCTTATCAAAGTACAGCTCTATTTCTGTTTGACTGGTTTCGAAACCATACTCGATATTTTTAGAAATAGCCATGTTTTGAAAGGCCAAAAATATTTCCCTGCAAAATTTTACCACATTGCCCGGGCTTACATGTAAAGTCATTTTTCCGCTTTCTGCCTTTCTAAAATCTAGCAACTCGGTAACCAGGTTCATTAAGCGGTGTGCATTGTTTTTAATCGGTTGCAAATCCCTGTTCAGCGCAGGGTCGTCTTTTGCATTTTCGATTAGTTTATCTAAGGGGCCAACAATGAGTGTTAATGGCGTACGTATTTCGTGCGATATGTTGGTGAAAAATTCGAGTTTATGTTCGTTAACCTCTTTTTCTTTTTTAAGTACAGCTTTAATTAATAAATAACGTACAAATACAAAAGATATAGCTGCAAAAGCGCAGAAATAAAACAGGTAAGCCCACCAGGTGCGGTAAAAGGGGGGTAAAATTTTAATCTGTAAGGTACTGGCATCTTTTGTCCAAAGGCCGTCGTTATTACTCCCTTTAACGGTAAGTGTATAATTGCCTGGCGAAAGGTTGGTATAGCTTGCTGATGGAATATCTACATAATTCCAGTTTTTTTCGAAACCTTCAAGCTTATAGGCATAATGGTTTTTGTTCGATTTGATGAAGTTAAGCAGTGTAAAATCAATCGAAAATACATTTTGATCGGATTCGAAGGTGATCGATTTTAAGGTACTGATGTTTTGTTTAAGCAAGCCATCGCGGCCGTTTAACGAAACAGGTTTGTTAAAGAGCTTTAATCCGGTAAAAATAATGGGTGGCGTGGTTTTGTTTACTTTAATCTGGTCGGGGTAGAAACTAATCATTCCGCTCAATCCGCCAAAGAAAAACTGCCCTTTGCTATCTTTTAAAAACGATTTGTAATTAAATTCGTTTCCGGGTAATCCATCTTTAGTATTATAAACTTTAAAGGTATGAAGTGCTGGGTTATATTTACATAAGCCTTTATCGGTAGTAATCCACAGGTTCTGAAAATCATCTTCCAAAATGCCTCTAATGGCATTGCTGGGCAGGCCATTCAGAGCGGTTATCCGCTTATACTGGTGCTTTTCGGGATGGAGTTTAAACAGCCCGTTTCTAATGGTGCCAATTAGCAGATAACCGGTCTTATTTTCGGTTATACAGCTAATTTCATTGTATTTTAAAATTTCAGGGCTGGCAGCCACACGGTGTGCAAATTTATTAGCGCCATTTTTTAATTGGTAAAGACCTGCGTTTGTTGCCACCCATAGGGTCCTTTTGCTGTCTTCGAAAATGTAAAACACCGCATCGGCTCGGCCGTTAACCCTGTTGCGTATAAATTTACCTGTTTGCGTGTCGAAACTGTTTAGCCCTCCATTGGTACCTACCCAAAACCTGCCGAAACTATCTTCAAAAACAACGGTAATTTCATCGTTGCTTAAAGAGGAAGTATCGTTTGTACGACTGGTATAACGAACAAAACTTTTGGTTTCGGGCTTAAAAAGATTTAACCCGCCGTAATGCGTGCCGATCCAAACTTTATTGTTTTTATCGCGGATAACCGATTTAACCAAATTGGCGCTTAAACTTGCAGGGTTATTGGGGTTATTTTTATAACGGGTAAAAATATTTTTCTTACGGTCGTAGTAATTTATGCCTTCACCTTCGGTTGCAATCCACAGGTTTTGGTACTGATCTTCCATAATTGAACTCACTACATTGCTGCTCAGTCCATTTGGTGTGGTGCTACTCTGGTAAACCTTAAATGGTGTGTAGTTGGGGTACACCATGTTAACGGCGCCATAATAAGTGCCCACCCAAATAATACCCTGGCGGTCCTGATAAATATCGTAAACCGAATTTTGGCTTAAGCTTGAAGGATTTTCAGGCTCGTTTTGTAAGGTGCTGAAACTTCTGCTTGCCGGGTTGTATATATTAATGCCGTGAAGGGTTCCAATCCACAGTTTACCTTCCTGATCGAGCATAATTTTGCGCACGTTATTACTGCTTATACCCTGCGGGTTAAGGCTGGAATATGTATAGTTGGTAATTTCTTCGGTGCTGAGGTTAAGTTTGCTTACACCGGTTTGTTTGGTGCCGATCCAAAGGTTGTTTTCGCGGTCTTCTACAATAGTGGTTACATGGTTATCAACGGCTTTGTTAAGCTTATCGCTATAGGCCTTAAAGTATTTGAAGGTAACTTTACTTCCGTTAATACGCATGTTCATTAGGCCGCTACTGGTGCTTAACCACAAAGTACCAGTATGGTCTTCGGTAATGGTGTAAACTTTTTGGCTTTGTTTTTTATTATATAAAAAGTGTTTAAAGCGGTATTTTGCGGTGTCGGTTAATAAATTTAATCCGCTTGCTGTACCAACCCAAACCCTGTTTTTTTTATCCTGGTAAATACAATATATCCCAGAATTGCTTAAACTGGCGGGGTCTTTGTCATCGTGCTGGTAACGGTCAAAATTGTCATCTTTTTCGTTATACTTACTCAGGCCATCCTGTGTGCCAATTAGCAACGATCCGTTTTTGAGTGATAAAATAGAAGAAAGGTAAGATGACGCACTTAGGCTTTTTTTGTTGCCCTTTTCATTGTTATAGATTTTAAAAGTTTGAGAATCGTATTTGTTTAGCCCAAAGCGGGTTCCAAACCAGATAAATCCCCTGGCATCCTGGGCGATTGATAGCACCGAACTTTCCGAAAGCCCGTTCTCAACATTGAGGTGTTTAAAAGCATATTGGTTTTGCGCACTACCTGCTATAGTAAAAAATGCAAGTATTAAGGTGAACAAGGCTTTCATGTGAAAAGAAAAATAGAAGGGTTAGCTTAACGGGATTAAATGTACAATTCTATTTTTATTATTAAAATCAAATCAGACTACCACCAGCAATTTTAACACTTTATCTGCGTATGGCCTCTTTATCATGCCAAATTTCGATGGTTTTTAGAATTTTGCACCTATTTGTTAAGGATTTTACCCCCCTCATTCGCTCCCAAAGCAACAATTTTGAATAACCAAATATTAGAGCAAAACCAAACCATTTAAGCCGATACCTTTTTTTCTTATAGCCGGAACTGATGTTCCAGCTGTTAGCAGCTGCAGGTTATGCCCATAATTTTTTGCGATTAGAAGAAAAATGTTAGTCAACTAAACAAACAATGGAAAAACTTTACAAACATCTCAAAATTGGAGAAGCAAAACGGAGCAGTTTTAACTTACCAATAAAACTATTCTCATTAATTATGCTTTTGAGTTTTACGGTATTTACTGCCTTTGCTCAAATCATAAAAATTACAGGAACAGTAAAAGATACTCAGGGGGGAGTAATGCCTGGAGTAAGCGTTACTGTAAAAGGTACTTCAACAACAGTGGTAACTGGAAGTGATGGTAAATACACTATCGCGATGCCAGAAGCCCAAAACACATTAGTATTTAGCTACATTGGTTACGATACTAAAGAAGTATTGGCTGGTAAGGCTACAACATTAAATGTTACACTGCAAGAGCAAAACAATAGCTTAAATGATGTAGTTGTAGTAGCTTACGGTGTACAGAAAAAAGTTAATGTAATTGGTTCTGTATCTAGCATTAGTGCTAAATCCATTGAAAACAGACCGGTTACCAACTTATCATCATCTCTTGGTGGTTTAAGCTCGGGTGTATTTGTTCGTCAATCGTCTGGCAAGCCAGGTTCAGATGGTGCCACCCTCAGAATTCGTGGTACCGGAACAATAAATAACAATAATCCATTAGTGGTAGTTGATGGGGTTATCGGAAGTATAGATGCCGTTAATCCCAACGACGTTGAAAGTGTTTCGGTTTTAAAAGATGCGGCCGCTTCATCAATCTATGGTTCACTTGCTGCAAATGGGGTTATCTTAATTACCACAAAAAGAGGAAATAGCGGAAAAACAGTAGTAAGTTATGCGGGATTGGCATCAATTGCAAAACCTGCAAATCTGCCAACTTTTATAACCGATTATATTACTCACATGAATTTGGTTAATGAAGGTTACCGTAATTTAGGGCAAAATCCTATTTATACAGATGCTACCATTGCACAGTGGGCGGCTGCAAACGCCAATCCTGACGGATTAACCCCACAAGGTGTACCCAATTATATTGCTTATCCAAATACAGATTGGGGCAGTGCTATATTTGAAAATAATGTTGTGCAACAACATAATATTTCCTTAAATGGTGGATCTGAAAATACAAAATTCTTATTATCTGCATTGTATCTTAATAATCCGGGTACAATGGCAAATACAGGTTCTGATAAATACAGTTTGCGTATAAACTTAGAATCGAAAGTGGCTAAATTTTTAACCGTAGGTACGCAAACCTTTGCTTCTTATCAAACCTATGGTTTAGCCAATACCGATAATGCATTTAACTTTTTGCGTCAAACCACACCGGGCGTATATCCGGTTTGGAATGGTAAATACGGTTTTCCGGCTGCTGCTGAAGAATCTTCAACTGCAAATAACATTGTTCAATATCTGTATGGTACTGGTGGTGCTGATAATGAGACCCGTATTAACACAACAGTTTTTGCACGATTTGATATTTTAAAAGGTTTAGATTTCGAAACTCGTTTTAACTATCAAACCCGACAAGAAGAATTTAATAACCATGCCGTTACTTTCGAAAAATGGAATTTTGCAACCAATACATTAAAATCTCCTAAAACTACAGCCGACCAGTTAACCACAAGTTATGGTTTTAATAAAAATTATGGGATAACAATAGATAATATTTTAAAATATAACACCACTATAGCCAAACACCATGATATTAGTTTGTTGGCTGGTTACAATCAATACTACTATAATTATTATAACATTGGTGCTACCGGAAAAGGCTTGTACGATGAAGCAGTTACAACACTTGGATCTGCTACCGCTATCACATCGGGAACAGGTGGCGAGTATGATTATGCCATGCGTTCGGCTTATGGTCGTTTAAATTATGCTTACAAAAGCAAATACCTTTTTGAAGGTGTGTTCAGGTATGATGGATCTTCAAAATTCGCGGAAGATTATCGCTGGGGATTTTTCCCTGCTTTCTCAGCAGGATGGCGTATTTCTCAGGAACCATTTATGAGTAAATTGAACGATTACATTGGGAATCTAAAACTTCGTGCCTCGTGGGGTAAAACAGGTAACAATGTAATGAATACGGTATCGGCTCTGGGTAACTACGATTATCAGGCACTTTACAGTGGTACGAACTATTCATTTAACGGTGCACAAGCCAGTGGGTTAATATCAACCAAATTTGCCAACCCATTTTTGGTTTGGGAAGCTACTACAACAACCAACCTTGGTTTAGATGGTAATTTATTCCATGGTAAAATGAATTTTGAAATTGACTTGTATAATAAATTCACATCTAAAATTTTATTTACACCAACTATTCCTATAACATCGGGAACAGCTACTGCAGCAACTCAAAATATTGCAGAAATGTCTAACAAAGGTTTAGAGCTTACTTTAGGTTATAATAGTAATATCGGCGATTTTAAATATGGTGTTTCAGGTAATTTTGCATATAATTTTAACCGCGTAACCAAGTACAAAGGTACTTATCAGGCTGGCTATACAACAGATGCATTAGGAAACAAGGTTTATACTTCAAACCTGGGTAGTGTTTCCAGCGGTGGCGCTAACCGTATTTTAGCTGATCACGAATTCAATGAATATTACATGCAAACCGTTTACAAAGGCGATGGAAATTATTTTACAAACGGGAATGTAAATGTTAATGGCGGGCCTAAAGATGGTATGATCCGTACACCAGCTGATATGGATTGGTTAAATGCAATGATTGCAGCAGGATATTCTTTCCAGCCAGCCGGAGGTGTTGGTAAAACCAAAATTTATTATGGTGATTTAATTTATGCAGATAACAATGGTGATGGACTTTATGGTAATAGCTTTGATGCACAGTTCTTAAATAAATCTTCTACACCAAGGTTTAACTACGGCTTTAGCATGAATTTATCGTATAAAAATATAGATCTTTCTATGCTATGGTCAGGCAGTGCAGGCATGTGGTATTACTGGAATGCTACAGGCTATAACAACTCTGTTGTATCTCTTGGTAATGCAGTAAGTACCTTAATAGCAAACGATCATTATTATTACAACGATGCAAATCCTAACGATCCGGCTAATAATATTAATGCAAAATATCCAAGACTTAAAAATACTACCGATGTTCAAAACGCAGCAGTAACAAGTGATTTTTACTTATATAATGCTTCATATCTAAAGTTGAAAAACTTACAGATTGGTTATACGCTGCCAGAAAAAATTTCTAAAAAAGCGGCCATGAGCAGAGCAAGAATTTTCCTTTCAGGAGAAAACCTGTTTACCATTACCAATTATCCGGGCTTAGATCCTGAAATAGGAGCAGGAGTATCTTATCCAACTATGCGCCAGTATTCTTTAGGCTTAAATGTTACTTTTTAACGGAAACAAAATGAAAAAGATTTTAACCATACTATTTACAATTGCAGTATTTACGGGTTGTAAAAAAGACTTATTAACAACTACACCTCCTTCACAAGTTGCATCAGAAATGATGTGGACTACAGATAACCTAACCGATCAGGGAATGACCGGTGTTTATGCCACTTTAAGATACGGCATGGCATCAGGTGGTGCCTCAGGTTTAGAATTGTACCAAATGGATTGTTTGGGTTTTACCGGCCAAACCTCGGGTGCAGAATCCTTACTTGCAGGAACAATAACGCCAAGTAATGGCTATTTCGGTGGGCATTGGCAAAACCTTTATGAAGGTATTCAGCGTGCAAATGATGCTTTAAAAAACATTGCGATAAAATCTCCTTCTTCACCTGAGAAAAAAGCCAGGTATATTGCTGAAGCAAAATTTTTAAGGGCTTATTTTTATTTAAGATTAAATCAGTTGTATAAAGGTGTACCGATTTATTTAGAGCCTTATCTTCCTGAAGAAGCAATTAAACCTCGTTCTACAGAAGCGGAAGTTTGGGCTCAGGTAATCAGTGATTTAACTGCCGTGGTTGCAGAACCAAACCTACCTGATAGATATACCAGTGGTAATGCAAATTATGGTCATGTTACTAAAGGTGCTGCTTATGCTTTACGTGGCAAAGCCTATATGTACACACAAAAGTGGGATTTAGCCGCTGCAGATTTTCAAAAAGTTAAAGATGCCGGTTATGGTTTGTTTGCAAATTATAGCGCATTGTTTAAAACCGCTAATGAACAATCTAATGAAATGATTTTCTCTATTCAAAATATTGGAGTTACTGGTTTTGGTTCCACTACACAATTTTATTGCGGTACCCGTTCTTCTTTCGGCTCATGCTGGAATACCTATCATGTTTCTCCAAACCTGGTAGATTTATACGAAAATGCTGATGGCTCTAAATTTAACTGGGATGCCGTTATTCCTGGATATTCAGCTCTTTCTGTAGCAGAGAGAGAGGTGTACTTTTTAAGAAACAACCTAACAGCGGCCGAAATTACAGCAGCCACTACAAGAGGCGCAAAAATGAGTTTGTATTTGCCAACAGGAAACGAAGCACGTATTATTCAGGCTTATGCTAACCGTGATCCTCGATTGGCTGCAAATGTAATTACACCCTACTCAACTTATTTGGGGGTATTTGGCGGTGCTAATGCTCTTGTAACTTCAAGATGGCCTTATCGCGCTGAAGCGGCTACGAATGGCGATTTGCGTACAGATACACAAAGCCTGTTCTATTATTTATACCGTAAATATGTTTACGAAGGCGCAACAGAAACACCAGCCAGAGATTACGGGCCTACAGATTTTGTTTTAATCAGATATGCTGATGTACTTTTAATGTGGGCAGAAGCTCTTAATGAACAAGGTTTAACTGCTGAAGCCATTGCTAAAGTAAACGAAGTAAGAACCAGAGCTGGTGTTGCACTACTTCAAAATACAAATGCTGCTTTACCAACATTTGTAACAAGCCAGACAGATTTGAGAGAAAGAATTCGCAACGAAAGAAGAGTAGAGTTCCCGAACGAGGGGATTAATTTCTTCGATGAAATGAGATGGAAAAGCTGGAAGGACAAAGTTTTTTATGCTGGTAATGGTGTAAAGCAAGCGTGGGGTAAAGTTGTATATGCTTACTCTTTTAAAGGTGATTATTTGTATAACTGGGCAATTCCGGCTGTAGAGATAGAGCGGAATCCAAACCTGACTCAGAATCCAGGTTGGATAAATTAGATTGTTAAGACATGCTTTTAGGCCGCCACCGTCATGGCGGCCTTTTTAACATAACACTATAACCTTTTTCGAAGCATACATACCTTGCTCAATTGAACACATGGGTGAAAATTGACAATATTATATATGAAAAATCATAATTGAAATAAAAAAAACGATAAGTGGAGAAATGATGCAACTGGTTTCTGCTAGTTTTGAAGAAAAACGGGCACCCGCTTTTCCTTACGGTAAATATCAAAACTGGTTTTGGGGCTTCAATAAAAAATAACAGATGTTGGCAGGCAAGAAAATAATAAATTTTAAAATATTGGCTTTTAAGGTACTCAGCGTCGGTGCTTTATGTGTATTGTTGTTCGTTAATCAGGCAAAAGCACAAAATGAGCCCTACAATACCATTTTGCAACGCATTAATACAGATTTGCAAACATTTGTTAAAGATAAAAACCTGGCTACTGAAATAGGGGTAAACCTGAAAAACCTAAACACAGATGGCAGCTGGGCTGATGTTAATTATACTGATGTGCAGTATGCTCCGCTAAAAAGAATTAAGGATATGGCCACGGCTTATATCCGGTCATCAAACAAATGGTATAGCGATGCGCAATTGCATACATCGATTGTAAAAGGATTACAGAATTGGCTCGATAAAAACCCAAAGAATAAAAACTGGTGGTACAACGATATTTTTTATCCGCAGGCCATTGGGCAAACACTCATTTTAATGCGAAGTGCTAAAGTGCAGCTTCCTGCAAGTCTCGAACAGGCATTGATTCAACGGATGGTGATTCGCCGTTTTAGAACTGGCGATGGAGCCAATACCTCAGATGAAGCGCTGCATTATCTCTACCGTGCCTGTTTAACCCGCAATAAAGCAACACTCGATTCAGCTGCAAAATATCTTTTCGAACCCATTGCCATCAGCGATGGGAAAGAAGGTGTTCAGGTTGATGGAAGCTATTACCAGCATGGTAAACAACAAGCTATTGCCAGTTATGGGCGCGTTTTTGCAGGTAACTCTGTAAATGCCGCTTTTTATTTAAGAGAAACCGATTATACCTTGCCTAAAGATCAGCTTGCTATTTTAGTTAACTATCTTAAAAACACTTTCCTTCAAACCATACGTGGCTCGTTTTACGATTTCAATGTACGCGGTCGTGGCATTAGCCGTAAAGATTCGCTAAGTAGCGGAATGGGCGGAATGATTGAAAAAATTAAATTTTTCGACTCCGAAAATACCAGCTATTGGAACGCTTCGGCATTAAGAACAGCAGGTAAGAAACCAGCTAATTACAACATTACCCCTTCGCATAGCCAATATTGGAAAAGCAATTACACCTTGCATGTAAGACCGGCTTATACTTTTAGTGTGCAGGCTTCATCTAACCGGACTTTAAGAACGGAGCGGGGAAATAATGAAAATATATTGGGTAAGTTTTTACCCGATGGGGCAACCAATATCCAGCGCAGCGGTTCTGAATATGCTAACTTGGTGCCGGTTTGGGAGTGGGATAAAATACCTGGCACTACCAGCAGGGATTATCCTGACGATGAGGGTGCAACCATCCGTAAAGACTGGGGGATACCCGGTACTACCAAATTTTCGGGCGGGGTAAGTGATGGCGTGTACGGCGTATCCTGCTACGATTTAAATTACGATAGCCTTCAGGCTAAAAAAGCCTGGTTCTTTTTCGATCGGGAAGTGGTTTGTTTAGGGGCCGGAATCAAAAGTGAAGCTCCCGAAAAGATTACTACAACAATTAATCAGGCCTGGAGCAGGGGAGCGGTAATTTCATCGTCAGGTGAAAAAAATGAGCAAGGCGTATGGGCAGTTCATGATAGCATCGGCTACATCTTTCCGGAGGGTGGTCAGGTAGAAATTAGCAATGTGGCCCAGGCAGGTAGCTGGTACCGCATCAATCAGTTTCAATCCAAAAACGAATTAAAACACAATGTCTTTAAAATCTGGATAAACCATGGTACAAAGCCGCAAAATGAGCGTTACCAGTACATCGTTATTCCGGGAACTACAGTGGCGGAGATTAAAAAGTATAATCGGTCTATGATTCAGATTTTAAAAAATACAGCAACGCTTCAGGCTGTAAAACATAGGGACTTAAATATGTTGCAGGCAGTATTTTATACCCCCGGAACGCTGGAGTATGATGGTGCTTCGCTCTCTGTTGACAAGCCTTGTACAGTATATATTAAAAATTTAAACACCAAAACTCCGGTACTATACATTGCCGATCCTGCTCAGGAAAACCAGTTAATTCAGGTTCAGTTTAAAGCCGCAGGATCATCAACAACCAAAAACATAACCTGTAATCTGCCAACCGGTGCTTTTGCGGGTGCTACCGCAAGTTTTAAAATAGTAGAATAAACACACCTAAAATTATGAAACCATCAGTGTTTGCACCTGCTACAGCCAGGCCCGACAAATACTGATTTTGAAAAACAAAAATGATAAGATGAAAAAAATCAATCTAGCCGCTACACTACTCCTGCTTATGGGATCGGTCTCATTTGCCCAAAGCCCAAAGAAACCCATGGCTCAATTAATTAATGATGAATTTAAATTTGCTGCCGATCAATATCAGGTATTGGCTAAAAATATTCCTGCAGGAAAAACACCGCAGAGTTTTGATAAAGGTAAACCTGTTAATTTCGATATTAAATGGTGGTGCAGTGGTTTCTACTCAGGTAGTTTATGGTACATTTACGAACAGACCAAAAATGACAAGGTAAAAAGTGAGGCAGAGGCTGCACTTAAAATATTAGAACCTAACCAAACCTTTACCGGTAACCACGATCTGGGTTTTATGATGTATTGTAGCTTTGGTAACGGGTATCGCATTACCAAAAATCCAGCATATAAAGAAATTATCCAACGTTCAGCGCAATCATTGGCTACACGTTTCCGTCCTAAAATTCAGGTTATCCAGTCGTGGGACAAGAATAAATATTGGGAATGCCCGGTAATTGTAGATAATATGATGAACCTGGAAATGTTAAACTGGGCCAGCGATAACGGCGGCAACGCACGCTATAAAGAAATTGCTATTACACATGCCAATACTACAATAAAAAACCATTTCAGACCAGATTTTAGCTCTTACCACGTGGTAGATTATAATCCGGAAACTGGCGGGGTTATTAAAAAAGCTACTTGGCAGGGTGCTGCAAACTGTTCGGCATGGTCGCGCGGACAAGGCTGGGCTTTATACGGTTACACCATGATGTACCGCTTTACCAAAGACCAAAACTATTTAAAACAAGCTATCGGAATTGCGAATTATATCTTAAAAAATCCGAACTTACCTGCCGATAAGATTCCGTATTGGGATTTTGATGCGCCTTTAATTCCTTATGCCAAACGCGATGCTTCTGCAGGTGCAATCATTGCATCGGCACTGCTCGAACTGGGACAATACACCGAAGGCAAAGAAAAGGCTGAATTTAAATCGGCTGCCGAGATCATGATTTATTCCCTGGCGAGTGCAACTTATCGTGCCAAGGCAGGCGAAAACGGTGGTTTTTTATTGATGCACAGCACAGGTGCTTTTCCTTTAAACAGCGAAATAGATGTGCCGCTGGTTTATGCCGATTATTATTATTTAGAGGCGCTTGCACGATATAAAAAATGGTACCTATAAACAACAATTTAAACAAAATGAACCATAAATCACTTTTAACCATTATTGCTTGCTGCTTGTTTTTTACCGCAACAGCCCAAAATAAAAAAATAACTACAGGTGCCGAGGACCGCGCCATTTGGGTAAAACAATTGTATCGTATAGCCAATCCGGTAATTCATAACCTGGCTAACGAAACATTAAAAAAGAACATGCCTTTAGAAAAAGCACCTGGCTATGGTTTAAATGCTGCTAAGGTAACTTATCTGGAAGCATTAGGACGTACAATTGCCGGCGTAGCGCCCTGGCTGGCCTTACCTGACGATGAAACTGCCGAAGGTAAACTGAGGAAAACTATGCGTACTGAGCTTTTAAAAGGATTGGCTAATTCAGTAAATCCCGAAAGCCCCGATTATATCAGCTACCGCTCAGAGAGCCAGCCTATAGTTGATGCAGCCTATGTGGCACATGCTTTTTTACGCGCTCCAAAAGCACTTTGGGAGCCACTTGATGAAACAACCAAGAAAAGATTTATCGAAGAGTTTAAGTCGCTCAGAACCCGTAGCGGTGCGTACAACAACTGGTTGTTGTTCTCGGGCTTAACCGAAGGTTTTTTATTAAGCATTGGCGAACAGTACGATCCTGCCCGTGTTCAGTTTGCTATCAATAAAATGAAAGAATGGTATGTAGGCGATAGCTGGTACAGTGATGGCGAAAAATTTAGTATGGATTATTATAATTCTTATGTAATCCACCCCATGTTGGTCGATCTTTTAAAAGTACTGGTAGAAAAGAAAAAAGCACAGCAGGCCGATTACGATCTGGCTTTAAAACGGATGGTGCGTTATTCGGAATATTTAGAGCGGATTATCTCGCCAGAAGGAACTTACCCTGCCTATGGCCGTTCTATTACCTACCGTACGGCAGCATTTCAGGCATTGGCGCAGGTGGCATTGATGGAAAAACTACCTGAATATGTTAAACCCGCACAGGTGCGTGGCGCTTTAACCAAAGTAATTTATAACCTGTATAACGGAAACCAAAATTTTGATGATAAAGGCTGGTTGGTATTAGGCTTTAACGGTCACCAGCCGGATGTTGCCGATACCTATACTTCTACAGGTAGTTTGTATATGGCTACATTGGGCTTTTTAACACTGGGTTTACCAGCTGACAATAAGTTTTGGACAGATGCACCTGCACCATGGACCAGTTTAAAAGCATGGGGCGGAGAAACGATAAAAAAGGATTATAAAGTTGAGTATTAATACCAATAATCGATATCGTATAAATATATTTGCGGGTAAGATTTGATATCGGTTCAAATCTTACCTCACAACTCAATTTTAACCAATGAACAAATTCGAAAGCCGTTACGCTCAAAGCCCAAAAGAAGTTAAACAAATGGATACCGCAGCGCTGCGGGATAATTTCTTAATTGAAAACGTGTTTGAAGCCAACCAGGTAAATCTAACATTATCTCATTTTGACAGATATATTGTTGGTGGTGCCATGCCAGTTGACCAGAAAATTGCACTTCCTAACCCCGATGATTTAAAAGCCAGCTACTTTTTAGAACGTAGAGAGCTTGGGATTATCAATGTAGGCGGAAAGGCAATTGTTACGGCCGATGGCGAAACCTACGAATTGGATTATAAAGAAGCTTTATATATTGGTAAAGGTACTAAAGAAGTATTTTTCGAATCGGCTGATAAAGGTGTAGCTACAAAATTGTACATCAATTCGGCACCTGCGCACCATACTTACCCAACTAAAAAGGTAAGCAAGGCCGAAGCTGAAATTGTTGAGCTGGGAACACCCGAAACAGCAAACCACCGCATCATTAATAAATTGCTGGTGAATAGTGTTTTGCCAACCTGTCAGTTACAGATGGGGATGACCGAATTAAAATCGGGTAGCGTTTGGAATACCATGCCTGCGCATACGCACGACAGAAGGATGGAAGCTTATTTTTATTTTGAAGTTCCACAGGGACAAAGTGTTTGCCATTTTATGGGCCAGCCGCAAGAAACACGCCACATCTGGATGCAGGGCGATCAGGCGGTAATTTCGCCAAACTGGTCAATCCATTCAGGTGCAGGTACCAGTAATTATACCTTTATTTGGGGTATGGCTGGCGAAAACCTTGATTATGGGGATATGGATCACTGCGCCATTACAGAATTGAAATAAACCGTCATCTCGACTAAAGTGTGCCAATTTTTATTGGTAGCGGAATGGAGAGATCTTATAAAAGTATCAATAGAAAACACATGTCAAACGTATTTAATTTAGCAGGTAAAACTGCTTTAGTTACCGGTTGCAAAAGAGGAATTGGAAAAGCCATGGCTTTAGCACTTGCAGAAGCCGGTGCTGATGTTATTGGTGTATCGGCCAGCCTTGAATTTCAAGGTAGCGCCATAGAAAAAGAAGTTTTGGCCCTGGGGCGCAAATTTTATGCTTATCAGTGCGATTTCAGTAAACGCGAAAACACACTCGCATTTGCTGCACAGGTAAAAGCCGATCATCCGGTAATCGATATTCTGGTAAACAACGCCGGCACCATTTTACGTAAACCCATTGCCGAGCACCCTGATGAATATTGGGATGAGGTAATTACGGTAAACCAAACTGCTCCGTTTATCTTAACCCGCGAAGTGGGCAGGGATATGATAGCCAGAGGTAGTGGAAAAGTAATTTTTACAGCATCGCTATTGTCGTTTCAGGGCGGAATTACTGTGCCGGGTTATGCTGCAAGTAAAGGTGCAATTGCTTCTTTAACCAAAGCTTTTGCTAACGAGTGGGCATCAAAAGGCGTAAATGTAAATGCCATTGCACCAGGTTACATTGCTACTGATAATACTACCGCCTTACGCGAAGATCAGGATAGAAGCACTTCGATTTTGTCACGTATTCCGGCAGGAAGATGGGGTACGCCCGAAGATTTTAAAGGGCCAACATTATTCCTTGCCTCAGCTGCAAGTGATTACGTCCACGGAACAATTTTAACCGTAGATGGCGGTTGGATGGGACGATAGGTTAGTTTTGAGTCCAGAGTCTTGAGTTCTGAGTCGGGATTTATAAAAAAAAAAACTCGTTGGTTTTGAAATCAACGAGTTTTTTTATGCTCCGGTCTTCCGACTAGTAGAGTTTATAAATCTCAGTAATGTCTTTCAATATTTTTTCGAAGTCGATTTTCAGGTCAATTAACCGGCCTGTTTTAATATCAAAAACCCAGCCCTGTACAGTTAGTTTACGGCCAACAATGGCTTCCTGTACGGCTGCTGTTTTAAGCAGGTTAACACATTGCTCCTGAACGTTAAGTTCAACAAGGCGGTTATAGCGTGCCTCCTCATCAGCAATGGCATTCAATTCATCTTTATGTAAACGGTAAACATCGCGGATGTTTCTTAACCAGGGATTTAAAATACCCAAATCTGCAGGTTGCATGGCTGCTTTAACACCACCACAGTTGTAATGGCCACAAACTACAATATGGTTTACCTTTAAGTGCCTTACTGCGTAATTTAAAACCGTCATTACGCTTAAATCTACGTTATTTACCAGATTGGCAATATTGCGGTGCACAAATGCCTGTCCGGGCTGGATTCCCATTAAATCTTCGGCAGTAACACGGCTGTCAGAACAACCAATGTATAAAAATTCGGGGCTTTGGCCTTTAGCCAGATCCGTAAAATAATCCGGGTTAATGGATAGTTTTTCGGCAATCCATTTCTCGTTGTTTTTAAAAACTTCTTCTACATTCATAATTTAATTCAATAAGGATTGTATTGTTGTTGGGAAAAATGCAGTATTTATACTGGTATAAAACTAAAAAAGATTTCCCGGTTTTGATAACAAATTCAGCTAACAAAAGTTTAGCAGATTGTAAGATATTGCTGTTGCAAATTTGTGGGGAAATTTAGCGGGTAAGCAGTGTGGAAATATTTCTACAAAATGTAGAAATCACATTTTGAATAAGAGAAAGTAGAGCGATATTTTAAATACATCCGAAGTTTAATTACTGCTAAACTCCGGATGTAGCTATGCTGTTTTAGCTGGCAACTGCTACCGCATTTTTGTTGATGTGGTTAGGCAGTTCCTCGAGTGTGTATAAGTTAACCAACGATTCTCTTAAAACATTTTTTGAATCGTACCACACGTTATCATGCGTAAAGTGACAAACACCTTTGGTAAGTTCGGTAATAATGGCACCAATTAAAGTACCAAAGTGGTTTTCAAAAACATCTCCTGCATGGTATTTAATTGAGAATACCTTGTTGTGGTTTTGAAGTTGCGCTTCTATTTCAGCGCTTAATTTAATGGTTCTAGCTACCTTCTTTTTCTTCTTCTTTTTAAAAAGAGTGGTTAACTTCTGAATAAAGCTTTGTTTAATGATTTTATCTTTAAAAAGCTTTTTCTTGTATTCTTTAAGGTCGAAAGGTTTAATTGAAGTGCCAAAATTTAACTTTAAGTTGTTTTCGTTAAATATTTCTAAGCTTGGCTTTTCCCATTTAAACACGATGGGTAAGTTTCCGTTCGAATTTCTGAACGAAAACGATGAATTAATGTCAAGAACGCTTTCATGCTCGTTCAAGCGTTTTAAAATAGTTGGGATTAAATCGTCTGTTAAGGCGTTGGTATAGATGTGTATATAAGCACTCATTTTGTTAATAAGATTACTGAAATCAATAAAATTCTATATTGATGATTAAGGATATCGACGTATAGGTGGCTATTGCGTAAACAGCCAGATATCGTTAACTCGGGAATCTTGAAAAGATAGGGTGGTTAGTTTTTTTCATATATAGGTTTTTTGTGTGTTTACTTGTATTGTTTGTTTTACTTGCTAAACGTATGCTGTGATGAAAACGTTACACTTGTAAAAACAAAATTTCTATAGCAATAATTATACCATAAAGTTGTAAGGATTATTTTAATCTCTCTACCAGTTTTTTTATGCTGGCTGCACCCATCATGCTTTTAAACTCAGGCATATCTTGGTGGTCTTTCTCTATCAATTGCTTTAAGCTTCTGTTAAAGCTTCTTACAGAAATGCCGAGATAGGCAGCCATATCATCTTTTGAGATAGAGATGTGCTCATCAGCCTGTAATTGGAGCAGTTTTAACAGTGCATATTCTACCGTGTACAATTGTTGAAAAGATGCACGTGTACTGGTTTGTATAATCCGGGTAGATAGCTCCTGGAGTAAGATTGTAGTAAATTCACTACTTTTTTGTATCAGCGATAGGAAAATGTGATCGGGGATAACATATGCAGTTACTTCACTTATGGCAGCTACATTACATAAACAATTGATCTTTTTTAAAGCTTCCAGTTCGCCAATAACCTCGCCCTTGCCTAAAAACTCAATAATAAAATCCTTGCCGTTTTCTTCCGAAATAAAACACTTGCTGATTCCCTCTTTAATGATGTAGATGTTGCTGATTTTGTCGCCCTGTTCAATTAAACGATAACCGGCTTTAAAGTTTTTGAGGGCAATGTTTCCGTCAGCATTTTCGGTACTAAAACGTTCAATAAAAGAGAGGAAGTCGAGATTGGTTCGTAGCATATTCTTTTTGCTGAGACAAATGTCCTTTTTTATCAGGATTGCCGGCGTTACTTTTGTGGCACTAAAGTAAGCATAACCATGAACAATCAGATTACCGTAATTGCTTTTGATGCTGATGACACCCTTTGGGTAAACGAACCTTACTTCCGCGAAACCGAAGATAAATTTGCTGCCCTGCTGGAAGATTTCATGCCACGCCACAGTATAATTGCCGAACTCTACAAAACCGAAATGGCTAATTTATCACTTTATGGATATGGCATTAAGGGTTTTATGCTCAGTATGATAGAAACGGCATTGAAGATAACAGTGGGGGAAAATGACCCCAAAGTTGTGGAAATGATAATCGAATTGGGGCAGGAAATGTTGAACAAACCTATCGAACTGCTGGATGGGGTAGAGGAAGTACTTAAAGCCCTGCACGGAAAATATAAACTGGTTGTGGCTACCAAAGGCGATCTGCTCGATCAGCAAAGGAAACTAACCAAATCGGGTTTAGATCATTATTTCCATCACATCGAAATTATGAGCGATAAACAGGAAAAGGATTATCAAAAACTGATGAAACACCTGGATTGCCAACCCGAATCGTTCTTAATGCTGGGCAATTCCTTAAAATCGGATGTACTACCAGTGCTCAATATTGGCGGGCATGCCGTTCATATTCCGTACCATACCACCTGGGTGCACGAAAGTATTGATCACATCATTGAGCACCCTAATTTTTACGAGATGGAAAGCCTGTCGGAAATTTTACCAAAATTAATTGAATGAAAGAAAAAATAGATATAGACACCTGGATCAGAAAAGATCATTTTAAATTTTTTAGCACATTTGGCGAGCCATTTTTTGGCGTAACCGTTGATGTGGATTGTACGCCTACCTACAAGGAAGCAAAAGAGAAAGCCGTTTCGTTCTTTCTGCTTTATTTGCATAAATCGCTTGCTGCGGCAAATGCGATTGAACCTTTTAGCTACCGCATTATTGATGGCGAAGTGTGGAAATACGACCGTGTAAATGCTGCAGCAACCATTAACCGCCCAAACGGTACTTTTGGTTTTGGTTACCTCGATTTTTACCACGACTTTAACGATTTTAAACTGGCAGCTAATCAGGAGATCGAAAAAGTACAAGCTACAACAGGCTTAATTCCATCTGCTTCTGGCGAAAATGTAATTCATTACTCGGCACTTCCCTGGTTAAATTTCACTTCTTTATCTCATGCCCGCAATTTTGCTTTTCAGGATAGCTGCCCTAAAATCTCTTTCGGTAAAGTGAGAGATGAAAACGGAAGAAAAATAATGCCGGTTTCGATCCACGTAAACCATGCTTTAATGGATGGCTACCATGTGGCGCAGTTTATAGATACCTACCAGGATTTGCTGAATAAAAATGAACCTGCTTAGCCAGGTAGGGTTGATGGCATTTCTTCGCTTTTAAGCTGAAAGATGTGCTGCAATAAAAAAAATCAATTATCATTTGCTTTCGATAAAGTATTTGCTATTTTTGCAGCACAGGCAGGAAGCTTGTTTCCATCATCCTATTTGTTTATTCAGGTTTGGTTATTGGAGTTTAAAAATTGGGGGATTAGCTCATTTGGCTAGAGCGCTTCGCTGGCAGTGAAGAGGTGATCGGTTCGAATCCGATATTCTCCACAACGAAAGCCTTTTAACGAGAGTTGAAAGGCTTTTTGTTTCATAATTATCTCTTTTGCTTTCGAATTAGCCAAAAGCCAACCAAAGTTGCCGATAGCGCGAAAAAGAATACCCACGATAATTTTTCAATCTTGAACGTAAGGAAAGAAAACGGGCGGGCAAGAACTATTGCGAAAATTTGAGTAATGCAATATATGCCGCCAAAGATGAAAAGGAACATACCGAGATACAATATAATCCTGCTTAAAACATTCATTGTACTTTGATTTAGATTGTGAAGACTTATTTAATCATCACTGTGTGCCGATGGAGCTACACTCCGAATTATGCAATTTCATTATACCCGCTACTATTCACATTGCCTTACTTTAGAAGAAGCATCGTAAGGCCAAGCCACGAACTCATATAGATTATAAAGATTACAGAATCGGCAAAGGTTACCTTTTTATTTTCAAATAAATCTATCCCA
The DNA here is from genome assembly GCF_003852395.1 of Pedobacter sp. KBW01. Classification (NCBI taxonomy): domain Bacteria; kingdom Pseudomonadati; phylum Bacteroidota; class Sphingobacteriia; order Sphingobacteriales; family Sphingobacteriaceae; genus Pedobacter; species Pedobacter sp. KBW01. The sequence goes on from NZ_QAJQ01000003.1 coordinate 129,195, forward strand.
CTTTTTGCAGGTGCTACAAACTCCCGGTTCTGAAACTTTAAACTAAGGTATCTAAGAAGCTGAAAGAGTAACAAAAGTACGATGGTATTTGATAAAAATACGCTCGGATTTCCAGCGTACATTTCAAGAGCAGGGTTTCCTCTGAAACAAAAGAAAAGTATCAGGTGTACTATGCCAAAGCTAAACCAAAGTAAGTATGCCTTGAAATTACGTAGCGATGTATATAACCCAAAGTACATACTGAATTGTGATAGTACTGCATACATAATTATTGTAACCTGCTTAATTTCCGGTTTAGCAAAAACAAGAGTTAGAATTACGCATATTGTTACAAATGCGTATAAAAGTATGCAAACGCTCTCCTATTGTTTTAAGCTATCATAGTAAATAAATGACTTAGGGTTTCCCTTATTTTTCATTGTAAAGATTGATCTAACTAAGGTAATGAATTTCAGTGTTTGCTATAGGTGGCGTAATAATTACACCCCAAATTGCTTACAAAAATGAGTCAAAATCTGAATAAGCTCCACAGCATAATTAACAGAAATTTTCAATACAGCATCACCACTATAATTTATGGCTATAGCCTGCTCGTTTACATTAAAACCCGCATACAACATGGGCTGGCCTAAATCCCAATAAACCAATTCATCGGCTGTTTTAAACAACTGTCCTTGATAAGGTTCTTTAATATAACTAGGGCTGTTCCAAATGGCTTCAGCTAAGGTGGTTATTATTGAAATTAAGCTTTCAGCATCTTCTTTGGTTAACAAACAACTTTCGCTGGTTTCTTTGTCTAGCTCAAGGTGTATTTTATCGCTATCCCTAAATAATAAAATACTGCCGCTTTTAACCAGCCATTTATAAACCTGGGGTTCCTGATTGTGCATATTACTCATTGTTATTGGGTACCCACATCTTAAAAAACTTAAACATTTTGGGATATTCTTCCCTGGGCGAAAAGGCTATGCAGACTTCCTGATTGTTTAATGCCGATTCGGTGAGCACAATATGGTCTGCTTCCTTTTTAGCATTTGCGAACTCTGTTTCAGAAACCACACAAACCACCTTCTTAAATATGCCATTTATCCAGGTTTGCATGTTTGCCGTGTTTTCAAATTTCCTAAAACAGGCAAGAGATGCGTGTGCTGTAATTACGGGTACCATTTTATCAGGAACCTCTCTTTTAACTAAAATATACATCTTCATGATATAGTGAGCGCTTTGCGAAGTTGGCGTTGACGATAAACTTACAGAAAAATTGTGAAGTTGAAGGTTTTATGCTACCGGGTAGCACCAATGCAATATCCCCGATTACCTTTGGTATTAAACCGTTGCCCGAAGGTTTTAATCAGTATGCCGCAAAAAGGGCCGATCGGCATTGCTTTCCATAAATACCTTACGGTATTCCCTGGGCGATATACCTTGCCGGATCTTGAATTGCCTGTTAAAATAAGAAACATTATCAAAACCACAGGCATAACAGATGGCTGTGATATTGTTATCTTTCCCAATTAATAATTTTGTGGCATGACTTACCCTAATCTCATTTACAAACTGTGAGAATGTTTTGTGGGTGCTGCTTTTAAAATAGCGACAAAATGCAGCTTTGCTCATACAAGCGATGGAAGCCGCCGATTGGATGTCTATCTCCCGATGATAATTTTCGAATACATAATTGAATATGGAAGCCAGTTTTTTAGCATTACTTTCATTATGGCGTATTTTTCTGCTATCGTCTGTAATGAGTAATGCTCCTTGCTTACTGCTCAGCGAAAGCTCTTCCAATATCTGCAGCAACAGAATCAGGTTTTTCATTTGCTGGTTAGGCTGAAACTGGAAGAAGCGGGTGCTGGTTGAAGCCGCTGAAGTGTCGAATTTTATACCATATATCGATTGTTGCAACAGCTCCTTCACTGCCCTCAGTTCCAGGGTCTCAAAGAAATCCTTTCCCATAAAATCTGCAGAGAATTGCACTACAATGGCGTGCGCTACTTCTTCATCAGTTGTAGTTAGGATATCACTTGAAAAACAATGCACCAGCCCCGGCCCGAACATAAAGACATCTCCTTCCTTATAATTCATTACCTTATTGCCCACATACACCTGCCCTGAACTTTTTACAATCAAGATCAACTCATAGCTGTGGTGAAAATGAAAAGTACTGGTAAACTGTGGCTGACAGTATTCTTTAATTGCGAAACTGGCGTCCTCAGGAGTAGATATCGGTCGGTAAGAAACTTTCATAATTACTGTTTTTTGGTACAATAGTTATTTTTAGAAGCTAAATTTGACTATTAATGTAAATATAGTATCAAAAATGAGCAAATGAAGTATTTTTATTTCAATTGAAATCTGAATAAGTTTGTTTTACCCAGGCGCCGTTATACGCGGTGTCTGCATGATACTAACCAAAATATTATACCTGATATGGAACTTGCAATACACAATTGGATGCGTGCTGAAACGATAGAAACAACGATAAAAAGAGTTTCTGCGATTGGATATACCAGGCTCGAAGTTGCCGGGAACCCTGATCAGTACAATACAAAGGACGTAAGAAAACTAATGAAAGCGCATGGGCTGAGTTGCTGGGGTTCTGTAACATTAATGCTTGGCGAGCGTAACCTGCTGGCCAGTAATGAGGGGCAACGGGCAGCTTCCGTTCAGTACGTAAAAGATGTAGTGAAAATGGTGAAAGAACTTGATGGCCATATGGTTTCTGTTGTTCCTGCTACAGTAGGCAAGTTGGTGCCCGATGGCCGCAAGGAAGAGGAGTGGGGCTGGGCTGTTAACGCCATGAAAGAAATATACGAATACAGCGAAGCCGCAGGCGTACTGTTGGGCATTGAGCCTATTAACCGGTTTGAAACCTATTTTATTAACCGTGCCGAACAGGCATTGGCACTGGCTGCAGCAGTTGGCCCGAACTGTGGCGTATGTTTGGATACTTTCCACATGAATATCGAAGAAACAGATTTGTTTGAATCCATTAGGAAAGCGAAGGGGAAACTGGTAGGTTTTCATGTGGCAGATAATAACCGCATGGCACCGGGAATGGGAAATCTCAACTGGCAAAAGATCATCGATACCCTTCGGGAAATAAATTATAACGAGGTCCTTTCTGTAGAGTTTTGTGCCCCATTAGATCGTACTCCCGCCAATCCTTATCCTGGAGCTATAGACGAAAAGCCCGAAAACCTTAGTCCCGAGCAGGAGAAATTCCTGATAGACCATGGTAGCTCGTCGGTTACCGATGCATTTTATACCATGCTAACCCAACAATCATTTAATACCTTATCAAAACTTATTTAAGGTCTGAAAGGATCATAAGCATAGTGCTTAGCAACAGCAATGAGCCGTGACTGCATGCGATTAAACACTAGCGCCATACAAACACTTTCATAACCGATAAAAGACAAATTATATTTTAATGAAAATAACAAATGTAGAAGCATTTTGGTTACGTTGCCCCATACCTGAGGCGAAACAACACGTATCAGATTATGGGCTGCTTACCAATTTTGATATGACCCTTGTGGTAATCACAACAGATACAGGATTGCAGGGCTTTGGAGAAGCCAAGGCTGCAGTAGGCTCTTCAGGCGTATGTGCTTCCATTGTAAACTGTATAGAAAACGAACTCAAGCCCGTATTGTTGGGCAAGTCTGTAAAAGACATTACCCGGCTTTGGGAAGAAATGTATAATGGAACAAGAGACCATTATGCATTGTCGAGAGGAAGAAAATTCCCTATCCTTGGACGGCGGGGCCTTACGGTATCTGCCATGAGTGGGATCGATACCGCACTATGGGATTTGAAAGGCAAAATGCTGAACGTTCCAGTACTGGATTTGCTTGGCGGTGCCTGCAGAGATAAAATGCCTGCTTACGCAAGTGGGGGGTGGGCAGACCTGGAACATATAGGCGAGCAGTTGAATGGCTATGTGAGTAAAGGGTTTGGGGGAGTGAAAATGCGTGTAGGCGTAATGGATGGTACCGTACAGAAAAGTATAGATCGGGTAAAAGCAGCCAGAGCAGCACTGGCGCCTGAAATTAAGTTAATGGTTGATGCACACGGCACGTTCAGCGTACCCGAGGCAAAGCAATTTTGCCGGGGCGTAGAAGATTGTAACATCTATTGGTTTGAAGAGCCAGTTAGTCCCGACAATAGGAAAGGAACAGCAGAAGTAAGGGCTGCTACCCACATACCCATTGCCGCCGGCGAAAGTGAGTTTACCAGTTTTGATATACACGATCTTTTGCAAATCAGGGCTATAGATGTTGTTCAGCCCGATGCAGCCATTATTGGCGGCATTTCAGAAGCTATGCGGGCCGGGCATCTGGCCAGTGTGCACCAGGTAGAGCTGGCACCACATTGCTGGGGCTCAGCATTTTCTTTCATGGCAGGGTTAACTGTAGCATTCGCAAGCCCCTCGGCAACCATTATTGAGTTCTCTTTAGGAGGAAACCCCATGATGTACGACCTGGTGAACGAACAAATTAATGTAATCAACGGCGAAATTGCCGCACCTTCTGCTCCAGGACTGGGATTAACCCCTAACTGGGATTTTGTAAAACAGTTTAAACAGCCAGTATAAAATAATTAATTATGGCAAAGGCACTTAAAATTAATCATGTAACGCTCATTGTAGATAATCTGGAAAAAGCAGGAGATTTCTACAGGCAGGAACTTGGCCTTGAGCCACTCCCTGCTTTTAAGTTCGATTACCCTGTAATGTTTTTCAGGTTTAATGATGAACAACAATTGCATATTTCGGAATGGGAAGACCGCACGTCATTTCGCGGGCATATCTGTGTACAGGTAGACGATTTCAGCAGTATCTTTTTCCGCATGAAAGCGTTGAATGCCATTGATGTTAACCCCTGGGGGAAAGTGAGGGAATTGCCAGATGGAGCTATGCAGATGTTTGTACGCGATCCCGCTGGCAACCTGGTAGAAATTTCTTCAATACCTGGAGCTGAAGTAGACGAACGGATATTTAAAGATGAGCTTTATGAAGCAGGTTTATACGTTTCGAACAGGAACGATTTCAGAGGCTTAAAATCAGATGACGCTACTTTATACCATAAAAAGTAATGAAGAAAAACGTATTGTTACTCGAAACTATTGCCGAAGAAGCACTTTCGCTGCTAGCCGAAAATGCGCATGTATTCAAAGGATATGAAGCAGGTGGGCTAAATGAGGTTTTGGGAAAGGTAGAAATACATGCCGTTATTACCAGGGGGAAGGGGCAGATTGATAAGCCTTTAATGGATGCCTTTTTTAATTTGCAGGTGGTAGCCAGGTGCGGCGTGGGACTTGATAATGTGGATGTGGCTGAAGCGACAGCAAGAAAGATCAGGGTAGTTAATGCGCCGGGCAGTAATGCAGCCACTATTGCAGAACACACGCTCGCTTTAATGCTGATGGCAATGCGTAATTTATATCAGTCGGTAGAAAGGGTTAAACAGGGTGACTGGAACTGGCGTAACCAATATGCAGGAGATGAACTGAATGGCAAAACGCTTGGTATATTGGGCATGGGAAATATAGGGAAACGGGTGGCCAAACTAGCTGAGGCTTTTGGTATGAAGGTATTTTACTGGAGCAGAACAGCACGACAGCTGCCTATGGATGAAGTTTTAAAACAATCAGATATAGTAAGTTTACATCTTCCCTTAACTCCCGAAACGAATGAGATTATCGGGGCTAAGCAACTGGCGTTAATGAAACCTGGATCATTCCTGATCAATACCGCAAGGGGCGCACTGATCAATCATGAGGCGCTTCTCGATGCGTTGAATGCAAATACCATTGCCGGATTTGCAGCAGATGTGCTGCCCGATGAACCACCCGTAGAGAGCCTTTCGGTTGTACAACATCCGCACGCAATTATTACCCCTCACGCAGCCAGTCTTACAGCCGCTACCTACCAACGGATGTGCTTGCTTACCGTGAAGAATGTACTTGCCATACTTGGTGGCGGGCAGGCTGATTTAAATAGTGTATATAACCGCGATTCCTTTATTTGATAACCATTAATCCCTAATAAAATGAATAATTTTTGTGTTGGTTTATTATTAACCCTGAGTACAGTTCTTTGCTGTGCGCCATCTACGCAAAAGGCTAAAAAGCCACTCGTTGTTTTTGTGTGCGGCGATCATGAATATAGCGGAGAAGAAACGCTGCCCATTATTGCTGCCGAACTGGAAAAGAACTATGGCATGAGGGCCGTTGTACTCAAAGCATCTCCAGACCACAATAGCGAAGAAAATATTCCCGGACTGGAAATATTAAAAGAAGCAGATTTAGCTGTTTTCTACTTGCGGTGGCGAAGACTTCCCGCCGAACAACTTGCGCACATTGAAACCTACCTGAAGTCGGGAAAACCAGTAATGGGCTTTCGTACCACTACACATGCATTTAATTTCCCTAAGGGGCACCCCAGCGAAAAATGGAATGCTTTCGGTGAGTTCGCGTTAAATGCGCCTCCGGGCTGGGGCGGGAAAGCTAAACATACACACTATGGACATAACAGCAGCACCGATGTGAGCATTGCTCCTGCGGCATCAAACAATCCTATTCTTACAGGTGTAGCAAAAGATTTTCACGTTCGCTCCTGGTTGTACCATGTAGTGCCCGATTATCCCACAAAAGGATCAACAACATTGCTTACAGGCAAAGCCGTAAATCCTGATAGAGCCGCCGTAGAAAATCCGGTAGCCTGGACAGGTACCAATACTTTCGGTGGAAAGGTTTTTATGACCACGATGGGGCATCCCGAAGATTTCAGAATTGAGGCTTTCCAACGCCTTGTAATTAACGCCATTCATGATGAACTGGGCTTAAAAGTGCCAAAGAAATGGAAAGGTAAAATGGATATCCAGGTACCATACCGTGTAGCTAAGTAAACCTGCTTAAAGATGACGAGAATAATAAAGATCAGCCTGTTGTGCCTCATCGTGGCAATACCCACAATGGTGATAATAAACGCCTTTAAATACAAAGCCTCGCCGCTTGTTATGGCTAAAGGCACACGTATTGCCCTGATTGGCAATAACCTGGGGTCGAGAATGATCAATTACGATAATTTTGAAACAGAATTGCAGCTTCGTTTCCCAACGCACCAATTATTTATTCGTAACATGTGTAACCCGGCAGAAACGCCCGGTTTCAGACCTCATGCAAGCAGAAATTCTCCCTGGGCTTTTCCCGGTGCAGAAAAGTTTCAGGTAGAGCGGGCTAACCTTGTTAAAAGAAAAGATGCAGGCGGTACATTAGAAATGGAAGATCCCGGAGAGGGCTTTTTTGAAACACCCGATCAATGGCTTACCAGGTTAAAAACAGATGTAATCATTTCCTTTTTTGGGTTTAACGAATCTTTTGAAGGGAAAGCGGGGCTTGATAACTATAAAGCCGAACTGGATGCCTTTATTAAATGGACGCTGAAACAAAAATATAACGGCACTTCAGGGCCACAGCTTGTCATCGTATCGCCCATTGCTTTTGAAAACCTTAAGGGTAAAACCAAATATGATTTGCCCGATGGTAAGCAGGAAAATGAAAACCTGCTACTGTACACCAATGCAATGAGAGAAGTGGCTGCTGCAAATAGGGTTCGCTTTGTTGATGTATTTAACCCGACACTAGAATGGTATAAAAATGCCTCAAGCCCATTAACCATTGATGGGTCTCAACTAAACGAAGAGGGTTATAAAAAACTCGGGGTCTTGCTTGCAGATCAGATTTTTGGAAAAAACGCAGCCGAAGCAGAAACGAACAGGAAGCTAGTGCATGATGCTGTAATGGAAAAAAACTGGATGTGGCTAAATGATTTTAAAATCCCTAACGGAGTGCACGTGTATGGGCGCAGGTATAAACCTTACGGGCCTGATAATTTCCCGGCAGAGATAAAGAAGATTCGCGAAATGACGCTGATCAGGGATACTGCCGTTTGGCAGGCAGCAGCTAAAGGACAGAAAATGGATATTGAGGCAGCTGATGAGCATACCACCGTTTTGCCAGAGGTAAAAACCAATTATACACCAAGTAAAAAAAATGGCAATCTTAAATACCTGATCGGGCAGGAAGCAGTAAACAGTTTAACTGTGCCACCGGGGTTCAAAGTAGAATTATTTGCCTCAGAAACCGAATTCAGCTTTTTGGCCAAGCCCGTGCAGTTGTCATTTGATAACAAAGGGCGCTTGTGGGTGGCGGTAATGCCTACTTATCCACAATATAAGGTTGGAGACTCAAAGCCTAATGACAAGATCATTATTCTCGAAGACACCAATAAGGACGGCAAGGCCGATAAACAAACCGTTTTTGCCGATGGCCTTCATTTACCGCTTGGCTTTGAAATTGCGGCAGAAGGGGTATATGTTGCCCAGGGAAATAATTTTATTCTGCTTACAGATACCGACGGTGATGATAAAGCTGATAAAAAGGAGATTTTGCTCAGTGGTTTTGATGATCACGATTCTCACCACAGCAGCCACGCGTATACAGCAGATCCCTCGGGAGCCATTTTTTCAGGAGAAGGCGTATTTCTGCGCACCAATATAGAAACTTCTTACGGACCTATTTATGCCACTAATGGCGGGTTTTACAGATACGACCCAAGGCGTAGAAAATTAGAGCGTACGGCGCAAATGGCTATTCCTAATCCATGGGGCATTACATTTGATGATTGGGGGCAACCTTTCTATGCCGAAACCTCCAGTCCTGATTTTCGTTGGATGCTTCCCGGAACAATCTTACCCCGATATGGACAGGCTAACCATAAGTCGAAACAACTGATAGAGGAAAAGCAGCTTGTAAGGCCTACATCAGGCATTGAATTTGTATCCAGCCGCCATTTTCCCGATGAATTTCAGGGAGACTTCCTGATCAATAATACCATTGGTTTTCTGGGAACCAAACAACATACTTTGGAGGATGATGGTACTGGTTATAAAAGCCATTTCCGCATGGACCTGCTGGTGAGTAATGATCCTAATTTTCGACCGGTAGATCTGGAGTTTGCACCTGATGGTTCTTTGTATGTTATAGATTGGCATAATGTGCTCATTGGGCATATGCAACACAATGCCCGCGATCCCCTGCGTGATCATTCCCATGGCAGGATTTACCGCATTACTTATCCTTCAAGGCCCCTGGTAAAACCTGCTAAAATAGACGGAGCCAGCATTGAAGAGCTGCTTGATTATCTTAAACTACCAGAGTACAGAACCCGTTACCGCACCCGCAGAGAGCTGAGGGGGCGCGATGTTGATGAGGTGTTGGCTAAACTGAAAAGCTGGGCTGCAAAGCTGGATACCAACGATACCAGATATGAACATCATTTACTCGAAGCGCTTTGGGTAAGCTGGGGGATGAATAAAGTAGACCAACAGCTTTTAAAACAGCTATTGAAAGCCAAAGACTATCATGTAAGGGCTGCGGCTACAGAGGTGGTACGTTATACCGGGCATCAACTGCCCGACCAGGCAAACTTGCTGATGGAAGCCGCCAGGGATAAAAATAGCAGGGTAAGGTTAACAGCCATTGCCGCTGCCTCGTGGATAGGCAAAGAAAAAGGGCTTCCGGTTTTAGCCGAAACAAATAAATTGCCTTTGGATAGCTGGATGTTGCCAGCTTACCAGACAGCCGTAGCGCATTTGAATGGCAGAAATGTAGAAGAGGAAAAAGAAAAGAAAGAAAAAACGGCACTTACAGGCACTGCACTTGTCTTGTATAACGAAGGAAAAATTATTTATAATAAAGAGGGCTACTGCAAAACCTGTCATCAGGCAGACGGTAAAGGACTTGCTATTGCAGGCTTTCCGCCACTTACACCTAATAATTGGGTAAATGGAAACGATGACCGGCTGATTAAACTGGTGCTGAAAGGCGTAATGGGCCCAATAGAGGTGAATGGCAAAAAATATCCCGGCCAGGTTCCTATGACGCCTTTCGGCGGATTGCTGAAAGATCAGGAAGTAGCGGCAGTGCTCACCTATATCCGTAACTCGTTTGGGAATAAGGGTACTGCAATTTCGCCCGATAAAGTAAAAGCGATAAGGAAAGCCACTCAAAATAAAAAGGATTTTTACTCGCCAGAGCAATTATTGAAAGAGCATCCTATGGAAAGTATTAAGAAATAGAAAATTCGTATACTAAAACAACGTTAAGCAATTAGAAGGTATAACTCATTCAGAATTTAAGCTTTGAGTTTTATCCCAATTTAAGGCAGGATTAATTGCTGTAATATTGCCGCCAAATTAAGGGTAAGTTCGCAGTAAGTCCGCATATAAATCGCATTTCTTTGGTTAAATGCGGTTTATATGCTTTAAAGATGAACGGGAACAGCTGCTCTTAATTTGGCTATAATAGTTGTTCCGGTTCGTAATATTTTAGTGATGAAATAATGTTAAATGGTTCTTTTTAAGTTGTTTTTGATGTTTTGTGTTCCTTAAACCAGATTTTTTTAAACTAAACAATTAAGCCATCGGGTAAATTCTCAGTCTACTGCTTATAAATACCGAACTTAAACTATTTATGAGATGAGAAAAATGTACCTGGCTTTTTTTGCTTCCACTTTATTTATATCTGCATTTGCCCAAAAATCAAGCGATCGGAAAGGAAACCTCGCCCCGGGTGGAATTCGTATTGATGGCCATATTACAGAATGGAATGGATTGCCATTTACCGAGAATAAACGGACCAATTTAGATTATGTGCTGGCAAACGATGAGAAAAATTTATATCTCGTTATTAAATCGAAAGAACAGGCCAGTATATCTAAAATTATGCTCGGAGGGATCAGTTTTATCATCAATACCGATGGCAGGAAGAAAGATAAAGATGCTTATTCAATTACCTACCCATTGGTTAAAAGAGCAGGCAGGGGGGCACAGGGCTTTGGTGCAAACCGGGGTGGTTTTGGTGGCGGCCAAAATCGTTCGGAACAAACTACTGCTCAGCGAGATTCAATTGCACTTGCTTTGCATAAAACCCAATTAGAAACAGTTAAAGAAATAAAGGTGCTGGGCTTTAAAGCTATTCAGGATACTTTAATTTCTATTTATAACGAATACAGCATTAAAACTGTTGCTGTTTTTGATGATGCTGGCGTATATACCTACGAATTATCTGTACCGCTTGCTCAGCTGGGTTTAAAAAGCAGCGATGCCAAAGAGATTGCCTTTCAAATTAAGCTGAATGGTTTAATTGCCGGTTCATTTGGCGGCAGAAATGGAGGAGGCAACGGCGGCGGCTTTGGTGGCGGTGGCAACCGGGGTGGTAGCGGAGCAAGAACCGGAGGGGGCTCAACCAATTTTCAGGATTTAATGCTACCTACCGATTTCTGGGATAAATACACATTGGCAAAAAATAAATAGCATCATTTTATACAAAAATGATCTGCACTTTTTGTATAAACCCCACTCCAACCAATTACTGCTAAGGCAACGCGCTAACCAAACATGAAAAAACTTTACAAGAACACCTTTTTTAATCTTTGCAAAACATTTGGAATTTTGATGCTGGTACTTTGTTTAAGCCAGAGTTTATATGCTCAAAACCAACCTAAAAAAGCAAAGGTACCTCCACCCATTGCCCGCAGGGAAGTAAGTGGTGTGGTTAAAGACGATACCAAACTGGGGATTCCGAGCTGTACTGTAAAGTTAACTTCTATCCATGATACTTTGGTAACCAGTACCAATGATGACGGGATATTTGTAATCAAAAACGTAAAAGAAGCTGTCTACACCTTAACGGTAAGTAGTTTGGGCTATAAAACGTTTGTGGGCAAATTTAAGCAGAATGATGTTACTCCCAGAATTGTAATGGACCCTATTTTCCTGAAGAACGAAGAGAATGCGCTAAAAGAAGTTACCATTAATGGAACGCCATCTATTACCTATAAAACCGATACCGTTGAGTATAAAGCCAGTGATTACGTAGTACGCGAAAATGCGACTGTAGACGAACTTTTGAAGAAAATGGAAGGGATGGAAGTAGGAAGCGACGGTTCATTAACCCATCAGGGAAATACAATTACAAAAGCAAAGATAAATGGCAAAACCTATTTAGGGGGGGATGTAAGTTCGGCCATTCAGAATTTACCGGCAGAAATTGTAGATAAAATACAAATTGTTGATGATTATGGTGACCAGGCTGCAAGAACGGGAATTAAAGACGGCGATCCGGAAAAGATTTTAAACATTGTAACCCGTACAGATAAATCGGTAGGGAATTCGCTGCGCCTTGGGGCAGGTGCGGGTAATAATAAACGTTATGAGGGTTCACTATTTGCAACCCGTTTAAACCAAAACCAGGTTATAGGCATTAATGGCCGGATAAATAATACGGTTACCGGTGTGGCCAATAGCGGGGGCGATTCAAATGGCGGCGGCGGTGGTGGTAACCGTGGCGGTAATGGTGGTGGAGGAAACAATGGTGGAGGCAATTCATCAAGTGGCAGTGGTGGTACGGCAACTTCTGCAAGTCCGTCTTTTTCGTACCGCGATCAGCTGGGCAAGAAAATCAAGATCAATACCAATTACAGTTTCCGCTATAACGACAATAACTCGTCAAATATAAGCGAATCATTTAGCCCAACCATACCTTACAATACCCATACTTCAAGCGAAAGTTTGCGTAATTCTTCCTCAAAAACGCATAATTTTAGTTTTGAACTTGAAGATGATATTGACAGTGCAAACTTTATCCGTTTTTCGCCAAATATAAGCCTGAGCACAACCAATAACAGTACAATTTCATCAACTATTCAAACAATCAGAACGCGCCAGGATAGAAAGGGACTAAGCAGCAGCATTTCAACGCGTCCAAACATTAATGCAACAGCATTTTATCAGCATGTTTTTAAGAAACCACGAAGAAATTTATCGGTTCAGTTAACATTTGGCAATTCAGATGCCGATGCAACATCAGAGCAAAACAACAATATTTTGTATTATGATACCACCAATATAGTAACCAAAGATTCGTTGGTGCACCGTTTAATAGAGCGCAAAAACTTAACACGTAATTACAGGGCCAGTTTTACCTACGTAGAGCCGCTAACAAGTTCCACTCAAATTGAATTTAACAGCCAGGTTAATTACAACGGTTACGACAATAAGGCGATTACCAGTAACATTAATGCTTCAGGAAACAGCCAGATTGTAGATTCTTTGAGCAATATTTATGAATATTCGTTTACCCAATCGCGTGTAGCATTAAATTTCAGGTATGGATTGGGGAACGAAGCTAAAGTTCGTTTTTCTGCAGGTTTAACGGCTATTCCGGCGGTTTTAGCGGGTAGTAAAGCAAGCCTGGGCACCACTACCAGGCGTACCAGTTTTAATTTAATCCCCATTGCCCGTTTTCAGTATTTATGGTCAAAACAACACAGTATTCAGTTAAACTATTCGGGTAATGCAAATGAGCCAAGTTTCGATCAGATTCAACCAGTGCGCGATGAGTCGAACCCTCAAAATCCGGTAGTGGGTAACCCCGCTTTAAAAGTTACCTTTAGTCACTCAATTAATACTGCTTACAATAATTACATTGCAAACTCGAAATTAAACTACTCTATAAACGGTAATGCAACTTTTTCACAAAATAAAGTGGTTACCAACAGGGTGGTTATCGCGGGGCCTTACGGTAGCCAGTTAAACGAAACACATTACGTTAACTTAAATGGTAATTACAATTTAAATGGTAATTATTCAATTAACAAGCAGTTAAACGACCGGAAATATAACTTGGCATTTCGTGGTAATTTCTCTTACAACCACGGCGTTTCAATGAACAATAATGTGGCTTATGAAACCAATTCGTGGGTGTTTTACGAAAAATTTGGTCCGCGCATTACGCCTAACGACTGGGTGGAAGTAAACCCATCGGCTTCGTTTAACTTTACCAAATCGGCCAGTACCTTATCTACATCTTCATCAACCGATTTTAAAACCAAAACAACGGCCTTAAATATTGATGGCAAATTCTACTTCTTAAAAGGGTTTGAACTAGGCTATAGTGCAAGCAAAAATTTTGTAACCGGTATTAATGCAAACATTACCAGTAATCCGCTGGTGATAAACAGTTACCTGCAACGCGATTTCTGGCACCGAAGGATTTCGGCTACGGTGCAGGTTTTTGATATTTTAAATCAGAACAATTTTGTTAACCGTGATGTAAATGTGGATGGTAGTTATACCGATACAAAATCAAATGCCTTAAGCCGTTACTTTATGTTTAGGTTGAGTGCCAATTTGCAAAAATGGACCGGTGCCAGGGGGAGAAATGGAAACGGGATTATGCGCCGCGGTGATGGAAGTTTTATGAATTAAAGGAGGAAATAAGCTATTTAAATGCTATCATCTTGCTACCAACAAAGGGATAAGTTCGTAGTGAGTCCGCATATAGTCCGCGTTTTTGCACTCAAATGCGGATTTACTATAGATCTACAGTACACCATGGTGCCAGATGGTAAGCATCAGCCTGCTGTAAGGATGGACTGACCTAACTGTTTTGATATTATAAGCTTATGCCATTAAAGAGCGGTCCGTATAATTAAAGTAGCATTAAACTGCTATATTGCGCCAGCTTTTTCTGATATGATTAAATCTAAATTCCCTGGCCATCAGGTTATCGGTCAGTTTGTAATGACCGGGTTGTTAATACTGTATGGTTTCCTTTTTTATGCAGGTTTTTACGGTAAGAAACCGGTACCATTATTTTCGAGCTTAGGTGTACTTGTTGTTTTCGTAACAGTAGCGCAGTCGGTTTACATTATTGCCCAAATGAAATTAAATTACAAAACGGTTATTATCGACACTGATATAAAAACCATTTCTTTTAAAATGTTTCTGTTACCAATAACCAGAACTTATCATTTGGATTATTTTGATGGCTATATCAATACACTTGTAAAAGATAAGTACGGTAAATACCCATGTTTTTATCTGGTAAAAGAAGGTAAGCTGATGTATAAAATGGCCGGACGATTTTATAGTAACCTCGATGAACTTCGCGAAGGCTTATCTTGTCTGAAAGATTTAGGTTTCATAAAATATTCTTTTTCACAATCGCTAAAAATAGCTTTTGGCTGTAGAATAGGAATTGCATAAACCATTTTGGGTAATGGTTATATCCTTTTCATTATAATACAAATTGCAATGATCCTTAATGTAGCCATTTGGTTAATTTTTTGGCTCTGCCTCCTCATGCTCCTTTCTTTTGGCCCTATAAGTTTTGGGCGACATGCCCATTTGCTTTTTAAAAAGACGTGAAAAATAGAAGGGGTCATTCATGCCAATTTCAATGGTTATTTCTTTTATGCGCATTGGTGTAAACATCAAAAACTGACAAGCTTTTTGCAACTTAAGGTGGTTTACATATTCCATTGGGGGGTAGCCTGTTTTTTGCTTAAACAAAAAGGATAAATGAGAAGGAGATACATTTAAATCTTTGGCCATCAGCTGTAAAGATAAGGTTAGCTGGATATTTTTGGTCATGTAATCGATCGCTCTGTTTACAATTCCCGTATCCTGGTTCGTTTTATCTATATCAAACTTGCTATGGTGAGCAAAACTCCCTAAAAAGTGGTAGAAACAAAGACTGGAATATTCCATGTTTTCAACACTATACCCACGTTCGAGCTGATGGTATATCGTTTCGAAAAGTTCTATTCTCTTACCCGAATAATGAATAAATTCTTTGTTGTTATTTAGCTTTAGTGTGGTATCATGTACTATCGAATCAGCGTTTCGTCCGGTAAAATGCGCCCAATAAATTGTCCATGGATTATTTTCCAAACTTCCGTAAACATGTTCAGTACCTTTTGGGATAATAAAGAAATCATTGGGCTCTACTTTATGTATTTTCTTTCCTATTTTAACCGTTCCCTGCCCTTCTGTACAATAGATGAGGATGTGTTCATTTGTTCCTTGTGCCCGTTTTCTATAGTGAAAGCGCGCTTTTGGGTAATATCCTATACTGCTTACACACATGCTTTTGATTATATCATTGCTTGCACATGTTTTTGATAGTATTCTTTTGGGGATGATTACGGCCCTTTGTCCTTCAAAACCATCATTTTTTTTAATTGTACTTTTTATCATACTCCTTTTTCTATGATCGTAAGAAAATCCATTATTATCCTCAATCCGTGCATTTGAAAATCATGGTGCTTTGCTGATGTTTGTGTATCACTGTTTAGTATTTATCAACAACCAAATATATGCACTTAATAGCTCAAAGCAAATTTAACACCGGCTACATTACTTTCATCTCCCTGCTTGCAGCGGGTGGTGGCTATCTTTTTGGGTTCGACTTTGCTGTCATTTCAGGCAGCTTGCCGTTTTTAGAAAAACAGTTTCAACTTACGCCTTACTGGGAAGGCTTTGCAACAGGTAGTTTGGCTCTAGGGGCCATGTTGGGTTGCATTATAGCAGGTTACGTATCAGATGCTTATGGCCGCAAGCCAGGTTTAATGATTGCAGCATTTACGTTTTTAGCCTCCTCTTTTGCTATGGCTATGTCACCAAACCGCGATTTCTTTATCGCATCGAGGTTTTTTTCGGGCATAGGAGTAGGCATGGCCTCCATGCTGTCGCCTATGTACATTGCCGAGCTTGCCCCACCCAAATTTAGGGGAAGGTTGGTTGCCATTAATCAGCTAACCATTGTACTGGGTATTTTAATTACCAACTTGATCAATTACACCCTCCGAGATACCGGTGATGATGCCTGGCGATGGATGTTCGGGCTTGGTGCCGTACCCTCAGGCTTATTTTTTATTGGTGTATGGCTACTTCCCGAAAGCCCGAGGTGGTTAGTGCAAAAGGGAAAAGATGAACAGGCACTAAAAGTTTTAAATAAGATTGGTAATAGCGAATTTGCTACCGATGCTTTAAAAAGTATAGCGCAAACACTAAATAGTAAATCCAATACTGTACAAGCCAGCATTTTTAACAAAATGTATTTTCCGGCGGTAATAATTGGGATTGGCCTGGCCATTTTTCAGCAGTTTTGCGGCATTAATACTGTTTTTAACTATGCACCTAAATTATTCGAAAGCATAGGTACTTCTCAGGATGATCAGCTACTGCAAACCGTATTTATTGGAGCCGTAAACGTGGTGTTTACTGTTTCTGCCATGTTTTTGGTTGATAAAATTGGCAGAAAACCCTTAATGCTTATCGGCGCTGGTGGTTTAGCCATTTTGTATGTTATTATCTCTCAATTACTGGCATCGGGTTCTACATCAGTTTCCTGGTTTTTATTAAGTGCCATAGGTGTTTATGCTGTTTCGCTGGCACCGGTTACCTGGGTATTAATTTCTGAGATATTCCCCAATAAAGTTAGGGTAAAAGCAACTACCTGGGCAATACTGTGCCTGTGGGGTGCCTATTTCGTACTGGTATTTACTTTCCCCATTTTATTCGATTGGCTTAAAGAAGATACTTTTTACATCTACGCCGTAATATGCACCATTGGCTGTTTAGCCATTTGGAAATTTGTAAAAGAAACCAAAGGAAAAACCTTAGAAGAAATTGAAGGCATACAAATAGTGCATTAAAGCATAGCGGCGAGAATGCCGGCATCCGAAACTGAGTTTAATATGAACAGCACATATTGAAAAATCAAGATCAATATTATTTAAGCAATAACCATTTACGTATAAATATGCAAGTAAAAGCCTGGGAAGAAATAGTGATTATCCCGACCTATAAAACCAGTGAGCCAGATAAGAACCCGATGTTTCTCGAAAAGAGAATTTATCAGGGCAGTAGCGGAGTTGTTTACCCCCATGCTGTAATAGATCAGGTGTACGATGAAAAAACAGAGCAGGAGTATCAGGCCGTTTTTTTAGAGAACGAATTTATTAAAATTATGATTTTGCCAGAGCTGGGTGGCCGCATTCAGATGGCATACGATAAAACAAACGATTATCATTTTGTTTATTACAATCAGGTTATTAAACCCGCGTTGGTGGGCTTAACAGGCCCATGGATATCGGGTGGAATAGAATTTAATTGGCCGCAACATCATCGGCCAAGTACCTTCGAACCGGTCGATTTTATGATTGAAACACATGCCGATGGCAGTAAAACCGTATGGGTTAGTGAAATAGAAAAAATGTTTCATACCAAAGGAATGGCTGGTTTTAAGCTTTATCCTGATAGTGCTTATCTTGAAATTACAGGCAAATTATACAACCGTACAGCATTACCGCAAACATTTTTATGGTGGGCCAATCCGGCTGTTGCCGTAGATGAGCACTATCAATCGGTTTTTCCGCCCGATGTTACGGCAGTTTACGATCACGGTAAAAGAGATGTATCGCTTTTTCCGATAGCCAAAGGAACCTATTATAAAAAAGACTACTCTCCCGGAACTGATATTTCATGGTATAAGAATATACCTGTGCCAACTTCTTTTATGGCTGTAGGATCTGATTTTGATTTTGTAGGTGGTTATCACCATCAAAAAAAGGCGGGGCTCTTACATATTGCCAATCATCACATTTCGCCCGGTAAAAAACAATGGACCTGGGGCGATGGGAATTTTGGACAAACCTGGGATAGGCATTTAACCGATGAAGATGGACCTTATGTAGAAATTATGACAGGCGTTTACACAGATAATCAGCCTGATTTTTCGTGGATAATGCCTAATCAGGAAATTACGTTTACCCAATATTTTCTGCCTTATAAAGAAATTGGTTATGTTAAAAACGCTACAAAACATGCCCTCGTTAATTTAGAATTTAGTGGAGAAACGGCCTTTGTTAAAGTATATGCTACATCGAAACAGGAGCTTGCACATATCCAATTGAAGTTAAAAGGGGAGGTTGTTTTTTCTTGTCAGGAAAACCTGTCTCCACTTAAAGCTTTCGAAGCAGAAATTACTTTGCCTATTGGATACATCGCGCAGGATGTAACGCTAATGGTAAGCAATAGCGCAGGAGAAAAATTGGTCGACTATTCGCCAATAGCGGTAAAAGATGTTGATGTTTCGCCAGAACCCGCCAAGCCATTGGCGGAACCGGCTGCAATGAAAACCAACGAGGCACTTTACATGGCTGGCCTTCATTTAGAACAATACAGGCATGCCACTTATGCAGCAAAAGATTATTATGAAGAAGCATTGAAACGCGATGATACAGACGTTAGGAACAACAATGCTTTAGGCCTTTATTATTTTAGGAGGGGGCAATTTGAAATTTCTGAAAGGTATTTTGAAAAGGCGGTTACTACCTTGTTAAAGTACAATCCAAATCCGTACGATGGCGAACCACTGTATAATTTAGGTTTAAGCTTATTGTATCAGGGCAAAATTAATGCAGCTTATGATAAATTTTACAAGGCCGCATGGAACGTTGCCCAACAGGATAACGCTTATCTGCAACTGGCCAAAATAGAAGCCATTAAAAATAATTGGCCCGAAGCATTAGCATTGGCAGATCGTGCACTGATACGGAATGCCCATGGTTTTAAGGCAAGGCACTTAAAAACGCTATTGCTGCGGAAATTAAACAAATTAGACGATGCTGCAAAGTTAGCTTTAGAAACACTTTCGATTGATAATTTCGATTTTGGTTCTATATATGAATTATGCCTCATTCATCAGCAAAGCCCTGCCCAGGTTGATGTATGGGAGAGGATTTTAAATGAACGGTTAAGAGATAATGTACATAGTTACATTGAAATAGCGATCGATTACGCGGCTTGTGGCAGATATGAAGAAGCAATAGGCTTATTGTTACGCTGCGAAAACAAAGAACAGCAACCCTTATATTTTTATTATCTGGCCAACTATTATGCCCGGTTGGGAAAGCTGGAAAAGGTTGAACAGTATTTAACCAAAGGTTTCGAACTGAGCCCCGATAAAGTGTTCCCTAATCGTTTAGAAGACATTGACGTTTTAACGTTTGTTAATAAAGAAAACCCCAATGATTATAAAGCGTTTTATTATCTGGGCAATTTATGGTACGATAAAAGGCAATATGCAGCAGCCATAAACTGCTGGAATACTTCGGCTACTATTAATCCCGATTTTGCATCGGTAAACCGTAACCTGAGTATTGCTTACTATAATAAAGATAAAAATGAAGAGAAAGCTTTGGCCTTTATGGAAAAAGCCTTTTTTAACGATGTTACCGATGCCCGTGTGTTATTGGAGCTGGATCAATTGCATAAAAGATTAAATTATTCAATTACCTATCGGTTAACTTTTCTGGAGAAATATAAAGAACTGATCCAAAAAAGAGATGATTTATATCTGGAGTACCTTACCTTAAAAAACCTTAATGGAAATCTCGATGAGGCCTTAGCATTGTTAATGGGGCGTAAATTTCATCCCTGGGAAGGTGGCGAAGGCAAGGTGAGTATGCAATACGTGTTTTCGAAGATTGGTTTGGCTAAAGCAGCTATCAGCAACGGCGAATATGAAGCAGGGATACAATTGCTTAATGATGCTACTGTTTATCCCGAAAACTTAGGCGAAGGTAAGTTGTACGGCACGCGTGAAAACGATGTTGACTACTGGCTTGGGGTGGCTTACCGTAATTTAGGCGATGAGAAAAAAGCCGAAACATATTTTACAAGGGCAAGCCTGGGCGATATGGAGCCTGCAGCAGCCATTTTTTACAATGATCCACAACCTGATGCCATATTTTACCAGGGATTAGCCTACCGGGAACTGCAAAATAATGATGCCGCAAACCAAAAATTTAACAGCTTAATCAGCTATGGTAAAAGCCATGTAAACGATCATATTAAACTGGATTATTTTGCTGTGTCGTTGCCCGATCTGATGATTTTTGATGATGATCTGAACAAACGGAATAAAGTTCACTGCCTGTATATGACTGCATTGGGATATGCAGGATTACAGGATAATGACCTGGCAGAACAAAGTATAATTGAATTGCAGCTTATGGATAATAGCCATTTAGGGATAAGAACAATTGTGAAAAATACTTCGAATGTTAAATAGTGAACTAATTATAATGAAAAGAACAAAAAGATACCAGGCCGTTATTGGGGCTTTGGTTTTTATTGCCCTGCTCTCTTTCCAAGTAAACAGTAAGGCGCAGAATATAATATCATTGGCCGGAAAGTGGTCTTTTGAATTAGATCCTGATAGCCTGGGATATAAAGAAAACTGGTCTGAAAAGCACCTAAGCAGTGATATACAATTACCTGGTACCACTGATGAGGCAGGATATGGAACTGTAACCAAAGGCTCTGATTACGGCATACTTACCCGTGCCCATAAATATGTTGGTGCGGCATGGTATCAAAAAAAAATAACCATCCCTGCTGGTTGGAACAATAAAAACGTTAATCTTTTTTTAGAGCGGGTATTGTGGGAAAGCAAAGTATATGTGGACGGGAAAGAGGTTTCAACCCTTTCGCCATTGTATGTTGCGCATAAGCACCCCTTAGGCAGATTAACAAAAGGAACGCATATTATTACGCTTTGCATAAACAATGAACTGGTGCATAACATTGGCGATAAAGGCCATGGTTATTCAGAGTACACTCAAAGTATATGGAATGGTGTTATTGGGCGTATCGAGTTGCAAAAACAAGAAGATTTAGCAATTAATGCTGTAAAAACTTATCCCGATGTATCGGCAAAAAGCTTACGTTTAGAGGCATTTGTAATGAACTGGCAGCAAAAGAAATCGCCATTGGTGCTTACGGCCACGCTAACCGATAAGCAATCGGGAAAGGTTATCCGCACTCAAAAACAGAATTTTATTGCCAAAGCTGGCGAAGCTAAGTACGATATTATACTCAATCAGTTAAGCGGAATTAAAACCTGGGATGAGTTCGATCCGGCGTTATACCAGGTTACCCTGCAATTAAAAAGTGGTTTGGTGCAAAGCCAATGGACTGATGTAATTGGTTTCAGGAAATTAGGCACCACAGCACATAAAATTTTAGTAAACGATAAAGTTTCGTACATCAGGGGAAACTTAGATTGTGTGCATTTTCCAATAACCGGTTATCCATCAACGCTTGATAAAGATTGGGAAAAGATTTTTCAAAAGTATAAAGATTATGGGTTAAATACCGTTCGTTTCCACTCCTGGTGCCCGCCAGAGGTTGCCTTTAGGGTAGCCGATAGGATGGGGATTTACATACAGGCAGAAGTTTTATGGATTGATTGGTGGATGTCTCAGCCTAATCCAGATCGACCGGAGATGGATACCAGGGGGTTCCCGCAGGGTTTAGGTAAAAATCCCGATGGCGATAAGTTTGTTCAGGAAGAGATGAAGCGTATAGTAGATACTTATGGCAATCATCCATCCTTCCTTTTCTTCTGCATAGGTAACGAATTGGGCAATTCTGATTTTACCGTAATGCAAGAGTGGATAAGGAAAGTTAAAAAAGAAGATCCGAGACGTTTATATGCTGTTTCTACCGCCAGAAAAATTACTGAGGTTGATGATTATATGGTTACCCATAACATTCCAGGTGTGGGTGGAGCTTATGGCAACAGTATAAATAAAACAGATGCAGGCCTGGAAAAGAATTACAGTAAAGCAACCATTCCCATTATTGCGCACGAGGTTGGTCAATACCCTGTATATCCCGAATGGAAAGAGATTGATAAGTATAAAGGCGTATTAAAAGCCCGTAATCTGGAAGGTTTTAAAGAAATGGCGAAAAAGAATGGTATAGTAAGCCAGGATGTAGATTTTCATAAAGCCAGTGGAGCTTTGCAGCAGTTGTTGTATAAAAATTTAATAGAAAATGTACTTCTGGCACCATCAAGCGCTGGCTTTCAGCTGCTGAGCATGCAAGATTATCAGGGGCAAGGTGAAGCATTAATAGGTTGGTTAGATGCTTTTTGGGATGACAAAGGCATAACCGACCCAAAAGTTTTCAGGCAGCACTCCAATGCCGTTGTACCATTAATCCGCATTAACAGCTTTACCTTTACGCAAAGCGATACCATTAAACTATCAATGGAGGTAGCCAATTATTTTAAAAACGATGTTAATGCTAAACTAAACTGGCAGTTAACTGATGAGCTGGGTAATGTGATAAGGGACGGTACTGCTGCTGCAAGTAGCTTTCCTCAGGGTACTTTAACCGCTGCCGGGCAGTTAAATATCGAATGCCTTAACCTACCTGCGGAGGCTAAAAAATATACCTTTAGTTTGCATCTGGCTGGTACAACATATAGCAATTCGTGGCCATTATATGTGTTTCCCAAAGAGCAAAAAAATACGGCTAATGATATTTATGTAGCTACAGAATGGAATGCTAAGGTAGATAGCGTTTTAAATGGCGGCGGGAAAGTATTGCTTATTGCCAATAAACTGGGGACAAAAAATACCTCAAAGGCCGTTTCATTTACACCACTTTTTTGGTCGAGTAGCTTTTTCCCCGGGCAGGGTAACGAAACGCTGGGCTCGCTAATTAACGTGCAGAGTGGTGCTTTTAAAAATTTTCCGACAGATAATTATGCAAGCTGGCAATGGTATAAAGCAGGTAGTGGTGCTAAATATTTTGACCTCTCGGCAATGCCCGAAGCGTTTAAGCCCTTAGTGCAGCCAATTTCTGATTTTCATTACAACAAAAAACTAGGCAGTATTTTCGAAACCCAGGCTGGTGCTGGTAAATTGTTGGTTTGTGGCTATGATTTAACAAAATCAGATAATGCTTATCTACAACAATTAAGGTATAGTTTAATCCATTATATGCAGGGTAATGAATTTAATCCTGTTATGGCGCTACCTAAAGAAAAGCTTAAAGAAATCGTAGCAAAAGTTCCAACAGCAGAGAACCAGAGTCCATTACCCGATCAATTTAATAATGCCATACTTTATATTAATGCCGGTAAAAAAAGCAATAGCACCAGGAGCGAGTGGAGTAATGTTTTGGATGAAGTTGTGGTAAATAAAGGGTTTACTTATGAGGTGGCGGGGGCAAAGGTTTACAAGGAAAAAGAAACAGGTAGCTGGATTGCCAAACGGATGAATATTAATATTGCACCACCCAACGGAATAAAAGGTTATGTGTATCTGCATTTCAACAATCCTGCTCAATCAAAAACATCGGGTATTGTTTCTTTAGAGGGTAGAGAACTGGCCATTGGCGAGATACCTGTTTCTGGTAAATGGGTGAGAATATTTATGATGCGTGAAGATACCAATGATGGGAAATTGAATATAAATATTACTTCGGATGGTGCTGCAAATATTGAAATAGATAAATTAGTTGTCGTACCGGAAGACTAAATTATTGGCGACTATTCTACTGTAGAAAATAAAGTTTTACTATGAAAAAAATATTGTTTACCTGTCTTTTTCAGCTTATCCTTATCTCGGGTATGCTGGGGCAGGAAAAAAATACAACCGCAACAGGCGAAGAAGTGATAAATCTGGCCGGAGCATGGTCTTTCCGTATCGATTCTCTTAAAACAGGGGAACAGGAAAAATGGTATAATAAGCCTGCACTGTTTTTTAACCAGAAAATAAAATTGCCTGGCACTACAGACGATGCTGGTTTTGGTAATCCATTACAGTTAAAACCGGTACTTAAGCGGGAAGTTATGCTGCATTTATGGCGTAAATTTTCTTATGTGGGCGCGGCCTGGTATCAAAAAGAGGTGATTATTCCGGCTTCATGGAATAACAGGCAGGTATCGCTTTTATTGGAAAGGGTTATTTGGCAAACCGATGTATGGGTTGATGGAAAAAAAGTGAATACGCAGGGAGAGAGCCTTAGTGCCCCTCATGATTTTGATCTTTCTCCTTTTTTTAAGCCAGGGAAACACACCCTTACCGTAAAGATTGATAACAGTAAAAAGTTCGATATTGGCGATGGACATGCCTATTCTGCAGAAACACAGATTATCTGGAATGGGGTAATCGGTAAAATACAATTGGTTTCAAAACCAGGTGTTTACCTTAAAAATACCCAGGTTTTTACCGAAGAAAAGTTAAACCGGATTAAAGTTGTTAGCGAAATAGATAATAAATTGGGTAAAAACCTTCGCTCAGCGCTTAGCCTGACTGCGGTAAATGGTGAAACAAAATCCGAAAAATCAAATATTCCCCTATCATTAAAGGCGGGCGAAAACATCATAGTAAGCTATATTGATATTAAAGGCCCAATTAAAAAATGGGATGAGTTTAATCCGGCACTGTATAACCTCCATGCATCAATAAAATCTGCAAATTCAACACATAGCACAACTACCCGTTTTGCTTTCAGAACCCTGAGCAGTAAAGGGCCGCAATTGCTAATCAATAACCGGCCATTATTTTTAAGAGGAACCTTAGAATGCAATATTTTTCCATTAACAGGATACCCGCCAATGGAAAAAGAAGGATGGAGAAAAGTTTTTGAAAGTGCAAAAAATTATGGCTTAAACCATCTTCGGTTCCATAGCTGGTGCCCGCCCGAAGCTGCTTTTGAGATGGCAGACGAAATGGGCTTCTATTTGCAGGTAGAGTTACCTGCCTGGTCGCTTAAAATTGGTACTGATAAACTGGCCGACGATTTTTTTGACCGTGAGGCGGGCCGAATGATCAGGTACTATGGTAATCACCCATCATTCTGCTTTTGGAGTATGGGTAACGAAATGCAGGGTAATATGAAGTGGTTAAGTGATGTGGTGATTAAACTAAAATCAGTAGATAATAGACGAATGTATACCACCACTTCTTATACTTTTGAGAAGGGTTTTGGCGACTGGCCATTAGCGGCTGACGATTATTTTATTACACAGCGCACCAAAAAAGGCTGGGTGCGGGGGCAGGGTATTTTCGATGTTGAAGCCCCTTCTTTTAATAAAGACTATACAAAATCAGTTGATAGTTTGCCCGTACCACTCATTACCCATGAAATAGGGCAGTATGCTGTTTATCCTAATATTAATGAAATTGCGAAGTATACCGGCGTATTGGCCCCGCTAAACTTTACGGCAATAAAAGACGACCTTGCCCGGAAAAACATGACTGCTTTTGCCAGCGATTTTACAAACGCCAGTGGCAAACTAGCTGTATTACTTTATAAAGAAGAAATAGAAAGAGCTTTAAAAACCAAAAATGTTAGTGGGTTTCAGTTATTAGATTTACACGATTTTCCAGGACAGGGAACTGCTCTGGTTGGTGTACTCGATGCATTTTGGGATAGCAAAGGTTTAATTAAACCAGTTGATTTCAGGAAATTCTGTGCTCCTGTGGTACCGCTTATCCGGTTTGAAAAAGCAACTTATACCAACAATGAAGTATTTAAAGCGCAAATAGAAGTAGCTAATTACGGGGCTATTCCATTAAAAAATGCCACCGTAGTTTGGCAGATTACAGGAGATGAAGGCGTGGTATTGGCCTCAGGTAAAATATCTGGTGTAAATATCCATTTAGGTAATAGTGCCCTGGCTGAAAATATTAGTACAACTTTAACAAAAGTAACCAGCGCTCAAAAATTAAACGTAAGCGTTAGTATCGAAAATACAACGTATCAAAATAATTGGAGCATTTGGGTTTATCCCGAAAAGGTAAACCCAATACCTGAAGATGTTGTATTTACTACAGATTACAACGAAGCCCTGTTGGCTTTGGAACAGGGTAAAAAGGTGTTGCTAAATCCTGCAAAAGAAAAGATTAATGGCGTTGAAGGGAAATTTGTGCAGGTTTTCTGGAGTCCGGTTCATTTTCCAAACCAACCCGGAACAATGGGCCTATTGGTCGATCCGAAACATCCTGCTTTTGAAAATTTCCCTACCGATAACCATACCGACTGGCAGTGGTGGGACCTCTGTAAAAAATCAACTACTTTGGTGTTAGATAGCATTGGCCTGTCGCCATCAGCCATTGTAGTTAGAAACATTGATAATTTTTTCAAAAACAGAAATATGTCCAGTGTTGTAGAGGCTAAGCTAGGTAATGGTAAGCTATTGCTTTGTACCATGGATTTGCATACCGATATTAACAACAGGCCAGTAGCCAGGCAATTAAAATACAGCTTATTGGGGTATATACACAGTAGCAAATTTAATCCTGTTACGGTTTTAGATATGCGTAATTTCCAAAAGATAGAAAAGAAGGCTAAACAATAAAGGCTGTTGCCCGTATGGCCGTGATTTCTGCATTAGCTTTAAAGGCAAATCCAAATACCACCATTATTGGTCAGCAGTAGTTTGGGGCGTTTGGAATAATCGGCAGATAAGAAATATAAGGATCAGCAGCAATTTATGAAGGTAAAAAAAGTATATTGACGGTTATTTGCGCGCTTACTTTGTTTGCATGTAAGAAACAAGAAACACTTCCACCTCAAACTGCACAGGGTAGTAATAACTTTGGATGCTATGTTTACAGCAGAAGATAGTGAGGGGAATTAGGTAAGTATTAGCGAGGGGCGCTTTGATGTTATTTTTAAGAATCAATAACAAAGAAATAAATAACAAGTTAATGATACACAGACAGATTATCTACATTTTTTTATTCGTGCTATGTACAGGGAAATTATATGCACAGGAGCAGCTTAGAACCAAGCAAGAGAAGGGTTATTTTAATGTTACTGAGTTTGGTATATATCCGGGTAGTGCCAAAATTAATTTAATGGGCGGTAAATTAAGTTCTTCTGCCAATATACGCAGCATCCGAACAACTAATGGTTTGTTCATCAATCCAAATTTAAGCCTGGGTATAGGGATTGGGCTTGATGGTGTTGATACTGATTTATTTGGATTCTACAATACTTTTAATATAACTGCCGATGCAAGATATTATCTTAAAAACTCCAGAAGCGGTTTCTTTTTTTATGGAATAGTTGGTCCATCTGTTAAAATTGATGATAATTTCAGTGATGGCTTTCTTTTTAATGTTGGAGCAGGTCATAAATTTACCCTGGGCAAGAGTTTTGTTTTAGTACCAGGTCTGGGTTTCGACCATCAATATTTAAAAAATGGATTAGCTAAATACAATGTGGAGTCATTGGCAATCAAGATTGGGGTTCTGTTCTAAAAAATAATTTCTACATAATACAGTTAATGAGGGTACACCAGAGTAACTCACCATTTTATTGATTTTACTAAAAGCCGGCTTATTCATTTAGACCGGCTTTTTTTATAGTAAATTTCTGCAGGGTACCTATCCCCGCATTCATCCTCTGGTTTCTTGCATCCATGTACTTTATCTTTTATATTGCTTTTAGTTTGTGTTCCTTTGGCAAGAAGAAAAAAAATGAATCAGACTCATATTTCACTTTATTGGAGATGCCAGCTCATCGGGTGGACAACTGCTTCTCTCTATTGGGCATTTGTAGCCATTACCAGCGGCGAGTTTCACTGGGGCTTAGGTTTTGCTCAGCTGGTAACCGATGTGATGCTTTACATAGGTATTACCCATCTTTATAAACTATTCGCCGAAAGCAATAAATGGCAGCTCCTGCCTTTAAATAGTTTGATTGTAAGGATGTTTATTGCAGTTCCGGTAATGGGCATTATTTATACCTGCACTACAATCCCAAAAGTATATTTTTTGCGAACTATGTTTGTGAATAACAGGCGGCTAGATTGGGATCAGTTTGCACTGATCAATATTTCGGGCATATTTATGGCCGGTATCAGGTTAATGGCCATCTGGTTACTGGCTTATCATCTTTACCATTATGCTAAAAGGGAGATATTTCTGGCTGCAGAAAACGCCCGGCTCCAATTGGGTTTTAAGCAGGCACAACTCGATAATCTTTCCAGTCAGCTTAATCCACATTTTCTTTTCAATGCACTCAATACCGTTAAATCACTTATTTATACCAAACCAGATGGTGCTGCGAGAGGAATAGACCTGCTGAGTGAAATTTTGCGCAATAGTTTATACAGCGGAAACGCGATGATGGTGCGCCTGGATGAAGAAATTGAATTGGTAAAAGATTACCTCGAGCTCGAAAGCATGCGCATGGAAGAAAGGCTAAGTTTTGAATTCCAGATTAAGGTTCCGGCTTTATCGGTAATGATTCCGCGCCTGAGTTTACAATTACTGGTTGAAAATGCGGTGAAACATGGAATAGCGAAAAAGGTAGCAGGGGGTAAATTGAGCATTACGGTTTATGAGCAGGATGGTTTTTTAAGGATTGAGGTATTAAATCCCGGCAGGTTGGAACAGGATAATGAAAATGCTGGCATTGGACTGGAAAATTTAAGAGACAGGCTGGATATTGGGTACAAAGGAGCGGCTACATTCAACATCAGTCAGCAAAAAGAAAATGTTTTGGCAACCTTAACCATTCCGATCAAATGAAAACAATAAGAACATTGGTTATTGATGATGAGCGCCAGGCCAGGGCCGAAATGATCAGGATGCTAAAGGCTTACCCGCAAATTGTGGTATTGGGCGAAGCTGCAGATGGCTTTGAAGGCAGGAAAATGATTGAGCTTTTGCAGCCCGATTTAATTTTTTTAGATATTCAAATGCCCGGTCAAACCGGTTTTGAAATGCTCGAATCGTTGAGCCACATCCCCCAGGTAATTTTTGTAACTGCTTACGATAGCTATGCGCTCCAGGCTTTTGAAGTAAGTGCGCTCGATTACCTGATGAAACCCGTGCGCAGTGAACGACTGGATAAAGCCGTAAATATAATTACCAAACGTTGCCAGGGACAGTTTGAACCAACTTTTTTTGTCAAAGACAGAAATAAACTCCACCTGATTAAATGGAGTACGATAGAGTTGATTGCCTCTGAAGAGAATTATGTGAGGCTCTATTATGGAAAGGAGCAGGTATTGATGAAAAACTCGTTAAATAATATAGAGAAAAACCCTGATTGTGCCATGTTTTTTAGGGCATCGAGAGAGCGGATGTTTAATATTAATAATGTAGCCTCAGTAGAAAGTAATGAAGGTAGGATTTCGGTAACGCTCTCATCCGGAACTCGCGTACAACTATCCGAACGTCAGTCTGTACGGTTCAGGAACCTTAAAAAAAGATAAATTAAAATTTAGTTAAGATGAAAATGAACAGAAAATTTTTCGGTATGGCTGTGCTATGCCTTTTAATTGCCCGGTTTGGTATGGCTCAGCAGAAACTAAGCTTGCCCGATACTGCCAATTACATTATTTGGGATAGTGTTTTGATTAAAACCAATTATGGTATTACACTTTCTGCTGTTGTGGTGCAGAAAAAGGGCATCACAGCGAAGTTGCCCTGTGCGCTGATGTACCTGATTTATTCGGATACAAACAGAAGCCTTGCCGAAGCCAAATTTGCTGCTGATAAAGGTTATGTTGGCATTGTGGCTGATGCAAGAGGAAAGCGGCTCAGTCCCGATAATCCGGAACCTTATGAACACGAGGCGCGTGATGTGAATGCCGTAATTGATTGGATTGTAACCCAGCCATGGAGCGATGGCCGTGTGGGTATGTATGGCGGCAGTTTTTCGGGCTTTGCACAGTGGGCGGCTACCAAGTATTTGCACCCTGCTTTAAAAACAATTGTGCCCTATGTGGCTTCCATCCCAGGTTTAGGCTTGCCAATGGAGAACAATATTTTTTTAAACGCCAATTACCAATGGGCTTTCCATGTTACCAACAATAAATATACCGACGATGTGGTGAATAACGACAATGCAAGGTGGGCACGTATGCGGAATAACTGGTGGCAAAGCGGAGCAGCCTATAACCGTATTGATAGTATAGATGGAACGCCTAATCCCTGGCTCCAAAAATGGATTTCGCATCCCGCTTACGATGCTTACTGGCAATCGATGGTGCCTTACGGCGAGGATTTTGCAAAGATTAATATTCCTGTGCTCAGCATTACGGGCTATTACGATGATGGGCAGGTTTCGGCGCTCGAATACCTCAGGGAGCATTACAAATACAGGCCTTCTGCAGAACACTATCTGGTTATCGGTCCTTACGATCATTTTGGCGCACAAAAGGGAGGAGCAGCAACACTAAAGGGATATAAAGTCGATCCTGTGGCATTAATTAATACCAGGGAGCTCACTTTTGAATGGCTGGATCATATTTTAAAAGGAAAAGAAAGACCGGCACTGCTAAGGGATAAGATTAATTTCGAAGTGATGGGTGCCAATGTATGGAAACACGTACCTGCTATGGACAAGGTAGAGGCTCATCAGGTTAGGTTTTATCTCGATCGTGCTCCAAATGGTAACACTGTTTTATCCAGGATTAAACCGCGAAAAGAAACCTTTATTGTGCAAAGGGTTGATA
The DNA here is from genome assembly GCF_003852395.1 of Pedobacter sp. KBW01. Classification (NCBI taxonomy): domain Bacteria; kingdom Pseudomonadati; phylum Bacteroidota; class Sphingobacteriia; order Sphingobacteriales; family Sphingobacteriaceae; genus Pedobacter; species Pedobacter sp. KBW01. Next base: position 160,395 of record NZ_QAJQ01000003.1, read on the forward strand.
TGGTAGACAGGAACAGTTATTACAATGATTATTATCCAAGCCAGATTATTAAGAAAGAAATTGATAAAACAAACGGCATTTTCTTTACCAGCAAAGCTTTTGATCGGGAAGTATCGGTTAGTGGTTATTTAACAGGAACACTAAAGGCCATTATCAATAAAAAAGATATGGATGTTGGTTTGGTGCTTTATGAAATTACACCAGAAGGCGAATATTTTCAGCTATCCTATTTCCTGGGCCGGGCCAGTTACGCTAAAGATATGTCTCAGCGCAGGCTACTTACTCCGGGTAAAGCAGAAACCATACCTTTTTACAGGTCTAGATTTTTTAGCCGGCAATTAAGAAAAGGAAGCAGGCTGTTGGTGGTGCTCAACATTGATAAAAATCCTTTTGCCCAGGTAAATTATGGTAGCGGAAAAGATGTTAGCAAGGAAACGGTAAAAGACGCCGGAAAGCCGTTGCAAATCCGCTGGTCGAATACAGGTTTCGTTGATCTCCAGGTTTCGGATACTAACTTTTGATCTGATTTTTAGTTAAAAAGAAAACCCCGTTTAGTTTAAACGGGGTCTCTTACTGTTTGTTTGGTTTGTTGGTTTATTTTTCCAGTTGTACCAGAGCCTGGTCAATCTGCTTTTCTTTCCAGGCATCGATATTTGGATGGGTCATTTTGCTGATATTGGCGGCTACTGATAAAGAAGGGTTTGCATTTTTGGTAAACGATGCAATATCATTTACGGTTGTGTTAAATATTTTAAGTGTGGTAAAAAACCACCTGTCCATATTTCTGATGTTTTGGAAATTGGTATTCGCACTTAAATATTCGTTGTTCGCTTTTTCACAGTAATCGTACTGAACTTTATCCAGTAGCATTAACTTATCGGTTATTTGTGCCAAAACTTCATTCGATAGTGCTAATCCTTTAATACCGATTACACGGTTATTTAATATGAAATAGTCTAAACCTTCAAAAGTAATGGTAGTAAGGCTGGCCCTGTCGAAAATATGCTCTGCGGCTGGCAGGTTGGCCAGCTGCGATGCTGATTTGTTGCGGCTATTATTGAAAGCGCGTCTTTGTGTTACCAAACGGTCAATCAGTGCATCGCCGTTTAATTTATTTGAAACTTCGAACATGCTTTCACCGTTTTTTGCCATTTGCTTTGCTGGTGTCAGGGTTTTAAGCTGCGCGTTGGTTAACAAAGTAATAAAACAAAGAATTGGCGTAAGGGAAAGGGTAATTTTCATTGTTCGGTTAATTTCCACAAAAATATACCTTTTTTGCTTAAACCGAAATATTTGTATGTTTAGTATTACAGTTTTAAAGCTTTTTTGCTATTTAGATATTGACAAATGTCATCAAGATGATTTTTATGCATTTGATTCTGAACGCGATGTTGTTAAGTGCCTTGCCGGGCAGGATTTTTTTTAATCTAAAACTAATCATCCAGCCATGTACGCATAGCTGGATCATTGTATTACAAAAAGATAGTTTAAGGCGTACAAATAAGTAATGGCCGGCAATACGCTGGTGATGATTGGATATTCGGCCTTAGAATATCCAATCGGGCTCGTATTGCAACGCTTGTGGAATGACTTATTTAGAAAGATCGAATACGGTGAGTACGGCAGCATGATCTGAAGGCCATACATCGTCAATTTCGGGAGCAGTTCGGATAATTTTAGAAGCGATTGGTTTAATGCCCTGTCCCTTGTAATAAATATAATCAATCCGTGAGGTTTGCAAATGACCAAATATAGCAGCAAATGTTCCAGCCGGGTGGCTTAACTCATTGGGGTTAATGAATCTGTAAGTATCGGTATAACCACGCTCTAACATTAATTTAGAGATTGGAAAAGCTACAGGGCCATAACCATTATGCAGGGGAGCAGCCCTTGCAGTCCAGTCGAGGTGGCTGCCTGAATTGAAATCGCCCGAAACAATAACCGCCATATCGGTACCTTTAACAACAGGATCAATATCAGTATCCATATTTACTGCGGCATCGGCAGCACCAAGCATGGCATCTTCTTTTATCCAATCGTTTACATCCAAACCTTTGTTCAGGTAATAATCGGTGTATTCGGGGCGGTAAGCATACCTTAACCACCAGTCTGCTACCAAAATCTGCCTTGCATTGGGTAAGGTAATGATGCCTGGTGTAGATTTAAAAGGTTCTTTAGCGGTTAATTTGGTAATGGGGTAGCGGCTAAAAAGGGCAAGGTTTGCATTGGCCGATGCGGTAATCATCTTGAAGTTTAGCGAGTCGGCAAGCATTTGTTGTGTGCCATAAGCTTCCTGCATGCAAATTACATCAGCCGAAGTGCTTCTGATGAGTTCCTTAACGCGGTTTTTGCCATTGTTGCCCATGTGTACGCCACCGTGCCAGATGTTCCACTGCAAAAGTTTTAATGTATTTTCTTTGCCCTGCATCGGAACAACGGTTTTTGTGATATTGGTATTTTCTGCCTCAGGCTGGTATTTTTTTCCGTTTAAGGTAAAGTCCGAAATTGCGCCTTTTATGGTATTGCTAACTACTGCATGCTTTTGGATATCGAGCGTAACTAAAAAGTAATTGATACCACTTTTTAAAACAAATGGTTTGCCTGCGGTAAAGGTTAGTTTTTTTGCAGCCATGCTTCCATTTCCAAATAATTCAGTTCTTACGGCATCCCTGGCACTTTTACCTGTATAATAAACATGTACCCGCTCTATATCGGTTAAATGGGTTGTTCCTTCGAAGTTTAGTGTAAGTTCAGTTAGTTTTAATGGCTGCTCTGTTCCATTTATGGCTATGCGGAGCTTTAACAACTGGTCGTTTTTGGCTCCCTGCTCAGCATCCCATTCACTTGCTATGGTAACCGCATTAAATACCTCCTGGTTTTTAGCTGCGAGAGCAAACAGTCTGTTGTCATTCGCTACCAGGTAAGCTAGTGGGAGATTGCCTTTGTAATTTAAACGTGTATTTCTGAGGTGATAGGCCTGATGTCCCTTCCCAACCAGATTCAGACATACATCATCTTTCAAATCATCAAAATTATAATAAGCCTTAAGGTTTTTAAAATTAGGGTGCCTTGCCGTTAGTGGTTTCGAAGCCCAAAGTTGAAGCACCTGCTGGGGAATTGCGGTATTCCAGATTCTTACTTCATCAATTAGTCCGCCAAAAGTATTTTCAGCTTTATCGTATACGCCAATGGTTCCGGGCAAAATGGCCATTTTACCTTTTGAGGTACCAATGAGTTTGCCGTCCTGGTATAGTTTGGTTTCAGCGCCGTTATTACTTAAGGCAACATAATGCCATTTATCGTCAAGTACATTTGTTGAGGTGAGCTTAGCTGCGGGGCAGTGTAATTTTCCCTCGTGAATTTGCAGGGGTATTTCATCCAGTCCATCCAGGTTGCCGTACTCTCCAACACCAATTATGGTTTCAATTTTTTTCCAGCTTAAATCATTCCCTTTTATCCAGGCCTCTACGGTCCATGCTTTTTCCATAATGGGCATCCCGATACAGGGATTATTATCGGCCCCGTCTAAATGCAATGCAAAATTGCTTGTTGCTCGCGGTTTCTGCGCTTTGGCAGCCAATAGGGTTAAGCAGGATAAAGTGTATAGTAAAAATAATTTCCGAAAAGGGAAAAGCTTGCGGTTTAGCGCTTTCATAAAATTGGTTTACTCTAGATGAATTATTGGTTAGCTGGCAGCTGTTAAAATGGTTTAACATAGCTAATGGCTGCTTACGGGTAAAACTAGATTAATTTTGTGTGATTTTTTATTTCTTCAATGCACAAACGTTTGTTTAGCCGCGTGGCTGCGCTGGTATAATTGAACAAGCTTAACAATTTGGCTTACAATATGCCGTTTTACTTTTTTTACGAATTGTTTTTATTAAATTTCATTAATCAATTATTCAAGTAATGATAAGTACTGATGCTGCCAACCTGTATTGTGTCTACAATACCATCAACCTGATTGAGCAGCGGTACGACCAGTCGATTTCGATCAAAGAGATCGAAGATGTTTCCAATTACTCTTACCGCAATATTCAGCGGATTTTTAAATACAGCTGTGGCGAAACCATTGGCGCTTACCAGCAGAGGCTGCGCGTAGAAAATGCCTATAAATTAATTCTTTATACTAAGGAAAGCCTTACTACCATTGCACTAAAGGTTGGCTTTGCTAATCTGGCTTCGTTTTCAAAGGCTTTTAAACAGCATTTTGGCATTTCGCCCAAACTGGCCAAATCGGGCAAAACACAGTTGTTTAATACTACCCATTTGGTGCCGGTAAAAGCAGCAGGTGTGCTAAAGCCCGAAATTGTATATCTGCCAGCCGTAAAAGTTTATTATAAAAGTACTTTTATCCAGTACACCAACCCAGAGATTGAACAGTTGTGGGGTAATTTTGTAAAGCATGTATTTCCACTGCACGATACCGAATATTTCGGCATTATTGCCGATGAACCCCTGATTAGAAATGAGCTGGCCTGTAAGTACGATGCCTGTGCTTCGCAACCGGCACAAGACGAAAAATTGCCGTCTAAAATGATAATGGGTGGCAGGTATGCCCAGTTTCTTCACAAAGGGAAATACGAAACTTTAGACGATACCTACCAGAAAATTTATGCTGGCTGGATTTTAGATTGCGGACTTGAATTTTCGCATAGCCCCATTATCGAGCGTTACATCAGGCATGCCGATAATACCGAAAGTGAAGAAGAGCTGTTAACAGCGATACTGTTGCCATTAAAATAAAGGTTGTCAATTTCAGACAACTTTATAGTTTTTTATACGGCTAGTTTTGCCCTATAAAAAAAAGAATATTAATCATGAAAAAAATGGGAATCATAATGATGTTATTACCAGCAGTTTTATTATCATGTACCGAAGGCGAATTAGATACAATTTCAAAGCCTTCTGATAGCGCTATTGTTTATACTATGCCCGATGAATCAGCTCCGCACGAAGGCACCTGGCTGCAATGGCCGCATCAATACCAGTATGGGGCAACTTACCGCAACAGGTTAGATGCTACCTGGGTTTCGATGGCAAAAGAACTGGCTTTAAGCGAAAAGGTACATGTTGTTGCTTACGATGAAACCGAGAAAAACCGGATTATTGCCTTACTTAAAACAGCTGATGCTCAGCTAAGCAATATCGATTTTAAAGTTTACCAAACTGATGATGTGTGGGTAAGGGATAACGGCCCTATCTATGTAAAGGATAAAAATGGTCAGCTTTTTATTCAGGATTGGGGCTTTAATGGTTGGGGAGGCAAAGCCGAGTTTAGCAAGTGTGATGCTATACCTTCAAAAATAGCGGCCGATCAACAAATTAAGCGAATAGACCTGAATGCAGTGATGATAAATGAAGGTGGTAGTGTTGAAGTTGATGGCCAGGGTGTACTTATGGCTTGTAAAAGTTCTATTCTGAATAAAAACAGAAACAGAGGAATGACTTTGCAGGAAGCCGAAGCTATATTTACCAAATATTTAGGCATCAGCAAATTTATCTGGCTTGAGGGTAAAGCAGGCCTCGATATTACCGATATGCATATTGATGGATTTGCACGTTTCGCCAACGCTTCGACTATTATTACCATGAATGCAAACGATTTGGATTATTGGCAGGTTCCGGCGGCTGATGCAGACAAACTATATGCTGCAACCGATAAAAAAGGAGCTGCCTATAACTTTGTAAAAGTTCCGCTTACTAAAAATGATGTGGTTACCACCTATGGTAAAAATTTAGGTAAGGCTTCCTATATCAATTACTATATCGCCAATAACCGCGTTTTAGTACCTAACTATAACGACCCAAATGATGCGGTAGCAAACGAAATCATCCAGAAGCTGTACCCTGGTAAAAAGGTGGTAGGGATTGATTGCCGTAACCTGTTTGCCAATGGTGGTATGGTGCATTGTGTTACGCAACAGCAACCGAGGTAAAATTAGAGAGACTGTAGCTTGTTTCAACATAGCAACAGTCTCTTCTCAAACCAAGCAATAATTTTCACAAAGAGAATCGTCATTTCGAGCGGAGTGTAACGGAGTCGAGAAATCTATTAGAGATTTCTCCATTCGCTGCGCTTCAGTCGAAATGACGATCATTCTCCGGGTCTACCATCCTAATCCTTTAACGATATTTCTATTTTCTTCTCTTGCTGGTCTCTCATAATCAGTACTGTAGCATGCCCTTTCCATTTTACCGCATTGTGGAGTTTCAGTAAATCGGCAACACTATTTATGGGGTTTTGATCGAGATTGACAATTACATCACCTTTTTTGAACAAATTCTTTTCGGCAATTGAGCCTTTTTTAATTTCAACCAACAAAGCCCCATTGTCATTATGTATACCAGCAGCAGACCGTTCGCCTAAGTTTTCTATGTTTTTAACCGTTGCGCCCAGCCATTCGCCCTGTACCGATCTGTTGGCAGAAACAGTGGTAATTAGCGGCATAATTTTAGGGCTTTTCGACAATTTTTTTAGTCTTGGGTCGGTTACGCCAAAATTCATAGCGAAATTCTTAAATCCTATTGCAAGGGCAGGAGAGCCGCTTCTTAGCCTAAAGTCGCCGGTTTTCTCATTTTCGAACAAGGCATTTCCGGCTGTACTGTTGGCATCTATTTTTGCTTGTTGTGTTTTAGCCAGCGCATCGGCCGATAAGAAAAAGTTATGGTTTACCTCTTTGCCCCAATAATCGATTTGAATTGGTGCGTAGGCAGTGGTAACGATATTATTTTTAAAAACATCGCCGCTGTTTTTTAGCCATACATGCGGATGGAAAGTGTTGTTGATGATGATGTTGTTGTAAACGGTACGGTGGTAACCTTCGCGGAGTTTAAGTCCGCCACTTAAACAAATATTGTTGTAAATCTGGTAGTTACTGCTTCCGTCATCAAGGTCAATATCCCAGCCGTGATCGCATTGGAACCTGTTGTTGCGGAGCACAATTGGTGCTGTAATATCCAATAGTTCAATACCTGGCCTTGCAGCAACAATACTATCCATCAGTTTTCTTTCGGGTCGCCAGAACCGGTCCCTGCCCCAGGAGTTAAATGCTCCATGATCGCCGGTTTCTAAAACGGTGTCAAATACATCGTTAAATTCGATAATGTGACCGCCCCATGTACCTTCGCTAACATTTATGCCCGCCCGTGGAACTTCGTAAATGGTGTTGTGCGAAACAAGGATATTTTGCGACATGGATATTTCTACCCCTGCCGATTGTTTTTCGATGGTGCCAATATTGTTAATCAGGTTATTGATGGCTTCGCAGTGTTGCGGAAAGTTGTCTGATTTTGGTCCGGCTTCGAAATCCATTTTGTCCCAGGGAATAAATTGCTCATACCTGAAAGCAGGTGAGCGTACCGCATCGGGATCGCCAACAAAGGCCAATGCACTGGCACCAATGTTATAGATGTGGTTGTTCGAAATCTTATCGTTTTTATTGTATTTGCTTAAAAAAACAGCATTACCACCTAAGTTGTAAAAATTGCAGTTCCTGATGCTAATGTTTTCGGTCCCTTCCAGCAAAATAGCACCACCACGGTAAATGGTCCAATCGCTGCGTAGTAATGGTTCTTTTCCCAGCATAAAGCTCCGGGCAGTTTCTGTAAAGTCAATCCCATTTATGCTAATATTCTTTACCGGCGATTTCAGATCGCCTTTAATGTGGATCAGATCCGTTAGCCTGCTGAAAGTGAAATTAGCCTGGTTAATATCGGTTCCTGTTGGTGGAATAAGAAAGAGTGTTTTGCTTTTGCGGTTGTAAAACCATTCTCCTGGTGCATCCAGTTCTTCAAAAATATTTTCTACAAAACGGTATTTGGCGTGCATTTTAGCAGGTCGGTTATTTTGCCAGCCACCTTCGTAATTGAGTTCGCCAGTTTTACTTTTGCCGGTTATCTGGTAGTGGAAACCTCCCCACTCGCCGGCATGTAGGGCATGGATATAACCATTTTCGGGGTTTGCCCAGGTTTTTACGCGTGCAGGGGCAATTGCATCGGCTGCCGTACCCTTAAATACGCGGGCCTGAGGATCGTAATTGGGATAGCGCGCCATTGGTAAATTCTGGCCGTTCATAAACAGTTGATCGGGGGCTGTTTCAAAATCGATCTGCGCCGAATAAATATTGTCTTTATAGCTTTTCCAGATTAGTTTGTTTTTTGCCGATGCCGAGATGGTTACTTTTGCTCCTTTGGCTGCTGTAATATTCAGCGATTTTAAATGGTAGCTGGCGCCCGAAATGGTAATTGTTTTTTGAGGGCTGTACACACCTGATGCCAGTTCAATCACTACATCTTTTCCTTTTTGTTTTAGGGCACTTTCAATGGCGTATTCTAAAGTTTTGATAGGTTGCCTGGCTGTTCCCAGATTTTTATTGTTTCCTGCAGGCGAAACAAAGAGGGTTTGCCCCTGACAAAAACTAAACACAAACAATGCAAGGAGGCAGGTAGTTAATCTTTTCATGCTAAAAATATCTGGTTAACACTCAGAATCAGCTAACTAAATAATGAAGCATTGCTTAGGGCTTGATCTTAAATGTTTTACAAAGAAAGAATAAGTAGGGGAGATAAATTTAACCTGATAAGCAACTTATTCTCTTATATTGGCATTGGCAGGCTGCAGCTGCGTTTTACTTTAGAGATGTATAGCCTAGGGAGGATTATTTTGCAATCGGGCATGAAATAGAGCCGCCAACCTTTAAAGCCTTTGCCTGTAAGCTGGCAACTCATTGTTACCGTTACAGGCTCATGCCGCCATCCATAACAATTTCGGCACCGGTAATAAAGCTAGCTGCTTCGCCACAAAAATAGGCTACCATTTTTCCTACATCCTCGGCTTTTCCAAACTGTTTTAAGGGTACCCGTTCTAATATCCATTCGTTTACCTGGCTCAACTGTTCGGGCGTATAGCCGGCTTTGTTCATAATTTCGGTTGCGGTTGGGCCGGGGCTTACACTGTTTACCCGTATTTTACGTGGTGCCAGTTCGATAGCAGCAATGCGCATTACCGCATTAAGTGCCGATTTGCCTGAAGAATAAATAGAGCTATTGGCAGCGTTCATGCTGGCTGTGTTGGAAGATAGGAAAACAACCGATGCCCCATCGTTCAGCAAGGGGATAAACCTGCTCAGTGTAAAGTAAGCTCCTTTAAAATTTACCCCGATTACATTGTCGAAAGCCGTTTCGGTGGCATTTTCGATTGTTGTATTTTCGAGCACACCTGCATTGATGAATAAGATATCAATTTTGCCAAACTGCTGCTGTACTGCTAAGGCCAGTTGTTGTATTTCGTTTACATTACCTTGGTCGGCTATCATGCCTGTTACACCCAATGCAGCGGCTGCTTCGTCTACAGCAGCTTTTCTGCGACCGGTAATAATTACTTCGGCACCTTGTACCTTTAACTCTTTTGCGGTGGCGTAACCTATGCCGCTATTGCCGCCGGTTACCAGCGCCGTTTTTCCTTTTAAATGTTCCATGACAATTATTTTTTTGTTTGAGCAAAACTAAAGCTATATTGGTATACTTTTGTAAGTAGTATAACGAAGTATACCAGTATGAACGAGAAAGAACTGCTCGAAAAATCGAACCAAATCTTAGCTAATCCACGTAACCAGGAGGAAGAAATACAGGCGCTGCAGGATACCCTGTACGTTTTAAGCGGTAAATGGAAAATCCCGATCATCAATTCCATCTGCAATGGAAATCGACGTTTTCGTGACATTGAGCGGAGCATTCCGGGTATTACCACCCGCATGCTTTCTAAAGAATTAAAGGAAATGAGCGCCAACCAACTTATTAAACGAACGGTAGTTGATGATACACCAGTGATCATCGAATATTCGCCAACCGATTACTGTCACTCGTTTGGCAGCATTATTTTAGAAATGATTAAATGGGGCAAAGCGCATAGGCAACACTTAAAAGAACAACCATAAGTTTATCTTCTAAGTAGCCACAAAACGCAATAAAACCTGCACTGGTTAAAATCCAATGCAGGTTAAGTGAATTTGCTGAAGACAGTTAGTTTGCTGGCTCGGCAATAACTGGCGAATAGGTTGCGGCGTAAATTTTACTGAACATGATATAGGTTACCGACACCATGATAAAAGCAACAATAGCATCAACAGTGGCTGCCGCACCAATAACACTCAGTTTAGAGCAAAATGCGAAGATGATATCGAAAAATATCCCGGCAAATACCCATTCTTTTAAGCGTAGAAAACGGTTAGGGGTTAAAAGAACTGCAATGCCTGATAGTTTGGCTACTCCAAGCACATAAATAAAATAGGCCGGATAGCCGAGTTGCAAGGTAATATCCCACACAATAGGGTTTTTGGTAAGTTCAAATATACCACTTGCACCAAACCATAAAGCTGTTAATGCTGCACCAATCCAGTAAATTCTTTTTGCAATTTTAAGTTTCATAATATTTTCTTTTTTTAGTTTCTGAAACAAATTTGCTGCAAAATACCCCCCTAAACCAGCTTGTTATAGCCGAAATAGACAATTTAGCAGTTGGGATGGGCGGTAGGTGAGGTGAAAGTAAATCACGTACAATTTTAACCACATAAGAAATATAAGCTTAAATGTGCTGACCTGACTTATATGTTTGAAATGATAATGACGAAGTGTAATGCCCGGTCTTTGAGATTTGCCTAACAATAACTGCCTTTGAGTAAATTTTTCCTTTTTATTTTCTGAAAATTTACCTGTTCTCGCTAAAACTTGCCTGACATTAACACGGGCTTCGATTTTGAACCGGATATGATTTTTGTCTTGATCAAAATTCACTGACATTGTAAAACTAATCAGTCTGTATTTGAATACTTACTTTTAGGTAACATTTATGTTGCGTTTTGTAATTTTTGAATTTGTATCAGAATGGTTAATATTGATTTGATAAATCGTTTTATCAACAACCAGATATGATAATGAGCCCGGGTAAACTGCCTTTATTTAGCAGTATGCATTTGTGTAACCGGATTTTATTTGTGCACATTTTGTATGCACAACTGTAAATCTGTATTCCGCAATCACTGTGTTAGCCCATCCCCTTAATTAATTTGAATATGGCCCTACTCAAATCGTTTCTGGATAGTAACTAAAACGTTTTATTTTATTAAAACATTTACTAAACTAAAACCTAATGAAAATTAATCTACTAAAGATTTCAGGGCTTTCTGTGCTTTTTTTGCTCAACAGCCCTGCTTTTTCGAAGAACCCGGGCATTGAAAAACCCAGGGAGCTTTCTGGCGGTAAAATGCCTTACTTACAAGTGCAAAACCGGAAAGTAATTACCGGAACTGTATTGGATGAAAAGAGCCTGCCTATACCTGGTGCAGGAGTTAAAAACATCACATCGGGCAAAGCCTCAGTTACCAATGAATCGGGTAAGTTCAGCATTGAAGCTAATGCAGGCGATGTATTGCGTTTCTCGTACGTGGGCTACGAAAACAAGGATGTAACGGTAGGTGCCGATAACAACATTACCGTTAAACTGGGCGCCGCCGCAGATAACAAATTGGATGAGGTAGTGGTAATTGGATACGGTACGGTTAAAAAAACAGATTTGACCGGCTCGGTAGGGGTGGTCAAAGCTACAGAACTACAGGAGCGTCCGGCATCGTCGTTAAACCAGGCATTGGCCGGGCGGATTTCCGGTGTGCAGGTAAATACCAACTCGGGTCGTCCGGGTGGGCAAACCAGCATTAAAATCAGGGGATTTAGCTCCATCAATACCAGTAACAACCCTTTGTATGTGGTGGATGGAGTAGCGCTGCCGGTAGGTTCGCAAACACAGAACAGTAACGCCATCGATTACATTAACCCGAGCGATATTGCTTCGGTAGAGGTGCTTAAAGATGCTTCTTCAACCGCAATATATGGTGCGCGTGGTGCCAATGGGGTAATTTTAATTACCACTAAAAAAGGAACTGCCAATGCACAACGTGTTACTTACGATGCAGAGTTTGGCATTAACACCCTTTCTGCGCACCATGTAGAAATGCTCGATGCCTTCGAATATGTTAAAGTGCAGGATCTGGCCTACGAAAATATCAAAGTGTACGATCCGGTCGGTTGGGCAGCAGGAAACTATGCCTCTACACCTGTACCAAAGGCAGCACGCATAGCCTTGCCACAGTTTTTCGATAGCAACGGAAATCCGCTTTACAATACCGACTGGCTAAAAGAGTCGACCCAAAACAAACTTTCGCAAAACCACCAGCTTGGTTTTACCGGAGGCAACGAAAACAGTACTTATGGTGTTTTTGCAGGCTATCGTGATGATCAGGGACTTTTACTGAATTCTTATTTAAAACGCTATTCGGGTAGGTTTAATTTCGATAGTAAAATAAAACCCTGGTTAAAAGTTGGCGGTAATTTAAGCTACAATAACCAGGATGAAAATATTGTAGATCAGGGTACCGGTGGGTTAAACTCGGTACGGATGATTACCGAAGCTTTTCCTTTTCTTCCGATTAAACTGGCCGATGGGAAATGGGGCGATAACAAGTTAATTCCATGGGCAGAAGGAGGTTCTAATCCAGTACACATCTTAACCGATCGGAAATATGGTTTAATTACGCAAACAGCCCTCGGAAGTATTTATTCGTCAATCAGTTTTAGCAAAGACCTGGAGTTTCGTACCCAGTTAGGGGCCAATATTGTAACCAGGAATACCAACGAGTACAACGCCAAACAACTGTACGGCATATCCGACGGGCAAAACGGTACCGCCAATATTACCGATGACCGCGAAACCTTCTGGTCGTTAGAGAATTATTTAACCTACAACAAGCGCTTTGCCGAATCGCATGCCATTAATGCCTTATTGGGTATTTCGTGGCAGGCAACCAGTTTTTTCAGCAATACCAGTCATGCCGAAAATTTCGTAACCGACTTTTATGGCGATAATAACCTGGGCTCGGGCAGTAAATCTATTTCAGTTGGTTCGAGCAGAAACCGTTCGGCCTTTAATTCTTATTTTGGAAGGATTAATTATGCCTTTAAAGATAAATACCTGTTAACCGTTACAGGCAGGGTAGATGGTTCATCTAAATTTGGAGAGAACCACAAATTCGCCTTTTTCCCTTCTGCAGCGCTGGCCTGGAAAATTTCGGATGAAGAATTTTTGAAAGGCAACAAAACCATCTCTAATTTAAAATTTAGAACCAGTTATGGTTTAAGTGGTAACTCTGAGCTACCTGCATACCAATCGTTAGCTACTTTGGTTAATAACTTTGGCATTATTAACGATACCAGGGTAACCGGTATCGGGATTGGCCGCCTGGCAAACCCCGATTTGGTTTGGGAAAAAACAGCACAGTACGATGCAGGTTTAGAACTGGGCTTATTTAACAACCGCATTAATTTAGAAGCCGATATATATTACCGTAAAACAACCGATATGCTACTCGATGCCCCGGTTCCGCGTACTACAGGTTATTCTGTAATTAGGAAAAACGTAGGCTCGATGCAGAACAAAGGTTTAGATTTAGGTATTAACACGGTAAATATCCAGACCGATAACTTTACCTGGAAAACAAGTTTCAACATCTCATTAAACCGTAATAAAGTACTTTCACTGGCTACGCCCGATGATATTTTTGGCGTAGGTAATCCTAACTTTACCAACCAAACTGGTATTATCAGGGTTGGCGAGCCCGTTGGTTCGTTCTGGGGGCTGGTACGTTTAGGTACCTGGAGCGAAGCCGAAAGGGCCGAAGCGGCTAAATATGTGAGCTACCGTGGTGGTAAAACGTTGCTTCCGGGCGATATTAAATACCTGGATGTAAACGGCGACCATGCCATTACCGATGCCGACCGTCAGATTATCGGAAATGGAGCACCTAAAGGTTGGGGTTCATTTTCGAACTCATTCCGTTATAAAAACTTAGACCTGATTGTTGAGCTGCAATACTCGTATGGTAACGATGTGTTGAATATGACGCATCACTCGGGCGAAGACAGGCAGGTACAGGCCAATAGTTTTGCCAGTGTATTAAACGCCTGGACTCCTCAAAATCAGAATACCCCTATCGCGGCCATTAGAGATCAGGCTGCAGGTTATGTAACCAATGTAGATACGCATTGGGTAGAAGATGGTTCATTTATTCGTGGTAAAAACCTGTTGCTGGGCTACACCTTCAACAAATCGCTGGTAGAAAAACTGCGTTTAAGCAAATTGCGTGTGTACACTTCCGTTCAGAATTTCTTCATCGCTACCAAATACACTGGCAACGATCCGGAAGTAACCACTTATGGTAATGCTTTTGCACAGGGGCAAACATTTTTCGATTATCCAAAGCCAACCACCTTTACCGTGGGCTTAAACATTGGATTATAAACATTAATTAAAGAAAGGATATCAAAATGAAATTAAATATAAAAAACATCGCTGCCCTTTTGTTGCTGAGCGGAGCGTTGGTGGGTACTGTTGGGTGTAAGAAATTTTTAGATGAAACCGATCCGACCAATCTTTCGCCAAGTAGCTTTTATACGCTGCCCGAGCATGCTGAGGCAGGCATTGCAGCTGTTTATTCAGAAATCAGGTTTATTGGAGGTGGTGCAGGCATTTTCTCTAACAACTGGCAGATGCTCGATGCGCCAACCGGCATACAATCGACCGAAACTGCACAGAATTCAGATTTAAACAATCTTTACTCGTTGATTTATGACGGTACAAACCTGCACATTAACCAGAACTGGAACGGTTTTTACAAAGTAATTGCACAGGCTAATCTGGTATTGGATAAGGTACCAGGTATTAATCCGATGGATAATGCACAGAAAAAAAGGATTTTAGGCGAAGCGGCCTTTGTTAGGGCCTGGGCTTATTTTTACTTGGTACGCTTGTGGGGCGATGTTCCGTTAATCCTTAAGCCGATTTCCAGTCCTAATGATCCTAATTTTGCTCCTTCAAGAACGCCTCAGGAACAGGTTTACAAGCAAATTGTTGATGACCTTGTTTTGGCCGAGGCCGCAGGCCTGCCCTTTACAGATGCTAGCGGAAGGGTATCAACCGCTGCCATTAAAACCGAACTGGCAAAAGTGTACCTCACTATGGCAGGGCAACCGCTTAACAAAGGAACTGCCTATTATAAACTGGCTGCCGATAAGGCTAAAGAAGTAATCGATTATTCGACTGCTAACCCAACCATACTAGGTTTGTTTCCTACTTATGCTGCGTTGCACGATGCTAAAAACGATAATAAACTAGAACATTTATTTGGTATTCAGTATAACGATGCCGCAGGTGCAGGTAATCCGCTGCAGTCTTCATACCTCCCATTGCACCAGCCACTGGTTTCTAAAATCGACGGGATTGGGACTTCTATTCCAACGGGTGATTTTTATGCATCCTATGAGGCAGGCGATTTGAGGGCGAAAAACAGGGAAGGTTATTTCTTTACCGATTACTATACCGATGGTTTTAAAATGCCATTAATTAACCGTGGCAAGCCTTATATTTTTAAACACTTCGATATTATTGCAAATGGTACGTTGGGTACAGAAGGTACCAGTCGTAGTGATTTGAACATTCCGCAGATTCGTTATGCCGAAACGCTGTTAATTTATGCCGAAGCACAAAACAGGGCCGATGGTACAGCCAATACTGCTGCCTATACAGCATTAAATGCCATCAGAAAAAGAGCCCAGCTGGGCGATCTTGCCGGCCTTAGCCAGGTACAGTTTGAAGAAGCCGTTTGGAGAGAACGCTGGCACGAACTGTGTTATGAAGGCATTCTCTGGTTTGATATGCTTCGCCTGCGCAAAGTTTATAACGAAAGCACCAATGGCTTCGATAACTTTGTTGGTCACGTTAATAAAAGTGTAAACCAGGCTTTGCAGACTAAAAACCTGCTTTTTCCAATACCTACTTCCGAAATCAGAAATAACCCGAACCTTACACAGAATACGGGCTATTAACAAAATACTTTGGTTTGTTAGATGAGGGTGTCCCAAATTTTTTGGGCGCCCTTTTTTGTTGAAATGTAGTGGGGGCTGATAAGCCATTTAACCTGATGATTATCCTGCCCTTTTCAAAAAGGTGAAATTTATTACATCGTTGGAAATTGAAATTAAGGGCTATTTTATGCTTATTCCGGTTTTCGCTTTTTATTTCAGCTCTTTCAGCCTTTTATATTAGTGATTAAATAAGTCTAACCAGATGATCTACGCTAAATCGCTAAGTTTTGTGCCTGTATTCAGGAATCAGTCGTTTTTTTACGGCTAAGCGGGCCTGTTCCCAACCAATCTAATCGTCCTTAATATCAATTAACTAAAATAAACTTATGAGTAAAATTTACAACAAAAGCGCAGTGCTGCTGTATCTCAAGCGCCTGTGTACCGCAAAAATTTTAGCCATTTCGCTCCTTTTGCTATGCGGAAGCTTTAGTGCTTTTGCACAAACAACGATAACAGGGATTGTTAAAGATAATAAAGGCCTAACCTTACCGGGAGTTAGCGTGCGGATAAAAAATACGCAGGTAGGCACACTTACCGATGGAGCAGGTAAATACAGCATAAAAGCCCCCGAGGGCAATCAAACCCTGGTATTTACTTTTGTGGGTTTTACCTCGCAGGAAATTCCGCTTAATGGGCGTACCAACATCAATATTACCCTCGAAGATGCCTCACAAGGCCTTACCGATGTGGTGGTAATTGGTTATGGTACTGCACAGAAAAAAGATGTAACGGGTGCCGTTTCGAGCATCAAGGCAACCCAGCTCGAAAATGAAAATCCCAACAGTGTTACCGATATTCTCAGGGGTAACATACCCGGTTTAACTGTTGGGTTTAATAACAGTGCAAAGGGTGGTGGCGATTTATTGGTACGTGGAAAAACCACCCTTACCGGTACCACTACACCTTTAATTGTTTTGGATGGGGTTATTTTTATTGGTCAGCTTTCTGATATTAACCCGAACGATATCGAATCAGTAGATGTACTTAAAGATGCCAGCTCGCTGGCGGTTTATGGTGCAAAAGCGGCTACAGGTGTTGTGGCCATTACCACCAAAAAGGGGAAAAATAGCTCGCCAACCATTACGGTAAATACCAATTTTGGAATGGCTACGCTGGCAAAAGATCAGCCTGTGTACGATGGACCTGGTTTTTTGAACTGGCGTGCCGATGTACAACGAAGTGGAAGCGTAAATCCGGCCTATATTTACAGCGACCCCAATAATTTGCCGGAGGGCGTAACCCTTACCCAGTGGCTAAACGGGCAAACCACTACCAACCCGACTGATTTGTGGTTAAGCCGTCTCGGCCTTCTGGCCAACGAGAAAGCTAATTATCTGGCCGCAAAAACTATTGATTGGTATGATATGCTTTTGGTTACCGGCCAGCGCCAGGACCACACTTTAAGCCTTAGCGGCAGAAAAGAAGAAATAAATTATTACATGTCGTTAGGCTACCTCAAAAATGAAAGCATTATTGCTGGTGGAGGTTTCAGTACCTTCCGTACCAGGCTTAATTTAGAAGGGAAAGCAGCTAAATTCTTAACCCTGGGTATGAACATGCAATTTGCCGACCGCGATGAAGGGGCAATCGAAGCGCAGTTTTCGCAACTGCCGGATTTATCTCCCTATGGCGATTTTTACAATGCAGATGGTTCTTTGCGTAGAATCCCGACCGATGATAACGGGTTGAATGCCCGGAATCCTTTTCTCGATCAGACTTACAATTCGAGGTTGCAGAAACAGAGCACTTTATTCGGAAGCCTTTATGCCAAAGTACAATTGCCTTTCGGTATCAGCTATCAGGTTAATTTTAGTCCGGGCTTAGATCAGTACCGTACTTTTAACCACCAGTCTTCTAAAAACCCAAATGTTACCATTCCGGGTGGTTCGGCACAACGTGCACAGGAAACCCGCTACAACTGGCAGCTGGATAACCTGATTAAGTGGAATAAAACCTTTGCAAAAGATCACAATGTAGATGTGACTTTACTGGTAAACGGCGAGAAATATTCGACCTGGTACACCATAGCCGGTAACGAGGGCTTTGCACCAACAGATGTGCTGGGTTTCCACAACCTGCAAAGCGGTAATAAACCAACCGTAAGCAGCGATGATAAAGTATACACAGGCGATGCTTTGCTGGCCAGGTTAAATTATTCGTATAAGGGGCGTTATGCTTTTACCGGATCGGTTCGCCGCGATGGTTACTCGGCTTTCGGTGCTTCGAAAAAACGGGCTAATTTTCCGGCTGCTGCCCTGGCCTGGACACTGAGTGAGGAGAGCTTTTTGAAAGAGGTGAAGTGGCTCGACTTTTTAAAACTTCGTTTATCATACGGTATTAACGGAAACCGCGAAATCAGGGATGCGAACAACGTAATCGATCCTTATGTTTCTATTCAGACGCTAAGTGGAGGTAAGTATCAATCGGTTAACAGTAGTGGTACACCTGGCGAGGTAAATACAGTGGTAAACAGCTCGCGGCTGGGTAACCCGAATCTGGAATGGGAGAAAACAAAATCGCTGAACCTTGGTCTGGATTTCGGCTTCTTGAATAACCGCATTAACGGCTCGTTGGAGCTTTACGATAAAAAAACTTCAGATCTGTTGATTGGTCAGTCGCTGTCATCTGTTTCGGGCTACGCCAATGTAATTGCCAATTTGGGTAGGGTAAACAATAGAGGGATCGAACTTAGTTTAAATAGCCGTAACATTACCGGGGGCAACATTACCTGGAATACTTCGGTAAATTTCTCGCTTAACCGCAATAAAATTGTGGCTTTGGCCACCCCGAACGATGATCCTGGAAACGGATGGTTTATTGGTAAAGATATCGACGTGATCTGGGAGTATAAAATTTTAGGCGTGTGGCAGGAGAACGAAGTAGCCGAAGCAAACAAATTTAATAAGGGCATTAAACCAGGCGATTTTAAACTGGAGGATGTGGATGGCAATTACGTGTACAACGATCTGGATAAACAGTTTATTGGCTACCGCAGTCCGCGTTTTAACTGGTCGATGCGCAACGATTTTAATATCTTCAAAAACTTCGATTTCTCATTTCAGCTCGTATCAAGCTGGGGGCAACAAAGGAGCGATATTTACGCCAAGAACCAGCCGGGTAGTGTAGGTTTTGGCCGTTCGAGCTCTTACATCATCCCTTACTGGACACCATCTAACCCCATAAACGATTATGCGCGCTTAAACTCTGGCCTAAGTGGGGTAACCTTTAATGCTTACCGTAAAAGTTCTTACATCAGGTTAAACACCATCGCACTAGCCTATGGTGTACCCAAAGATTTGCTGAGCAAATTTAAAGTGCAGAGCGCTAAAATTTATGCCAACGTAAGCAATGCCGGAGTGTATGCACCAAACTGGAACCAGTGGGATCCGCAAACGGCTGATAATAACGGAAACCCTGTTCCAACACCAAGAGTCTACACCTTCGGATTGAATGTTACCTTTTAAAAATGAAGCACATGAATAGCATATATAAAAAAATAGTTCCATTTGTAGCTTTCGCGATGCTGCTAACCGTAAATGGTTGTAAAAAATCGGATTTAGATTCCGAATTACTATCGCAGCTCGAACCGCAAACCGCTTTAACCAGTGTAGCCGCCATGAAAGCCGCACTTGCCGGTATTGGGGCTAATGTAAGAAGAGAGTTTACAGGCGATATGGCGCCTATTGTTACCGAATCTATATTTTCGGAAGTTGCGGTAGACGGTACAACCGATAAAACCACACAGGCACAGGATATGGACACACGGGTAACGCCCGATGCCAATCTGGATAATCCGGATTTTAACCGGATAGGGTTTTACTGGACTGAAGGTTTCAGGGGAGTACGCATGGCCAATACCGTTATTACCTATATCGATAACGTAACCTTTAAAGATGAGGCCGAGAGAAATG
Organism: Pedobacter sp. KBW01; assembly: GCF_003852395.1. Lineage (NCBI taxonomy): Bacteria > Pseudomonadati > Bacteroidota > Sphingobacteriia > Sphingobacteriales > Sphingobacteriaceae > Pedobacter > Pedobacter sp. KBW01. The sequence continues at coordinate 180,278 of NZ_QAJQ01000003.1, forward strand.
CCATTTTAGGAGCGGCCTATTTTTATCGTGCTTATTATTACTACCGTTTGGTACACCAATTTGGCGATGTGCCTTTGAATTTAAAAGATATTACCACGCCCAAATTAGATTATTATTCGACAAAACGCGAGGTGATCTTGAAAAAGATGCAGGAAGATTTATTGTTTGCCGAGAAATGGGTGAAAGACAATGTAGACCGTGGCGAGGTAACCAAAGGTGCCTGCAGCCATTTGCTTACCAAGGTTAATTTGGCATTGGGCGATTTTGATGCGGCCATTACCTCAGCAAACAACTTAATTAATGGTGGTACCTACAGCTTAATGCGCAACCGTTTTGGCAGCACTGCCGGCGATGCGAGCAAAAATGTAGTTTGGGATTTGCACAGGATGGACAATAAAGCCATTGCTGCAAACCGCGAGGCCCTTTTCTTAACCATCGATCGTGAAACACTGGCCGGCGCTACCGATTTAGGTTCGCAGGTAATGCGTAACTGTGTACCGGCATGGCATTTTGCAAACTTAAGAACCCCATCGGGTACTACGCAGGCCATTGTTGATGGTATAAATGTAGAAATTCCTTTAACCTTAATGTATGGCAGGGGGATTGGGCGTTACCGTGGTACGGCTTACAGTACTAAAAATATCTGGACAGATAATACCGACTACCGCCATGCCCCGGGTATGTGGATGAACATGACTGATCTGGTATATAACAACCCGGCCATTAAAACCGCAAGCAACGTTGCCGAAAGGGCGTTGTACGGCAAACCTCTGGTTGATGTATCGTCTGCTAACGTAAATAATATGTTTTTAAATAAAGGTTTAGATACCATTCGCCATTTCTTTGGCTGGCCACATTATAAGACCTTTATCAATTCTACCAATGCATTGGCAGCTGATAAATACTGGTCGCCGCCGAGAGGAACCAATACCGATTGGTACATCTTTCGCCTGGCCGAAACCTATTTGCTGCGTGCCGAAGCCTATTACTGGAAAGGAAATTTAGCTTTGGCTATGGCCGATTTAAATCAGGTACGCTCCAGGGCCAATGCAGCATTGCTTACCGATGCCTCGGCCATTACGATCGGCACCATACTGGATGAAAGGGCGCGTGAGCTATTTTACGAAGAGCCCCGCAAAACCGAACTTACCCGTATTGCCTATATTTTTGCCACTACCGGTAAGCCGGCCTATAACGGCAAAACCTACAACATGGCATCTTTCTCCGATAATAATTTCTTTTACGACAGGATTATCGAAAAGAATGATTTTTACCGCAACAAAGTACCAACGGTATTGGGCGTAAACTTTAAAATATCGCCTTACCATGTGCTTTGGCCCGTTCCGGCAGCGGCGCAGCGTTTCAATACCGAAGGCCGGATTAATCAGAACAAAGGATATAGCGGCTACGAAAACAATGTGCCTGCTCTTGATAAAATTCAATAAAAAGCGCTTCTGACGTAAATTTAAGCACGGGGAATTTTAAAACCCCGTGCCCATTGAAAGAATAAATTGTCCCGGTATAAAAAGTTGTTGATTTAATGATGTGCCAGGGTGGTAGCTCACTGCTCTGGCCATTTTTCACTTTAAAATACCCATCATTTCCCACTCAACAAAATACAGGGTTAGTAAACATCCGCCACCTATGGAAAATAAACCGGTTACCTTAAAACTGATTGCCAAAGAATTAAAATTGTCTATATCAACCGTTTCAAAATCTTTAAAAGATTATCCGCGGATTAAGGAAAGTACCAAGCAAAGGGTAAAAGAACTGGCTGCCAGGCTAAATTTTACGCCCGATGTTTCGGCTTTAAGGCTAAGGGACCGCAAATCGCGGATTATCGGGATTATTTTGCCTAACCTTTCCGATCATTTTTTTACGCGGAGTATTTACGGAATGGAGCAGCTGGCTACCACACATGGCTATAACATTATCATCAGCCAATCGCACGATAATTACGAAATGGAAGTAATGGCCGCTGCGGCTCTTTTAGGCTCGCGAGTAGATGGATTAATTGTGGCCATTTCGAAACAAACATCAGATTTTACACACCTCGATCAGTTCGAAAAAATTGGCATTCCTGTAGTTTATTATACCCGCAACCCAAGCTTTAACCTCAATTGCCACAAAGTGTTGAGCAATACCCATCAGGGTTGCTATATGGCTACCGAATACCTCATTAACCGGGGGCATCAAAAAGTAGCTTATCTGGGCGGACCCAAAATGGTTAATTTTAGTCACGATCGCTTTTCGGGTTACATCAATGCGCTTAAAGACAATAATATTTCGTTTAATGCAGCACACGTAGCCTATACCGATTTTGATGAGGAAAACAATTTACTGGCCATTAAAAAACTGTTTAGCGATTATGATAGCAGTCCTACAGCCCTGGTAGCTTTTAAAGAAAAGCTGCTTTTCGATACGCTTAGGTTCTTAAAATCAGTTGATCACCCGGCTTATCAATCGCTCGAATGTATTGGCTTCGGGAACGATCCTATTATTGCCTATCTCAGTTCATCGCCAATTGCTTCTATTGAAGAAAACCCAGAGTTACTGGGAGAGCAGGCAGTAAGTTTGGTGGTTAAACTTATTAGTGGTGAGATTGAAACGAATGCCTACAAAAAGGTAATTGTAAACTGCAACCTTAAGGTGCATGCAATAAGCTAAGGTTGTGTTAGATAATTGGTTACTTAGGTTTAACTGTTGTGGTGTGATAATTTCAATCGTTGTAACAATAAATCAATTGCGTTTTTGTGTTTTTGCTGCGGGCATCGTCTGTTTGGGTTTACTTTTATGGTTAAGTTAGTGTAATAGATAATTACTAACCAAAAACAGAAACCAGTTTCCTCCCAATCGATAACAAGCTATCTAGGATAGCGGGTTATGATCAAAAAAAACTAACCAAATTTAAATCTTAACTAAAACTAACATGAGTCAGAAAATGAATTCAAAACATTTTATTGCCTGTCTGTTGCTTATATTTTCGGCAATATTCGGGTGTAAAAAAAATGCAGCCACATCTAACGAAGAAAATAAGGCACTTGCCGATCCAGCTCCGAAATCAGGTGCTGTAACCGAAGCCTACCCAAGTAACATCAATACCAGTTTTACCCATGCCGATGGGGCTTATTCTTACAGCGAAGCAAGCGCCGATTTTGGCAGCGCAAATTTAACCGGCTGGAACGAAGACATGGCCTATATTTCGGGTAACTGGGCACGTGCAACATTGGCACCAAATTCGGTTTCTAACGGATTAATTGCCGGAGCCGATATTTCGGATGGTTCGGCTTACGAGGCTACTTTTAAAGTACGTTTCCACAGCCAGTTCGATTGGAGTAGAGGCGGTAAAGTAGGTTTTGGCTTTCTGATTGGTGAAGGCAATACCGGTTGCGACATTGCCAGCGATGGTAACGGCGGAAGTTTACGTTTAATGTGGTACAATACCGGTAGTCGTGTGTTCTTTCAGCCTTACGTGTATCATAGGGATATGGCTGGCCCTTGTGGCGATACTTTTGGTAAATCTTACCCGGCTACAGGTAGCTTGGTTAAAGGCGATACTTACACTGTTCATTTATATGCAAAAAGCAATACCGGATCAACTAAAAATGGCTGGGTACAGGTAATTATTAACGGTACCACCGTACTCGATCAATCTATCCGCTGGACCACCAACGACGCACAACGTTTAATCAACAGACTATCTTTTCACAATTTCAGGGGAGGTAAAGATGTTGCAGTTTGGGGCTCGAGCCAAACCAGTTACATCTATTTTGACGATCTTGTAGTGAATAAAATCCAATAGTACTGCCCAGTTTTTATATTGAAGCCTCATGGAATTTTTACCTTATTCCATGAGGCTTTTTCTTTTGTTTGAAGGTTATCAGCTATGTTTTAATTACCATAGAAGTGTATGATTTTTGTGCTTTCTAAAAAATAAAAAGCGCGATAGTCCTTTTTTAATTTATTAGGCTTATTTTTGCGCAAATTATAAAAAAACAACATTGGCAAGTTATCCATGCTGGTGAATCTCGATAATCATTAGAAAACAAATATTTTACCGATGACAAACGATAAAAAAGAAATATTCGAAAGTGTAGCACAACGTTTAAAAATTGAAGGTTTTAATGTAGTAAACCGCGATGAAACCCGCCCTTGGGGTGGTTTCTTTGTAATAGACGAAGCGCAGGCACAACAATTTGCCGATACCTATTTTGATGGATTAAATGTAGAAGACCTTAAAATTGGTGGTAAATTAAGCCCGAAAATTTTAATTGTTGCACCAAACACACGTCTTTCGTGGCAATACCACCACCGCAGAGCCGAAATTTGGCAAGTAGTAACCGGTACTGTTGGTATTAAAACCAGCCAGACTGACGAGGAAGGTGAAGTAAAACAATACGGACCAAAAGATCAGATTAAATTACAGCAAGGCGAACGCCACCGTTTAATCGGTTTAGAAGATTGGGGTGTAGTTGCAGAAATCTGGCAACATACCGATGCTGCAAACCCATCAGATGAAAGCGATATTGTTCGCGTTCAGGACGATTTCGGTAGATAAAATTTGCTAAGCCGTATCAATCAGGTAATGGTTGATACGGCTTATTTATTCGAGCGTACCAGTTGTCTATCTTTCTGCTCCAAAACTAAACGCCCTCAAACTTCGTTTATAAAGTATACACACCTTACATGATTATCCTTATATTTTTTCTTTGCCACTGGTTTTTATCACTATTCAGCCAAACCTTTTTCCTGCACCGTTATTCATCACATAAAATGTTTAAAATGGAGCTTTTTTGGGAAAGGTTTTTCTATTTGGTGCTATTAATCTCGCAAGGCTCATCATTTTTAAATCCACGGGCTTATGCCATTCTTCACCGGATGCACCATGCCTATAGCGATACCGAGAAAGATCCGCATTCGCCACATTTTTTTAAGGATGTTTTCGGGATGATGATTGCCACAAAGAATATGTACATGAATTACCTGCATTTTAAAATACAGCCAGAACCTGCTTTTCAGGGTAATTACCCGGAGTGGCCGTTGGTTGACCGCATTGGTGATTCGTGGTTTTGGAGAATTGGTTGCGGTTTATTTTATATTGGCTTTTACGTGGCTTTTGCCAACCACTGGTGGATGTTCCTGTTATTGCCAATTCACTTTCTAATGGGGCCACTACACGGTGCTATTGTAAACTGGTGCGGGCATAAATACGGTTACTCAAACCACGATAACGAAGATCACAGTAAAAACTCGTTGCCATGGGATTTCCTTTTAATGGGCGAGCTTTTTCAGAACAATCACCACAAGAAACCGAATAGCCCAAACTTTGCTACTAAATGGTGGGAATTTGATCCAACTTATCCGGTAATGAAGGTTTTGCACTGGATGCGTATTATTAAAATCCGGAAAATACATTAAGTCTAAAAGACTAAAGTTAAAAGACCAAAGCTGTAAGCAGATTTTCCTATAAGTAGATCGTCATTTCGACCGTAGCGGAGAAATCTGTCCGGGCTAAAGTTTAAGATCAAATCTTTATTGTGGGCATTACCGTATATTGTTGTAAGGTAAAAACAAACCCGCAATTTATGATCAGCTTCCTCAAAATAGTCTTTTCCATTCTATTGGCCTTCATGTGCTATAAAGTTATAACCACTTCGCTGGAAAGTAACCTGTTTGAGCAGTGGGATTTTTTAGGCAGTATCCCCTGGATGCGCGCCACCCTATGGGATTTTTATGCTAACATTTTCATTATCACCCTGTGGATGTTTTACAAAGAAAAAAGCATTATTCTTAAAATCTCTATTGCCATTTTGTTCGTATGTTTAGGTAGTATAGCAACTTTAGCCTATGTTTTAGTGTATTTGTTTAAACTAAAACCCGGCGAAGGTGTTAAAGAATTACTTTTAAGGCGTGAGGCGTAGGATTTAAGGTATAGAGCTTGCCTTAAAAGTAGTTTATTTTTAAAGCAAGCTGATTTAGCCTTAAATTTTTATCGAAACCTTATGCCGTTCCAAACAGGACATCTATTATTTATTGCCTTCATATCGCTTATTTCGTGTTGCCTGATTATGGCTTTGGTTTGGCTATGGGCAAAAAAGATCAGAAATGCAGGTGTTGTTGATGTGTTTTGGGCATTAAATTTCCCGGTAATTACCATTATTACTTTCTTTTTATCCGATGGTTTTGAACCGCGCAAAATTTTAATCTGTGGTATGTTCCTTTTGGCTGAGCTGCGGCTGGGTGTTCACCTGTGGCAACGTGTTATTGGTCATTTAAACGAAGAAGAAGGGCGGTACCAGCAGCTGCGTAAGGAATGGGGTGATAAAGCCGACCGCAATTTTTTTGTGTTTTTTCAGTTTCAGGCTATTTCCAATGTTATTTTAGCCATACCATTCTTTATTGTTACTGCAAACCCCTCACAAACCATTTCTATTTTAGAATACCTTGGCGCAGGGATATGGGTTATTGCTTTTTTTGGAGAAATGATTGCCGATAGGCAGCTGGCCGAATTTAAAAAGGATCCCAAAAACAAAGGGCAGGTATGCAATACTGGCTTATGGCATTATAGCCGCCATCCCAATTATTTTTTCGAATGGGTAATCTGGCTCGCTTATTTTGTTTTTGCCCTCGCATCGCCCTGGGGCGTACTGGCCATTATTAGTCCGGCCATTATTTTATATTTATTAACCCGGGTTACAGGTGTGCCAAATAATGAAGAACAAAACCTGCGCAGCAAACCAGCAGCTTATAAAAAGTATCAGGAAACAACGAGTGCCTTTTTTCCGTGGAGAAAAAAGAGGTGAGATGGAAAACGTAAAATGGATGATGGACCTTACGGTCTGCAAATCCATCATCCACTTTAAATCGTACATCTACCATTTTCCATATTACATCAACCATCTTACATTATTCCATTTATATGTGGTACGATAAACTTTTAGAAAACGATAAACTTCCGGATGCAGCCTTGCGTATCGGTATCAGAAAATTATGCAAACAACGCCTGGATGATGAAACCCTGGGTGATGAAGAATTACAGCAGGAAAAATTTATGGACCTGGTTGCCGAATTAAAGCAATCGCCAATTGCTGTAAATACCGCCGATGCGAACGAGCAGCATTACGAATTGCCTACTGAGTTTTTTCAGTATTGTTTGGGCAAAAACCTAAAATACAGCAGCGGTTACTGGAAACCTGGGGTGAAAGATATTGATACCTCTGAAGATGATATGCTGGCTTTAACCTGTAAAAGAGCCGGTTTGCAAGATGGCCAGAATGTGCTGGAGCTGGGCTGCGGCTGGGGCTCACTTTCGCTTTATATGGCGGCTAAGTTTCCTAGAAGCACTTTTACGGTAGTATCTAATTCTGCTACACAAAAGGTTTTTATCGATAAAACTGCAAAAGAACGGGGTATTGATAACCTGACTGTTTTAACGGCTGACATGAATACCTTTACCATTGCCGATACATTTGACCGTGTTGTTTCTGTAGAAATGTTTGAGCACATGCGTAACTACAAATTTTTGCTCAACAAAGTGGCTTCTCTTCTAAAACCTGATGGAAAGCTCTTTGTACACATATTTACTCACAAAACACTGGCTTACAAATTTGAAGTAATTGATGAAACCGACTGGATGAGCAAATACTTTTTTACCGGTGGCATTATGCCGTCGAACCACCTGTTTTTTTATTTCAACGATGATTTAAAGATTGATAAACATTGGGTGGTAAACGGAACCAATTACGGTAAAACATCCGAAGCCTGGTTAAGCAATATGGACAAGCACAAAAAAGAAATTATGCCCATCTTCGAAAATACGTATGGTAAAGACCAGGCTGTAAAGTGGTGGGTGTACTGGCGCTTGTTTTACATGTCGTGCGCCGAACTTTTTAATTACAATAAAGGAAACGAATGGATGGTGTGCCATTATTTGTTCGAAAAAAACGGGTGAAGTAAGCGGTAAAATGTGAGGTGGATAATAGAGACAGCGATACGCCATGATCCATCTTACATTGTCCATCATCCATGATTCACCTTACATCATCCATTTTCCATCTTACATATTTACTGCCTCATGAAAACACTCGCCATTATAGGCTCCGGAATAGCAGGAATGGGTTGCGCCCATAAACTGCAACATCAATATAATATCACCCTGTTTGAGGAACTGGATTATATTGGTGGCCATACCAATACGATTACACTCGAAGAAGATGGCCGGCCCATTTATCTCGACAGTGGTTTTATGGTTTTTAATTACCAAACCTACCCAAACCTCACTGAGCTATTCGGCGAAATTGACGCACCTGTTATCAAAACAGATATGTCTTTCAGCGTTCAGTTTCTGCCAAAAAAGTTAGAATATAGTGGTTCAAGTTTAAACCACTTGTTTGCGCAGCGTAAAAACCTGTTCAATATTCCTTATTTAAAAATGTTGATGCAGATTAACCGTTTCAACAAAGAAAGTGTAGAAATTCTGGATAAACCCGAATATCAGGATTATTCGATCGGTAAATTCTTTAAGGAGTTTGGTTATAGCGATGAGATGCTCTGGCAATACCTTATCCCCATGAGTGCGGCTGTTTGGAGTGCCCCGATGGAACAGATTTTGGATTTTCCGGCCGTAACGCTTATCCGTTTCTTTAAAAACCATGGGTTTTTAGGCTTAAATACCCAGCATCAGTGGTATACCTTGCAAAACGGGAGTCAGGCTTATCGCGAAAAACTCATAGCGCCTTTTCGTGAGCGGATTAAAACCAACACCAAAATTGTTGCGGTAAAACGGCAGGAAAATGGCAGGGTTGAAGTAGAAACAGCTAAGGGAGAAAAATTTGAATACGATAAGGTGATTATGGCTAGCCATGCCGATCAGACTTTCGAAATTGTAAAGGATAAAACCGACTTAGAAACAGCATTAATTTCGAAATTCAAATACCAGTTAAATAAGGCCGTTGTACATACTGATGAAGCACAGATGCCTAAAGCAAAACTAGCCTGGAGCAGCTGGAATTACCGGGTAGAAAAACAGGGCGATAAATTATTGCCAAGCACCATTTACTGGATGAACAGTTTGCAGGGCGTTTCTAAAAAGCAGGATTACTTTGTTTCCATTAATCCAACCGAAACATTAAACCCGGAAAAGGTTATCAAAGAGATTGATTATCACCACCCGCTGTTCGATGTACCGGCTATGCAGGCGCAAGAATCGCTTCACAAACTAAATGAAAGCGGACCTGTTTATTACTGTGGCAGCTATTTTAAATATGGTTTCCACGAAGATGCTTATAAGAGTGCGGTGGATTTGTGCAGGAATCTTCTCTAAAACGATTGTTGTTTCGATCCGGTAGCTATCGGATCGAAACGTAGTGAAAGGCCTGCCCGTTGCAGTCGGCGAGAGTCGGCTATTTAGATTTCTGGGCTGCGTTGCACTCCGGTACCATTGACAAACGCGCTAGAAGAATTGTCATTTCGACTGGAGCCGGCCGGTTTTTCACCGGTGGCGGAATGGAGAAATCTATAGAGACAGATTTCTCGACTCCGTTGCACTGCGCTCGAAATGACGACCCCGAAGGGCTGTCACTAATATTGATTTTTATCCAATAAATTAATCCTCGAAATGACGGGTGAGTAGAATGGTTAACAACGATAAAATTTTGTAAATTGTAGTAACAATGGGATTTACCTCCAGTATATTCACTGCCAAAGTGATGCATCATCGCTTGGCACCCAAAAAACATTCTTTTTGGTACAACATTTATATGTTTTACATCGATCTGGATGAGCTGGATTTGCTTGCTCAGAAATTACGCTGGTTTAGCTACAACAAGTTTAATCTCTTTTCCTTTCGCGATAGTGAGCACCTGCAGCTGCCTAAGGAAAATCCTGATAAAACGAAAAATACCCGCCAGCATTTAGTAGATTATTTATTGGAAAATGGGGTAGATGGTAGCGGACTTAAAATAAAGCTGCTCACCAACCTCAATGTTTTGGGCTATAATTTCAACCCGGTTTCATTTTATTATTGTTTTGATCAATTGGATAATCCGGTGTGTTGTGTGGCAGAAATCAGCAATACTTACCGCGAAATGAAGCTGTTTTTCTTCGGGAAAGACGAATTGCATGGCGATACCTTTAAAAAAATAACAACAAAATATTTTTATGTATCGCCATTTATCGATCATGACAATGTTTTCGATTTTAAACTGAAGGTACCTGCTGATAAACTCGATATTGAAATTGATGATCTGGATAAGGCAGGTAACCGTTTTTTTATCAGCACTTTAAAAGGCGAAAGGAAGTTGTTAACAAACCGGAGTATGTTAAAGTATTTCTTTGCGATACCATTAATTCCGCTGCAGGTTATGGGCATGATTCATTGGCAGGCACTGAAGCTTTGGTTAAAAAAGATACCTTTTCATCCTAAAGCCAAAAACCCTCAGCTGCAACGTAACGTATATAAGCCATATAAACCTTAAACAAACAGATTTAAAGATATAGATTATGAATACGCTTGTCGCTACCAGAACATCAACCGGGTTTTTCGAAAAAGTGGTGCTAAATGCACTTTCTAAAATGACTTTAGGGAAACTGGAACTTTCGATGCCAAATGGAGAAATTTTGGTTTTTGGCAATGGAGAACATAAAATTGAGGCCAATATCCAGGTTAACCATCCCGATTTTTTTAAATCGATAGCACTTTATGGCGATATTGGTTTTGGTGAGGCCTACACCGATGGACTTTGGGATACCACAAACATTACCAATGTTATTAAATGGGTTATCCTCAATATCGAAAATGCACCTTCGATTACTGGAAGTAAGGTTAAATCGTTTGCTTTGGGTCTGCTGAAATGGGTAAACAAAATTTACCACGTAAAGCGGGCAAACACATTGGCCGGATCCCGGAAAAATATTTCGGAACATTACGATTTGAACAACGATTTCTTTGCTACATTTTTAGATAAGACCATGACTTACTCGAGCGGTTATTTTCTTAATGAAAATACCACTTTAGAAGAATCGCAATATGCCAAGTACGATAGGTTGGCCAAACAACTGAAAATTAAAGCTACTGATCATGTTTTGGAAATTGGCAGCGGCTGGGGTGGGAACGCCATCTTTCTGGCCAAAAAATATGGCTGCAAAGTTACCTCGGTTACCATTTCTAAAGAACAGCAGAAATTGGCCCAGGAGCGGGTTTATGCCGAAAAACTCGAAGATAGAGTGTCGGTTATTATTCAAGATTACCGCAAAATTACCGGAACTTTTGATAAGATTGTATCGATTGAAATGCTCGAAGCTGTTGGACACCAATACCTGGAAGCCTATTTTGAAAAATGCCAGGAACTTTTAAAACCCGATGGTATTTTCGCTTTTCAGGTAATTACCTCGCCCGATAGCCGCTATGATAAATTGCGCACCGGGGTAGACTGGATACAGAAACATATATTTCCGGGTTCTCTTTTGCCATCGGTTGCAGCTATGAATAAAGCAATAAACGAAACCGGTGATTTGACACTTGTTGATTTAAAAGACATGGGGTTGGATTACGCGCGTACACTTCACTTATGGTTTATAGAATTTAATAAAAACCTCGATAAGGTTAAGACCCTTGGTTTCGGCGAAACTTTTATCCGCAAATGGAATTATTATTTAAACTATTGCGAAGCTGCCTTTGCCATGCGCAATATCAATGTAATGCAGATGGTGTACTCAAGACCAAATAATACTGGAAGATAAGTAAAGCCTTTACTTAAAATAAAATGGATGATGGGAAATGATTTCTATCATCCATTTTTTGCATTATATACAGTCTCTTCCTACTTAGGTGTTTATCTTAATCAGTAGTTTTATTTTTACCGATAAAAGAACGATCTTTGCCGACCAAATTAAACTACTCACGTAAAAAGTATGGCGTAAAATTGTAACAATATGCAATTTGCACAGACTAATTACAAAAGACTAACTCCTAACATGAAAAAACTGCTACTATTAACCCTCACCCTTGGACTATTTTTTAAAGTGCATGCCCAGTTTCCTGCTGGTGGCTTTGGTGGGGGAGCAAAAAAAACAACTGTTACCGGTCGTATCACCGCCGTTATATTAGACTCATTAACTAAAAAACCTATTGATTACGCAACTGTATCGTTAATTAACGCAAAAGACAATAAATCGGTTAACGGTGGTGTTACCGATGAGAAAGGGAAATTAACCCTGCAAAACGTATCACCCGATGCTTATAAATTGATGATTGGTTTTATGGGCTACAAAACCAAAACGATATTGGTTACTACTACGCCTGCCAAACCCGATAACAATATCGGTACCATTTATATTTCTTCTACAGAGAATGCTTTGGCTGATGTTCAGGTACAAGGTACCAAAGCGGTTATCGAAAATAAAATAGATAGGATGGTGTACAATGCAGAAGCAGATGGTACTAACGCCGGTGGCGATGCAACAGATGTAATGCGTAAAGTACCCATGCTTTCGGTAGATATTAATGGCAATGTGCAGCTTCGTGGTGGGGCCGTTCGTGTATTAATTAATGGTAAACCATCTGGTACCATGGCCAGCAGCGTTGCTGATGCGTTAAAGATGATCCCTGCCGAGCAGATTAAAAGCGTGGAGGTAATTACCAGTCCATCGGCTAAATACGATGCGGAAGGATCAGGTGGTATCATCAACATCATTACCAAAAAATCAAATGCACAAGGTGTGAGTGGAACCGTTAATGCTTCGGCAGGTACCCGCCAAAATAATGGTGCATTTAACTTAACTGCTAAAACTGGTCGATTGAGTGTAAATACCGCCCTGGGTGGAAACTTTGCCTATGCTCAAAATTCTCGTGTTGTTATATCCAATATTACACGGGTTGATAATGTTATTGTAAACAATGTTATGCAAGATGGTTATTCGAAATGGAGCAGGGAAGGTTTAAACGGAAGTTTAGGGGTAGATTATGATTTTAATGCCTACAATAACATCAGCTCAAATGTAAAATTTAATAGCTTTTCTAATGGTGGCCCTGGCAAATCATCGTTCATTACAAACGGTGTTGAGCTAACAAATATCAGTGATATGGACATGACTTTCAGAAACATGGATTGGAATGTCGATTACAAAAAAACAACTAAAAAAGAAGGAGAGGAATTTTCAATTTCAGGCCAGTTATCTACAGGAAGAACCCCACAAAACTTTAGCAACACTTTTATCCCTGCAGGCGCCACAACAGGAAACCTTGTTGAAAGAAGCAATACCAGTAAAAACAATGAGTATACTATTCAAAGCGATTATACCTATCCGTTTACCAAATCTTCAATTTTAGAAGTTGGTGCCAAAGGGATTTTCCGAACCATTAAGAGTCAGTTCGATGTATCGGCCCAGGATTTTGATTACAGTCAGGACGTTGCCGCAGCTTACGGTGTAATGAGTTTCAATCTGACTAAAAAGTTGAAATTTAAAGGCGGATTAAGGGCGGAATATACATCAATTAGCTTCAACACCCAGGCTAACGGTATTCAAAAAAACGATTATCTGAACTTGTTCCCAAGTGCAATTTTATCTGAAACCTTAAAGGGAAATGCAACCTTAAAATTAAGTTACAATCGCCGTTTGCAAAGACCAGGTCAGAATTACTTAAATCCTTTCCTTAACGATAGTAATCCAATTAATCTGCAACAGGGAAATCCTTACCTAAGCCCCGAGTTGAGCGATAACTTAGAGCTAGGTTACAGTACTTATATTAAGGGATCAGTGATTAATGCATCTGTATTTTACCGCCGAACAGGTGGCGTAATTGAGAGCTCCTTAGCTACAAATAGTGCTGGTACGCCATTAACAACCTTTATTAATGTTGGTAACAGCCAGACTTACGGCTTCAATTTATTCGGTTCCTACAATCCTAAACCTAAATGGACCTTAATGAGTAATATTGGATTAAACACCTACGAGGTAAATAATACCACTAATAACTTTAGCACCGGAACATTTTTAAACTATAATCTGTTTGCCCGCTCTGCTTACGGATTTGGTAAGGGTTACAATTTCGAATTATTTGGTGTTGTAAATTCGCCAAGAAGAACCTATCAGGGTAAAACAGATGCGATGATTTTTTATGGTGCTTCATTTAAAAAAGATATCCTGAATAAAAAGGGATCAATTGGTGTAAATACTTTAAATCCATTTACAAAAGATCTTCACATTCAAACGGTAAATAATTCTATCATGAATGCGGTAACCATTAACCAAAGCCAAAATATTTACTACCCGTTGCGTTCGTTTGGCGTAAACTTTAGCTATTCATTCGGTAAGCTTAAATTTACTGAAAAGAAAAAGATCAAAAACGATGATATTAAGCAAGACCAACAACAAGGTGGCGGCGGAATGGGTGGTGGCGTTCAGCAATAAAATACCCAATCTACATATATTCAAATCCTTTCTGAATCACTTCAGAAAGGATTTTTTTGTTTAGGTAGGGTTTTCAGGTAAATAAATCCTTATAAATCATCCATTTTAAGTGCAATAAACAGTGCTTTCATTGGATCATCCATTGTTAAGCTAGTTTTTGCGGTTTTACTATTTTTTTCTGCGTGCTTTTGCGGGATGCGCTGCGATTGTGTAAAAATTTGCTTGAAATGCAGGCTGTTACGTCGTGTTTTATGCGTGTTCTTTTATGCTAAAAGCTTATATTGCATATGCTAACATTATTAACCTAAATAACTGAGATATGAGAAAAACCTTTACCTTAATTTTTTTTCTTTGTATTTTACTGGTGGGCCTATCCTCAATGGCACAGGTAAAGACAATTACGGGAAAAATAACCTCGTCTGATGATGGTGGGCCATTACCTGGCGTAAGTATAAAAATTAAAGGAACAAATGCAGGAACATCGAGCGATAGCGATGGTAGTTTTACCATTAAAGCGCCTTCTTCCAGTTCTATACTCGTTATAAGTTTAATCGGGTATAAAACACAGGAAATTACGGTTGGCAATAAAACCACTGTAAATGCTAACCTGATGCCCGATGCACAAGAACTACAGGAAGTAACCATTTCTACCGCACTAGGTATTACTCGTCAGGCCAAATCTTTAGGTTATGCGGCGCAATCAGTTGGCGGAAGTGACCTGAACTATAACCATCAGCCCAACCTGCTTAATGCTTTGCAGGGTAAAATTGCCGGCGCAACTATTTCCAGTACAGGAGGTGGTCCTGGCCAGGGTGCAAATATCAGAATCAGGGGGGTAAACTCTATCGATCCAAATATTTCTGGCGATCCCTTATATGTGATTGATGGTGTGCAGATTGATAATTCGACCTCAACCGTTGGTGCTAATCCCGATGGAACTGCCTTTGGCGCAAGGGGAGTAACCAACAGGGCTTCGGATATTAACCCCGAAGATATTGAAACCATTAATATTTTAAAAGGTGGTGCAGCTACTGCCCTTTATGGCTTAAGAGGTGCAAATGGCGTAGTGGTAATTACAACTAAAAGAGGTAAACAAAACGGGGTTAGTGTTAACCTGAACAGTAGTTATGGGTTTGATGAAGTTTTGAAAAGTCCTGATGTTCAAACTGAATACACCCAGGGAGTTTTAGGGGTTTATACCAACCCTCCTGGAGGTATTGGGCCAGCCTGGGGACCAACCATTGCCGAAGCAAAACTGATCGATCCAACACATCCTGATCAGTTATTTAACAACTATGATCGTGCATTTGGAACCGGCCAGCAGATAAAAAACTCGGTTTCGGTTGCCGGCGGTGGTGATGTAGTAAAGTTTTTCTCGTCAGTTTCGCAATTGTACCAAAAAGGGATGATGCCCAATACCGATAACAAGAATTTTTCAGGAAGGTTAAATACTGATTTTATCATCAGTCCTAAATTTAAAGCATCGGTAAATATGAATTTTACCAATTCGGGTGGCTATACTTACAGTGCTGACCGTTTTGGAGAAAGTTTGGCTTACTGGTCGCCACGTTACGATGTTTCAGATTTCCAGAATGCGGATGGTTCGCAAAAATACATTGGTACAAATAATCCGATATGGGGTACTGCCAACAACAGGTTTAAAGGCGATGTAAACCGCTTTATCGGCGGGGCAAGCTTAAGTTACGATCCCGTAAAATGGCTTAATTTTTCTTACCGTTTAGGTTTTGATACATATACCGATAACCGCGTGCGCACGGCCCGTGGCCCTATGTATGCTACAGAGGCAATGTACGATAATGCACAGGGCTTTTATGGAGAGTTCAATACCAAGTTCAGAACCATTAACAGTACGTTTGTAGCTACCTTTACTTCTAAATTAACTGATGACATTACCGGAACTTTAAGGCTGGGACAAGAGCTTTACGATCGTAAATCAAAAGAAATCGGTACTTTAGGAAGTATCCTTGGGGTTTACGATTTCTTTAACCTGGCCAATGCAGGTGTGCTTACCCCAACACAAACCTTGAAACAAAAACGATTGGTTGGTTATTTTGGTGAAGCTACTTTTGATTATAAAAATTACCTTTTCTTAACCCTAACCGGACGAAACGATATTACCTCTACCTTGCCTAAAGCAAGCAGGTCGTTTTTCTATCCTTCTGCGAGTTTAAGTTATGTATTTTCAGATCAATTTAAACTGCCTGCAGTTATAAGCCAGGCTAAGTTGCGCTTATCTTATGCCCGGATTGGTAAAGATGCATCCGAATATTCTACTTTTACCGGATACACACCTTATATATCGTTGCCAACCGGTACAGGTGGGTTAACCATTGCCTCTAACCTGGGTAATGCCAACCTTCGCCCCGAATTTACCAATACTTACGAGGCTGGTTTAGAGATGTCGTTCTTTAAAAACCGTTTAGGTTTCGATTTTACCTATTATTATTCTTTGAGTCAGGATCAGATTATCCAAACACAGATTTCTTCTGCTGTAGGTTATGTAACCAAATCTATTAATGCAGGCGATATCAGAAACAGAGGGGTAGAGCTGGTTATAAACGGTAAACCTATTGTATCAAAAGATTTTAGATGGGATGTGAACCTGAACCTATCAGCAAATAGAAATAAGGTGCTGACTATGCCAAACGGAATAACCGAAATTGTATATGGTGCCGCAAGGGGCTATGGAAATGCCGGAGTAACCATGAAACTTATCCAAGGGCAACCTTATGGTAATATTTATGGCAGTTATTTTAACCGTTATTACGGAGGTCAAGCCGAAGATCCGATTGTACTTGATAAAAACCTTCCGCTGCTGATCAGTGCCAATGGATTTCCAAGTATTTCTGGTGGCAAACAAAAGCTATTGGGTAACTCGCAGCCTAACTATATTGTTGGACTGGGCAATACATTCAGGTATAAAGATTTTAGTTTAAATGTATTGTTCGATGCCCGTTTAGGATTCGAAAAATACAACTGGCTGGAAGATTTTTATTCGGCTTTTGGCTTGCCAGATTATACTGCCGACAGAAGGACTACAAAGGTGTTTGACGGCGTATTGGCCAATGGCCAGCCCAATACCAAACCA
Organism: Pedobacter sp. KBW01; assembly: GCF_003852395.1. Lineage (NCBI taxonomy): Bacteria > Pseudomonadati > Bacteroidota > Sphingobacteriia > Sphingobacteriales > Sphingobacteriaceae > Pedobacter > Pedobacter sp. KBW01. The sequence continues at coordinate 197,796 of NZ_QAJQ01000003.1, forward strand.
GTGTACATGGGACAACGGTTTGGCCCTGATGGGGTAGATTATGGCGAGGGTTACTACCGTATTTATTACCGCAACGTTTCTGAACCATTTGTAAGTGATGCATCATGGGTACGTTTGCGTTCGGCGAGTTTAACCTACAACGTACCGCAAAACTGGTTGCCGGCAAAATCAATCAAAAATGCTTCACTTTCGGTTACCGGAAATAATTTATGGTTATGGACCAAATATTACGGTGTAGATCCCGAGTCGAGCTCTTTTGATGCCGGTAGCAACAACGATGGTTCTGCAGGGTTTACCTATCCATCTGCCCGCACTATAATGTTTACCCTTAATGTTGGTTTTTAAATAGTATTACGATGCAAAAGATTATAAAATATACATTGTGCTCAGTTTTAATTGCAACACTAGGCTTGCAAAGCTGTAAAGACAGCTATTTTGATAAACTGTCAGACAATCCGAACCAGGTTCCTGTGCCAACGCTCAATGCGTTGTTGGCTACATCGACCTATAAAATTGGAAACAACAATTACTTTATTGGAAGTATTGTTGCCCCTTACGTGCAATATACAGCCAACCCCACGGCTAACGGTGCTGGCGATACCTATCAGGCAATTGATTTTAGTGCCACCTGGGATGCCCTTTACTTCGCCATGGCCGATGCTAATGAAATGAAAAAGCTGGCCATTAGCCAGGGTTCCAGCGAGTATAAAGGTGTAGCCGATGTGATTATTGCCTACAACTTAACTTTGGTAAATGACCTTTGGGGAGATGCACCGTTTTCGCAGGCTTTTAACATCGATAACCTTACGCCCAAATATGATAAACAGCAGGATGTTTACAATCAGGCTATGGCACTTTTAGATGAAGCCATTGTAGAGCTTGCCAAAACCAATTCGACTATTAAACTGGCGCCAAACAGCGATTTGATTTATGGAAAAACAACTGCAGAAAGGGCAAACTGGTTAAAAATGGCTTATGCTTTAAAAGCCAGATTATTGAATAAGGTGAGTAAAACCAGTGCTTACAACCCTACAGCAGTGTTGGCCGCACTTAGCAATTCTTTTGCCGCCAATGCTGATGATGCAAGTATGGCTACTTTTAAAGAACGTAACCCATGGGCAAATGTGGCACTATCCAATTCACAGCAATCGTTAGGAGGCTGGTTATCCGAACAATTTATCGATGCATTGAATGGCAAAACTTTCACTGTTTTCGATCCCCGAATCGAAAAAATTACCGACAAAACGATCAATAATATCTACATTGGAACGGTAAATGGTGCCGGTAACCGCTTGCCTGGTGCCAACACCACTAAAGATGAATGTTATATTTCGAGAAATTCTCCCTGGACCAGTGATACAGCCCCTTTATTTATTGTAACCTATGCTGAGTTGAAATTTATTGAGGCCGAAGCTTATTTCGATAGCGACAAGATAAAATCTTACGCAGCTTACCTAGCAGGTATTAGTGCCAATATGGATAAACTTACGGTTTCAACAACCAACAGAGATACTTATCTGGCAGATCCGCTTGTGGCAGTTGGTGCTGCGGCTTTAACCAAAGACCTTATTTTTAAAGAAAAGTACATTGTTACCTATTTAAATCCGGAAGCTTGGAACGATGCACGCCGTTTCGATTATAAGTATAAAGATTTTGGTCTGCCGGCCAATAATGCACTTCCTACATTTATCCGCCGGCTGGATTATACCCAGGGTGAAAGAAGTAAAAATGGTGCCAATGTGCCTACTGATGTACCACGCACTACCAAATTGTGGTGGGATCAGTAACATTCTTATAAAAAATTAAGCTTTAGGCCTTAATCATCTGATGGTTAAGGCCTTTTTTCATAATTTATCTCAAAATCCCAAGGAATGAAAAAATCGCTGCTTATCCTGTTTATGCTCCTTTCTACCTCAAAAATATTTGCACAGTCGTTTAGCCTGAAATCTGTTTTGTCTTATCCTTTTCCGAGCCAGTTGGTAGCCGCGCCCACAGGGACAAAAATAGCATGGGCGGCAAATGAACAGGGGAAAAGAAATATCTATACTGCGGCAGCTCCCGATTACAAAGCGGTAAAAATTACCAGTTACAATGAAGACGATGGGCAGGAGTTAACCAGTTTGTCTATTTCGCCAGATGGCACCTGGATTGTTTTTGTGCGTGGTGGCGATCATGGTGGAAGGGATGGTGGTCCGGTTAATGCAGCCTCATCTGCAATTGCGCCAAAAATACAGGTTTTAGCTATCTCTTTTACGGGTGGAAAGATCATCACCATTGGCGAAGGCGATAATCCACTTATTTCACCAAACAGCAAACAGGTGCTTTTTAGCAAAGCCGGTCAGGTTCTAATTGCGCCAATTGACGGACTAATGCCTGCCAAAAACCTGTTTTATGCAAAAGGGATTAACGGAGGATATAAGTGGTCGCCCGATGGGGAGAAAGTTGCCTTTGTTTCTAACCGTACCGATCATGCTTTTGTTGGAATTTACACCAATGATGAAACACCTGTGCAGTGGTTATCGCCATCATTTGCTAAAGATAACATGCCGGTTTGGTCGCCCGATGGTAAAGAAATTGCCTTTATTCGTACACCTGGTTCAGGTAGTGAAACAGATTCTATTTTATCCCGTAAACATCAGGCCTGGGCCATCTGCACCGTTAATGTTTCAACAGGGCAAGGTAAGCAGATTTGGAAAGCTCCTGAAACGATCAGGGCATCATACCCATCAATTGATGGAGGTGCCAATCTGCAATGGGCACGGGATAAAATTGTATTTACTTCATACGAGGACGGCTGGCCACATTTGTATTCCATTAATCCCGATGGCTCGGGTAGGTTGTTACTCACGCCGGGCAATTATGGTGTAGAAAATATAAAACTGGGTAGCGATAAAAAAACATTGGTTTTTGCTGCCAATACAGGTAAGGATGGTGATGATCTGGAAAGAAGGCATGTTTACAAAGTTTCAGTAAATCAGGCAAATATGCAACCTTTAAGTAGTGGGAAAGGGATTGAGGCCTACCCGGTAATATCGGGCGATAATCTTACTTTTTTCTGCTTAAGTGCTACCGCAGAGCGGCCACTTTTACCAGCTGTTATTGCTGGAGGAAAAGTGATTAAGCTCATTGGTGAGTCGCTTATTCCCACCGATTTTCCGATTAAGGAAATGGTTGTGCCCAAACATGTACGTTTTAAGGCAGCCGACGGTAACACGGTTTACGGGCAGTTGTTTTCGCCGAAGAAAATGATCAAAAACCAGCCTGCAATTGTTTATGTGCATGGTGGGCCGCAAAGACAAATGTTTTTAGGATGGAACCCCATGGATTATTATTCCATAGATTATGCTTTAAATCAATACCTGGTTAATTTGGGTTTTACTGTGTTAGCTGTAAATTACCGTTTAGGCACTGGTTATGGTTTCGATTTTCATAAACCAATGGGTGCGGGGGCACAAGGAGCATCAGAATACCAGGATATTAAAGCAGCTGGCGAATGGCTGGCAGCGCAACCCGGTATTAATAAAGATCAAATAGGAATCTATGGAGGTTCTTATGGTGGTTATCTAACTGCACTAGCACTTGGAAAAGATTCGAAGCTGTTTGCTGCAGGTGTAGATATTCATGGGGTAAATAACCGATTTAGCAGTCAGGCTACCGAAGGTAAAGAGCCGGCACCTGATGCTACACTTGCGGCTAAAATTGCTTTGTCATCCTCGCCTGTCAGTTACATTAACACCTGGACCTCGCCAACACTTATTATTCATGCCGATGATGACCGCAATGTGGCCTTTAATCAGAGTGTAGATTTAGCCAGGCGTTTTGAGGATAAGCACTTTGAATTTGAATTTTTAGTTATCCCGGATGATACCCATCACTGGATGAAATTTTCGAACGGATTGAAAGTAAGCGAGGCTACCGCAAAGTTTTTGAAACGGAAATTGATGGACAAAAAGTAATCCCTTTTACTTTTTTTGAACCCGTTTTAAAATCATGAGGCTTTGCGGATTAAAAGAATATCCGGAAATATTGTTCTGCAACATTACCACCGATTGATCGTAAAAAAGTGGTACCACTGGTGCATAATCCATCACAATCTGATCCATTTTGCGGTATAGTGCAAACCGCTTTTCGTTATCAGGTTCGTAATAGCTCTGCTCAAATAATTGGTCGAAAGCTTTGTTGTAAAAGGCAGTATAGTTGGGGCCGTAAGGAACTTTGTTTTTTGAATAAAACATGGAAAGAAAATTTTCGCCATCTCCATAATCGGCCAGCCAGGAGCCGCGGAAAAAGTTTACATGGTTTTTCGACATCAGGTCTCTTAAGCTGGCACTTGGACTCACATCAATTTTGGTTTTAATGCCAACAGCAGTTAATTCTCCCTGTATAAACTCAATAAGGTCTTTATAGGTTGTAGTGGTATTCAGGGTAATTTCTGTCAGGCCTTTACCTTCAGGGAACCCCGCTTCTGTTAAAAGTTTTGCGGCAAGTTTAGGGTTATACGCATAACCGCTAACGGCAAGGCTATCAAAACCGGGCATCCCTTTGGGAATAAAACCAGAGGTTGCCGATACGCCTACACCATTGCGCAGGTATTTAATGAGCTTATCTTTATCAATGGCATAATTAATGGCCTGCCTGATTTTCTTTAAACGCAGGGGCGATTTTTTAACAATGGCCAGGCTGGTATCTACAAGTATACCCACATATTCGGTACACAGATAGGGGCTTTTAGTCAGATTAAACTTTCCCTTGTATTTGGACGTCATTTTACCGCTTTTGGTCAGGATATCATCCCGGTAACTTCCATCTACATTGTAATAAAAATCGAGGTCTTTTTTTATGAAGCTCATAAAGCCGCTCTGCTTGTCGGTTATGAAAGTAGCTTTTACCGCATCGAGGTAAGGCAATTTAATGCCTTTTTCATCTTTTTCGAAATAGTGCTCATTTTTTAATAACACCAGGATTTCGCCTTCTTTCCAGTATTTAAATTTAAAGGGCCCTGTACCAATGGGATGGCTCCTGAAATCCTTGCCATAATGGCTTACAATTTCTTTGGGTACTACCGAGCAATATTGCGTGGTAAGCAAACTCATAAACGGCGGGAAGGGGCGTACCAGCTTAATCTGGAAAGTAGAATCGTTTAAGGCAATAAAATTATGTTCATCCTTTACTTTATCGCTAAAAATCCAGCCGCCCGATGAAGCTACTTTCGGATCAATTAAACGGTAAAAACTATAGGCAAAATCACTGGCTACAACTTTTCGGCCCTTTCCGTTTTTAAAGATAGGATCGTCGTGAAAGTAAACATCGTTGCGCAGGTTGAAGGTATAAGTTAAAGCATCGGCAGAAATTTGCCAGCTTTTAGCAATGCATGGAATAGTTTGCAGCGATGAATCGACCTGCACCAAACCATTAAAAATCTGGTTGGTCATCCAGATGGCATTCTGGTTGCGGGCAAAGGCTGGATCTATTGAGGTTAAGCCCTGATCGAGGTTAATATTGAAGACTTTTTTAGCCTGGTGACTGGCGTTTTCCTTACAGCTAAAGATCAGGGTGGCACAAAAAATCCAAAATATATAATTAAATGAGCCTCGCATCGGGTAGGAATGTTATTTTTGCACAAATTAATAAATTTAATGCAGATGTCTTTTTTAAACGATTTATTTATTGGCCTCGATGCTGCTAAACAGGAAGAATTACAGGAACGTTTAGATTTAGTAGAACACAAGATTAAATTTATGGATAAAATGCCGGTAGCTTGCCTGGATACCAGCAATAATCCAAACTACCTGCTAACCGAAGAAATTGCATTAGCCGGCGGAATGGTGGAAGCCGATGTTTTAAATGCGGTATTTATTATTTATTACCAACCAGGCAAAACACTTACCGATTTAATGCGCGAAGTACCGGCTGCACTGAATACCAGTTGGCAGGCAGTACAAAACAACCGCATTATTTTATTAAATGATGATGTAAACCGTGAAAGAACTGCCGAAAATGCAGTTTCTTTAATCGAAGATATTGCTGAAATGCTGCATCCGGGCTCTTTTATATTTGGGCACGAAGGGGATAAGTGGATCAGGTTTGAGGCTTAGTTTTGCTATTTCACCATATAAGGCAGTTAAGGCCATTTAATATTTTTACCCCCCGATCTGTCACCCTGAATTTATTTCAGGGTCTCTAATTTACCACCTAAAACACCTTAGTGCATTTAAGAGGATATTTGCATCCAATCTTCTGACTTTCAGACCTCCGACTCCGGACTTTTACCTGACTTTGGTCTTTTAGCTTTAGTCTTTGGACTTTCCTTTAAATCTCTTTAATCTGATACTCTTCTATTTTACGGTAAAGCGTAGTTAATCCGATACCGAGTAATCTCGAAGTTTCTGTTTTGTTGCCTTTGGTGTGGAGGAGGACTTTTTGGATATGCTGTTTTTCGATCTGCTGTAAATTGTATTCGTTTTCTATTGGCATGAACTCAAAAAATTCGGGAGGCAGAGCAGATGCACTTAAAGTATCGCCATCGGATAGAATCACCAGACGTTCAATTACGTTTTTAAGTTCGCGTATATTTCCTTTCCAGCCGTGGTCGGTTAGTATGGACAGAATTTTATCGTCCATTTTAGGCACGGTCCGGTTTACCTTATCGGCAAATGCCTTGAGGTAGTGTTTAGCCAAAGCAGGGATATCCGTCTTACGTTCGCGCAAGGGCGGTAGTGTAAGCGTAAAAACTGACAAACGGTAATAAAGGTCTGAACGGAACTTGCCTGTAGCGGCATCACCTTTTAAATCTTTATTGGTTGCAGCTAGAATCCTCACATTTACCTGTTGGGTATGGGTATCGCCCACTTTAATGAAGGTTTGGCTCTCCAATACCCGCAATAGCTTGGCTTGCAGGTCGAGGTTCATTTCGCCGATTTCGTCTAATAGCAAAGTGCCGCCATTGGCCTCTTCCAATAAGCCCTTTTTATCTTTATTGGCACCTGTAAATGCGCCAGCTTTGTAGCCAAAAAGCTCGCTTTCCAGTAAATCGGGACTAAAACCGCTGCAATTCAGTGCTACAAAAGGTTTTTCTGCCCTAGGACTCGCATAGTGGATCGATTGCGCAAAAACCTCTTTTCCTGTACCTGTTTCACCTAAAAGTAAAACCGTAGTATCGGTTACGCTTACTTTTCTGGCCAGATCAATGGCCTCTTTTAAAGCTTTAGATTGGCCGATAATGGTTTCGAAACTATGCTTTTGTGCAATTTTATTTTCAAGCTCTGCCACACGACGTTGAAGATTGGATTTATCCATTGCACGGTATAAAAGCGGAATAATTTTATCGTTGTCGTCGCCTTTAACCAGGTAATCGAAGGCCCCGTTTTTAATGGCCAGTACGCCATCGGCAATGGTGCCATAAGCGGTCAAGTTAATAATTTCGACAAAAGGTTTAATGGCTTTGATATCTTTAACCAGGGCAACTCCGTTTACATCGGGCAGCTTTACGTCACTGATGACAATGCTTACGTCGTTATTTTTTAAAAGTTTAAGTCCTTCTTTTCCGGTATTGGCTTGAAGGGTTTTAAAGCCCTCCAACTCTATAATCCTGGAAAGTAAACTGCAGATTTTCTTTTCATCATCGATGATGAGGACCATCCCATTCATAGGTTAAATTTATGCTGCAATATTAACAATAAATATACCGAATTATTAACGATTGTGATAATTGTGGCCTTTGGATTTAGTTGGCGACTGCATCAATTAATTATGGCTAGTCTAAAAGGTTTTCAATATGGTAAAAAGCCTTTCAAAATGGCAGGGTTTTGCTGGTGCTCGCCAGGATAGCTGTTTATTTTTTTTGAATTTTTATGTTGATAATCAGTGTTTTATTGTCTTGTTTCTGTCCTAGGTATTGCTTTTGATGACTGGCAAGTATGAAATTTTATTAAAATGAACAATTCAATAATTTTTGTCAGGGTTGCAACCAAAGCGGATGCAAAATATGCAGATGAAATTGTAGCTGAAACACAAAGCTCAGCATTGTTAAGAGGTTCGGGCATTTCGAAAAGAACACCAGCCTCAATTGTCGAAAAGATGATTGCCGGCAAAGCGGTAATTGCAGTAACTGCCGGTGGCGAATGGGCTGGTTTTTCCTATTTCGAAAGCTGGCAAAATAATGCTTTTATCTCCAATTCAGGATTAATTGTTGCGCCAAAATTTAGAAAATCTGGTGTTGCCAAAAGTATTAAGAACCGGATTTTCAGCCTATCACGCCGTTTGTATCCCAATGCGAAAATATTCAGCATAACCTCTGGTGCAGCCATTATGAAAATGAACACTCAACTGGGCTTCGAGCCTGTAACCTTTGCACAAATTACCCAGGATACGGCATTTTGGGAAAGCTGTAAAAGCTGTGTAAACTACTCCATCCTGGAAAGTAAAAATAAAAGTAATTGCTTGTGCACGGCCATGTTGTTCAGTCCCGAACATATCGATCAAATTATCGCCAGCGCCGAAAATACACTCCAATTGCAACAAAACCTAAACCTTAAAAGCATTTAATTACATCATGAATATCGCAGAAAAACCACTGACCAGTCATCCCGATTTAAACCAATTATACACAGAAGCCTTAGCTCTTTTATCCGCTTTAGTTGCCATACCATCTTTTAGCGGTTCAGAGCAAGGAACGGCCAGCGAAATAGAATCGCATCTGGCCAAACATGGTATCAACACCATTCGTAAAAACAATAATGTATGGTGCTACAACAAATATTTCGACAGTGCAAAACCGACCATTCTGCTCAACTCGCACCACGATACGGTAAAGCCCAACGAGCAATATAGCTTAGATCCTTTCAGTGCACTGATATACGATGAAAAAATTCACGGTTTGGGCAGTAACGATGCGGGGGCTTCGCTGGTATCGCTCATTTCGACCTTTATCTACTTTTACGAATCGAAAGACCTGCCTTTCAATTTATGCCTGGCAGCCACCGGAGAAGAAGAAACTTCAGGTTTGAATGGTATCAGGAGCATTTTAGACGATCTTAAACCCATTTCTTTTGCCATAGTTGGCGAGCCAACCGGTATGCACATGGCCATTGCCGAAAAAGGTTCGATGGTGATTGATTGTGTAGCCAAAGGACGCTCGGGCCACGCCGCGCGCGAGGAAGGGGATAATGCCATCTACAAGGCCATTAAGGATATCGAATGGTTTTCGCATTTTCAGTTTCCGATTGAGGATCATTTGCCTGCCCCGGTAAAAATGACTGTTACACAAATCAATGCGGGTTTGCAGCATAATATTGTGCCTGGCGAATGCCATTTTACGGTCGATATCCGTTTCGATCACAATTATACCCCGCGTGAGATCCTGAATGTAATTATCAACCACACGCTATGCAGTTTCAACGTGCGTCCAAATGTGCTCAATCCATCCAACATCGATGTGCTGCATCCTCTTGTTGTTGCCGGATTGGCTCTGGGCAGAAAAACCTATGTTTCGCCTACCAGTTCCGATCAGGGCTGGTTGAGTATGCCATCGGTAAAAATGGGGCCGGGCGAATCGGCCAGATCGCATACTGCCGATGAGTTTGTGCTGATTGAAGAAATTGAAGAAGGGATAACCCTCTATATCCATTTGCTCGAATCTGTTTTTAAAAGGGCATAAATCGGAGAAGCGCCATTTTTTGTACCTTTTTCGTTTCCGAAGCACTAAAGTAAAAGCTTTTTGAGCATATTTGAGTTTCGCAAAACAAATAATATGTTCAAAAGACTAACTGCCATATTCACCCTATGCTTACCGGTAATGTTCTGTGCCGCCCAACAAGTGCGCCCGGCAAAATCGGCCGAGATTTACCGTGAACTGAAAACCTTAAAGCATTTACCAAAGGTTTTATACTTAGCTGCCCACCCCGATGATGAAAATACAGGCTTACTATCATGGTTAATTAACGAACAAAATGTAGAAACAGCTTATTTATCGCTTACCCGCGGTGATGGTGGACAAAATCTTTTGGGTACTGAGCAAGGCGCTGCTTTGGGCTTGATTAGAACACACGAGCTTTTAGAAGCACGGAAATTGGATGGTGCCCAGCAGTTTTTTACCCGCGCCATTGATTTTGGTTTCTCTAAAAATACAAACGATACTTTTAAACAATGGGATGCCGATAGCATTACTGCCGATGTGGTTTGGGTAATCCGGAAATTCAGGCCGGATGTGATTATCTGCCGTTTTCCGCCTACTGCTGCGGCAGGGCATGGACAACATGCAGCTTCGGCTGTAGTGGCCGAAAAGGCATTTAAGGCCGCTGCCGATAAAAATATGTTCCCAAATCAACTGAAATACGTTTCGGTTTGGCAGCCCAAAAGGTTACTTTGGAATACTTTTAGGTTTGGTTCGGTAAATACCACAGCCGAAAATCAGTTGAAGCTAACTGTTGGTCAGTACGATGCGCAACTGGGTATGGGCTACGGAGAACTGGCCGGATTGAGCAGAAGTTTGCACAAAAGTCAGGGTGCCGGTACGCAGTCGGTTGCCGGTGTACGTTCTGAATATTTTACGCATGTAGCAGGTGAGCCCGTTAAAAGAACACTTTTTGATGGTTTAAGCATGAACTGGTCGGACAAAGGTGTGGGCGATATTGATGAATTGATTGATATTATCCTATTATCTTTCAACTATAACCAGCCCGATAAAAGTTTGCACGGACTGCTGATGCTACGCAAAAAAGTAGCCGAATTGTCTGATGCAGATTTGCGCAAAGATAAACTTGCGGCCATTGATCATATTATTTTAAGCTGTGTAGGTTTTATGGGCGAAGTGGTGACCAATCAGCCCGAAGCCATTGCGGGTAACAGCTATAATTTCCGTTTAAACTTAATTTCGAGATCTGCAACTCCGGTAACTTTAGAAAGTGTGAACTGGTTAAATCAAACCGATAACCTCAATAGAAAACTATCAGGTGATTCGTTGATTACCATCGAACGTAAAATCCAGATTCCTGCTGATGCCTTGCCTACAGAACCCTACTGGCTGGCCAAACCTGCAAAAGATGCCGCAACTTTTAGCGTAGCAAACGATACCTTAATTGGTTTGCCTGAAGTGCAGTCGCCTGTTAATGTATTGCTTTCGCTAAAAATTGAATCCGAGAAATTTGATGTGCAGCTTCCCTTATCTTTCAAAAAACTAGATCCGGTTAAAGGCGATGTAGTTGAGGGGCTTCGCATTATCCCGGCGCTAGATTTGAATTTTACCGAACCGGTTTACTTTGCCAAAGAGAAAGAAGGTTTAAATGTTACCTTACGTTTAAGGGCCAATAAGAATATCAATTACGGTAAAATCAGTTTCAAAATTGGCAACCAGATTGTTAAAACTTTTGGGGGCGTTAATCTGGCCGAAAACACCATCAATACCCGAAATTTTTTAATCCCCGCTGAAGATTTGGCAAAAATTAAGTCAAGTCAGAACAAGCTTGAAGCTGTTTTTTCTTCAGAGAGTGCCGAATATACCAAAGGACAGGTCATGATTCAATATCCTCACCTTCCAACTTTACAGTATTTTGTACCTGCCACAACCTGGTTAATAAAAGGTGATGTAAAAGTATTGGCTAAAAAAATAGGCTATATTGAAGGAGCTGGAGATTTAATCCCCGAGTTTTTAAGACAGGCAGGCTTGCAGGTTGATGTATTAACGGAAGCAGATATCCTGAATGCGACAAAACTGGCTACATACGATGCAGTGGTAACCGGTGTGCGTGTAATTAATACGGAGAAGCGGATTAAAAACTGGCAAACGGCATTGCGGAGTTACGTAGAAAACGGTGGTACCATCGTAATGCAGTACAATACTACACAGGATATGGCACTGCAGGATTTCGGCATTTATCCTTTGAGCATTAGTGGTAAGCGGGTAACTGAAGAAAATGCTGAAGTGAAAATCTTAAAGCCAGACCATAAGTTGTTGAATTATCCCAATAAAATAACTGCTGAAGATTTTAAAGGCTGGGTGCAGGAACGCGGAGCTTATTTTCCTGATAAGTGGGATGATAAGTACGAAACGCTTTTCGAAATGCACGATACTGATGAAGAACCATTGCAGGGATCTACCCTGTATGCCAAATATGGTAAAGGAAATTTTATTTATAGTCCGCTGGCGTTCTTCAGACAATTGCCAGCCGGAAATGTGGGAGCTGCCAGGTTATTTTTTAACTTTTTATCAGCTGGTAAATAATGAAAAACCAATTAAAAAACTGGAACACCTGGTATATCCTTTTAGCGCTTGCGCTGGTGTTTCAGATTGTATTTTATTACCTGTTTACTAAATTCTGGGCATGAGCAATATCGATTGGGCAGTATTGATATTTACGCTTTTTGCTGTAGTGGCCTATGGTGTTTTTATTGGCCGTGGACAAAAAAGTAATGCTTCTTATTTAAAAGCCGATAATAAAATACCCTGGTACATTGTGCTATTGGGTATTATGGCTACGCAAGCCAGCGCCATTACCTTTTTGTCGGCTCCCGGGCAGGCCTATACTGATGGGATGCGCTTTGTTCAATATTATTTTGGTTTGCCTTTGGCCATGATTGTAATCTGCATTACTTTCATTCCCATTTTTCAAAAACTGAATGTTTATACGGCGTACGAATATTTAGAAAACCGTTTCGATAAGAAGACACGCGTGCTCACTTCGCTTCTGTTTTTGTTTTCAAGGGGGCTATCAACTGGGATCAGTATTTATGCGCCCAGTATTATTTTATCGAGTGTTTTAAACTGGAATATTTATTTAACCAACATTCTTACCGGTGGTATTTTGTTGATTTATACTTATGTAGGGGGGGCTAAAGCCATAGCGCATACGCAGAAACTGCAGTTTTTAATTATTTTGGGTACTATGGCTTTTGCCGGCTATCTGTTAATTCAGCACATGCCCGATGGAATCGGTTTTAAAGATGCACTTTACCTGGCCGGTAAATCGGGTAAATTGAATGTAATCACTACAGAATTCGATTGGAAAGATAAATACAATATCTGGAGCGGACTGATTGGGGGATTTTTTCTGGCACTTTCTTATTTTGGCACCGATCAAAGTCAGGTGGGGAGGTACATTACGGCAAAAGATAATACCAATGCCAAAATGGGATTGCTGTTAAACGGACTGGTTAAAATACCTATGCAGTTTGCTATCCTGCTAATTGGGGCTTTATTGTTTGCTTTCTTTTCTTTAAAACCAGCGCCCATTTATTTTAACGAACGTTCGTATCAATATTTAAAGGAAAAAGAACCACAGCAAGCTGCTGCTTTTGAAAAAGAACACAACGCATTACAAAAACAATTTACGCAACAATCGCACCAAATACTGGCAGAAAAAGAAAAGCAATCGCCATTATTAAGTGCTTCGATAGCCGATTTTAAATCTACGCAGAACAAAGTGAAAGACCTGCATGCAAGGGTAGAAGAGGCCATTAACCAATCGAACTATAATGCCGAGAAAACAGATACCAACTATATCTTTTTATATTTCGTGAAAAACACGCTGCCAGTAGGTATGGTGGGATTACTTTTTGCTGTAATATTTCTGGCCAGTTGGGGTTCGATCTCTGCCGCACTCAATTCGCTTGCGGCATGTTCGTTAAAGGATGTGCATCTTATTTTTGGGGCAAAAGCACCGGATGATGAAACAGAACTCAAATACAGCCGGCTACACACGCTTGCCTGGGGAATTTTTTCGATCGCCGTAGCTATGTTTGCCACGCAGATGGGGTCGCTTATTGAAGCGGTAAATGTTTTAGGCTCGCTTTTTTACGGACCAATATTGGGTATCTTTCTTGTCGCTTTTTACTTCAAAAAAATTGATGGCCCTATAGTTTTTATTTCAGCGATACTCGCCGAAATTGTGGTGATTGCAGTATATAAATTTGATATTATTTCCTTTTTATGGCTTAACGTAATCGGTGCTGCTGCAGTAATTGTGTTTTCGCTGCTGGGCTTGTTGTTTCACAAGCCGAGGGCGGTTGTGAGTGAATAGGAGAGGTTTCTACCTTGGTGATTGTCATCCTAAGCTTGTCGAAGGACTTGGCTAATTTTTGCTTAATCGAACTAACTTTCCGTAGAGTTCCGAAGGGTTCTACGAATTATGAATGGAAAAGAGTCTTCGACTCGTTCTTTGCCATTGAGTTTACAAACTCAATCTTATTTGCCAATCCGTAGAGACGCTACGTTTAACTCTACGAACAGGATATTATTTTAGCCGGTTATAGAACACCAGACGATATTAACATAGTTTGTTAGGCTGCGCGGAGTCGAAGACGATACAATTCAACTACGGTCATCAACTTATCAATTTTTAACCAATTGGCCTATCTTCACAAGCAATTTAGCGTTCACTCACTCAAAATTCAATATCTTTATTTTGTTGGCTAATCAGCCATTTTAAACAAAATCATTACCTATGAACGAAGCCTGGATAAACAGATGGGACGATAGATACCGTACCGAAGAGTTCGCTTATGGCGAACAGCCCAATAATTACCTTAAAGAACAATTAGAAAAACTAAATAGTGGCACTATACTTTTTCCGGCTGAAGGCGAGGGCCGCAATGCCGTTTTTGCTGCAAAGCTCGGTTGGAAGGTTTCGTCCTTTGATATTAGTGCCGAAGGTAAAAACAAAGCCATTCAGCTTGCTGAAAGTAACCATGTGAGCATCGATTATCAGGTGGGTGAGTTGCAGCATCTGGATTACAAAGCAGAACAATTTGATGCCATCGCATTAATTTATGCACATTTTCCGGCGGAGATTAAATCAGCTTATCACAAAACGTTAGATCGTTATTTACGTAAAGGTGGATTGATTATTTTTGAAGCCTTTAGTAAAAATCACCTTGACTATCTTGCCCGTAACGAAAAAGTTGGTGGGCCAAAAGAACTCGATATGTTATTCTCTATCGAAGAAATAAAATCAGATTTCACCAATTACGAAATTGTAGCGCTGGAAGAAAAAGAAATCGAGCTGAACGAAGGTGTGTTTCATAACGGGCTGGGATCAGTAATCAGGTTTGTGGGCCGGAAGAAATAGAACAGTAGCTTTAATCGGAATGGTAGATTGGTGTTGTTTCGGTCGGGTGAGGACACCAACCGATAGGAAAACTATACAGACAGGATTTGTTCCTTAGGATACCTGTATCGTCATTCCGGTATCAATTTATTTAGTATTATTGTTTTATCGCGCTAAAGCCATAAATTCGTAAAATCAAAAGAACAGCAAAACAAATAAAAATAATACTATGAAAACGATGATCAAATCAATCGCTATGTTATTTACAGCAATTACAATTTCTGTAAGTGCAATGGCACAAGATGCGCAGCCTAAACCAAGTCCTGCAGCAACTGCAACAGGTAAAATTAAAAGTGCAACCATTACCATTAATTACAGCAGCCCTGCGGTTAAAGGCCGTAAAATTTGGGGTGGCTTGGAAGCATGGGATAAAGTTTGGCGTGCCGGAGCAAACGAAGCTACTACGTTCGAAACTGATAAAGACATTACCGTTGAAGGTAAAGCATTACCAGCTGGTAAATACAGTTTCTTCTTAATCCCGAAGGAAAGCGGAACCTGGACAGCTATTTTTAACAAAGAGCCTAAACAATGGGGTGCTTACAAATATGAAGAAGCTAAAGATGCTTTACGTGTTGATGTAAAAACAAAAGCTTTAAAAGCAACTCAAGAGCGTTTGGTTTATAAAATTGGCAAAAGCGGTTTCTCTTTAGATTGGGATAAGATTTCTGTTCCGGTTGCTGTGAAATAAATTTTAAAACACACACGATATTAAAGCCATTCCGATACCCGGAATGGCTTTTTGTTTTTAAGCGTTTACCGGGCTTACCAAACCGTAACCAGATACATTTTTGTAAAGAAGCTAAAACATAACCGCCACTTCATCTTAAAATGTTATTTTGGCGCAATTTATAAACCAAACCTCAAATGAAGTTTTCTGTTCAAATAGTAGGGGCTCTATTGTTCTTCTCGTTAAACGTTTTATCACAACAAAAAACGAATATATTTTCCGTTAGTTCGGCAAAACCTGTTGATCAGGTAAATGTTTTTTTAGGCTCATCTGCAGACCATGGGCAGATGTCGCCGGCCGCGTCTTACCCTTTTAGCATGTTAAGCATTGGTCCTCAAACTTACCCTAAAACGCATACCGGTTACGAATATCTTGCCAAGAAATTTGAAGGCTTTACCCATAACCGTTTCGAAGGGGTAGGATGCCAGGGATCAGGCGGAAATATTTTTATCAAACCTTTCTTAGGCGCTGACCCGGCACAATCAGAATTAATCAAAGCATCAGAAAAAGCCTCTCCTGGCTATTACGAAGTTGGCTTTGAAAATAAAATTAAAGCCAGTTTTACTGTTTTAGGCAAAGCCGGCAAACATGCCTATCAGTTTCCGGTTGGGGCTAAAGGCTTTTACCTTGATTTAGGTTACGCTTTTAACGGTGCTTTTGTGGCCGAAGAACATGAAGTGAACGGCAATACTGTTAGCGGTTGGATTACCTCACGCACAACCTGCGGTGCCGGTAAATACAAATTGTTTTACTATCTGGAAATAGGTGAAGGTGTATCCTGGAAAGTGCTTGATGAACATAAGTTAATCGCAACACTACAGTCCGGTATAACCACAGCAGGTATTAACATTGCCCTTTCATCGGTAAGTGTAGCTGCCGCAAAGGCTTCTATCAATAAAAATGCATTTGCTGCAGTAAAAGCGCAGAGCCATGAAGACTGGAATACCAATTTGTCTAAAATTGCAGTAAATGGCGATTTGGAAAGTGCAAAATTATTCTACTCGCTATTGTACCGCACCATGCAATCGCCATACGTTATTTCAGAAACTGACGGTGCCTACCGCAACACCAAAGGCGAGGAGCAAAAAGATAAGGAAATTCGTTACAATGGCTGGGCCATCTGGGATAATTACCGTACGCAGCTGCCTTTACTTTCGCTAGTTGCGCAAGACCGTTACGCAGGTATGGTTACCTCAATTGCCGATCTTTATCAATCAGGCAAAAAAGATTATGCCGGCCAAAATGAGCCTTCCAATACCGTGCGTTCAGAGCATGCCATTGTGGTGTTGCTTGACGCCTACCGTAAAGGTTACCCAGTCGATTTTAATAAAATTGCCGATTCTCTGGTAAAAGAAGTAAATGGTTTGGATTATAAATCGCCTGATAAAGCTTTAGAATCGAGCTACGATAACTGGGCATTAGCCGAAATATTCAAGATATTAAAGAACAAGGAAAAATCTGATTTTTATCTGGCAAAAGCCCTGGAGTATAAAAAATACTGGAACAAAGATTTTAAAGACATGAGCAAGAACGATGTAGACCGCATGCAGGCCAGAGGTTTATATCAAGGTACCATTTGGCAGTACAGGTGGTTTGTGCCTTACGATTTTAAAGGACTTGTTGAGCTTGATGGGGGAGAAGAATCATACCTGGCGAAGCTTGACGAATTTTTTGCCCACGATTTGTACAACCACGCCAACGAACCCGATTTACAGGTGCCGCTGATGTACAATGTAACCAAATCGGGATATAAATCGCAATACTGGATGCATCAATTGGCTGCGGATACGGTAATCCAGAATTACTTTAACGACAATAGTCGCGGTATTGGCAGTTATATCGGTAAAATTTACCACAACCAGCCACATGCCTACCTGCGTACCATGGATGACGATGCAGGTGCGATGAGTGCCTGGTATGTCTTTGCAGCCAGTGGTTTTTCTCCCGCTTGCGTAGGCTGGCCTGTTTATTATTTAAATGTGCCTTTGTTTCCAACGGTTACTTATAGCCTGCCAAAAGGAAAAACCTTCAAAATTGAAACCGTTAATTTTAGCTTAAAAAACAAATACATTAAGGAAGTTTTCCTGAATGGAAAGCTCTTTAAGAAAAATTATATTACACAAGATGATATCAATGCCGGAGGTATTTTAAAGATTGTTTCAAGTGCAACACCGGTTAAAGTTTCTGATACCGAAAACTGGATTTCCAGTCTCGAAAATTAATTTGAAAAATTAAGCTTAACCGACAAACATATTTAAAGTTGTCCTGTTATTGTAGTATAAATTCGAGATCATGGCACCTTTAAAATTAAGCGAAGAACAACATGCTACATTAAGCAACAGAAACACGACAGCAGAAACCGATGAGCAACCTTTAGCCCTTCATCCCGAGGCCTACAAAGTTAAAGGACCATCGCCCGATAAGATGAAAACTGTATCGGCCTCTTTGAGGAATTATGCCCACGGTTTGTACGGATTGCTGTAAAACACCATTTAGAAAAAACTCAACATACAAACAAAAGAAGCCGGTTTTATAAAAGCCGGCTTCTTTTGTTTTTTATAATCGTAAACCGAAATTGAATTAGTTGAATAAAGGTTGTTTATGCTTTAAGGTCAAAATTTTCCAGTTCCTTTTCTGCGCCATTGATAATTATCGAAACCTGGTGGTCGCCCAAATGGAATTTTCTTGTGGTAATTAATACGAATTTTTGTTTGCGGATAATGGCTACCTCGGCACCCGCCGTATAAACCCTTTCAGAAATTTTATATACTTTTTTGGTGTTCTGCCCATTTTGCTTTTTGTAATATACGGCATACTCTAGCCTTACCTTTTGTTCTGTAGGGTTTTCGTTGCGGATAGAAAATGAGAAAGCCAGACTTTCGCCAATTTTTACCACCGGGGTCAAAAGTTTAAAATCTTTCAATACAATGCCGGTATCATCCAAACCGTAATGCTTCAAAATTTCGGTGTGGCCCTGTTTTAAAAGGGTGCGGCTACCGTGTTTAATCAGGGCATCGGTTTCGGTACTTAAACCCGACCATCTTTTAGCTACCGCCAAAACCACTTGCGGGTGATCTTTCGCAATATCGTTCAAACTGTTGGCTACACTTCTCCTTACATATTCGGAAGGATCGCTTTTAAGGTTTTCTAAAATCGGTAAAATGGAGGCAGGGTCTTTTTTCAGAAAAGGAATACCCATCGCCCATGGCAGGCGGGGTCTGCTGCCCTCGCTGGCAAGCCTGCGCACCTTATGGCTTTCGTGCACCGACCATTGCTGCATGCGTAAAATCATTTCGTTTCCGTACTTCAAAATAAAGGGACGTACGGCAAATTCGCAGCTTACAAACTGGGTAACAAATTCCAGTGCCTCTACCGAATTTTCGAAATCATCAATTCCATAAGTTTCAATATAATCGGGCAAAAACATATAGGCTAGGCCATCTTCGCCAATACCCTGAACCCTTAGCTGTTCTATTGTTTTTTTGAGGAGTGTAATTCTCTGTGGATAAGCTTCAGGTAAAAAATGATGCAATACTTTTGAAGTGTGTTTCATTCTTTCTTTCAGTTCCATCGAATCAAATTCGGGCACAAAAATATTTTGAACGAATTTTTGCTCATCAAAAGTGGGAATGGTGGCGGTTAAGGCACCGCTTAACCTGTTGTAAAATGCGGGTGAATATAAATCTTTTAGCGGGCTGGCCATAGGTAGTTAAATAGGAAATCAAAGTTAGCGCAATAAAGTTTTATTTTGTTTGGCCAACATCATTTTTATCAGGCTGGTAAACGATTTCAGCTTTTTCTTTGCCACATTTGTTTATCAACAAATAACAGCAAAATGAACACAACAAAAATAGGCTGGATCGGATTGGGCAACATGGGTATCCCAATGGCTACACAACTGATTGAAGCAGGATACGAAGTTAGGGTATATAACAGGAGCAAGGCCAAAGAAGGCACTTTAAAAGAAATGGGCGCTTTACTGGCACAAACGCCAAAAGATTTAATTGCACAAACTGATGTAGTATTTGTAATGGTGAGTGATGATGCGGCAATTGAAGCCATTTTTAATGATACAGATGGTGTTTTGAGTGCAGAAGTAGCTGGAAAAATCATCATCAATATGAGTACGGTTTCTCCATCGATCTCCCGGCAAATGGCTGAGGCATGCACAGCGAAAGGTCTCCATTATTTAGATGCACCTGTTTCAGGCAGTGTAAAACAGGCTGAAACAGGTCAGCTGGTGATTATGGTGGGGGGTGATGAGCTTGCTTTTAACGAAGTTAAACCTATTTTAGAAAAGCTTGGAAAACTGGCCATGCGCGTGGGCGAAACAGGAGCAGGCAATAGTGCAAAGCTGGCGATCAATTCACTATTGGCTTTATACGCCCAGGGACTGGCCGAAACGGTCGTATTTGCTAACGCGCAGGGAATTAAAACCGAAGATCTGCTCAACCTGATTAATAACGCGGCTATTGGCAATATTTTTACCAAAATTAAGGGTGACGCTATTGTAGCTGATCAATATCAGGCTGCCTTTGCGCTGAAACACATCGTGAAAGATCTAAATCTGGCCAAAGCAGAGGGAATTTCATCACCTTTGGCTAAAACGGCATTACAAACTTTCGAATCGGCTTCGATAAGATACGGTGAGGAAGATATAATTGCGGTGATTAAAGAAGTTAAGGCTGATTAAGGCAACCTATCGGATGGTGTTTGCACCAGCCGATAAACTAATATTGGTCGGTGGGAACACCGACCAATACGATAAATCCGTAGAGACGTACTTAACTCTACGAATAGGATACCGAAAATATTAAACTTTCAATCCACTAAAAGTGCTGAGAAGAATAACACCCAATACAATTAGTGTAATGATAACATATAGTTTGTCTTTTTCCAGCATAAATGCAAAAAGTGAAAATACGATCCGCATAATGGGTGTAATAATTAATAGCAGCACTCCAAACTGGATAATAGCCATGGGTTTAAAGGTAAAAAGCCCCAGAAAGATCCCTTCAAAAGTGATGTAACTGTCTTGTTCTCCTTTAAAGATATGGTAATCGGGTCGTGGTCCGTTTCCGTTTTGGACTAAAAAAAGTACTCCGCCCAATAAAACAATCAGGCTTGCGGTAATTACCCCAAAGCGTAATAACTGACCAACAATTTTTTCTACATCCCGATCGCCGATAAGCTGTTTTGATATTGAATTTTTCATAATTGTATTTAAAATTGATGGTGATAACCGTTATAAATCATTTCGAAGGCCACAAAGGTGATCGCAATACAAAAGATAATCCGCAGGGTAGAAGGATTGATATGCGTTAACAATTTTGCACCTGTAAATGCGCCACCCAATACCCCAAGTACTACGGGGAAAGCGATGCCCGGATCCATGTAACCCCGTTGCAGATAAACCACAGCGCTGGCCGCCGCCGTTACCCCAATCATAAAGTTACTGGTTGTGGTACTCACCTTAAAGGGGATTTTCATGGCAGTATCCATTGCCAGTACCTTTAATGCACCTGAGCCGATACCTAGTAAGCCCGACATTACGCCCGCTACTGTCATGATCGAAAAACCTGCGCCCACATTTTTGAGTTTGTAGGCTACGTTGCCTGATGGGGTAGGGTAGCTGCTGTTCAGTTTTAAAACCGCCGATAAGTGACTGCCTTCCGTTAAAGCCTCTTGGTTCTTTTTTCTAAGCGTCATGGCGGCAGAGAAAAGCAGTACACAGCCAAAAAGTATAGCAATGGTATTGGTAGGGGTATAAATGGCAATTAAAGCGCCTAAAACTGCACCAAGTGTAGTGGCAATTTCGAGGAACATGCCCAGCCGGATGTTGGTAATACCTTCTTTGATATAAGCACTGGCAGCTCCCGATGAGTTGGCGATAGAAGCCAATAACGCTGCACCAATGGCATAGCGGATATCGACATGGAAAACAAGGGTAAGCAGTGGTATAACGACTACGCCGCCACCCAAACCGGTTAACGACCCAACTAAACCCGCAAGGTATGCTCCAAGGATTAAAATCAGGGTAAAAGTTAAAATTGACATGATATTAATGGTTATTGTTCAATATGGTAATGGTTGTTTCGCGAGCCGCATCGGCGTTTCCATCTTTTATCGCGTTAAATAAAGCCTGATGTAGGTGATGGCTCATGGCAAAATGTGCAATGCCCGATGGAGCTCTTTTGGCAAAGAAATCACGAATAATAACGGTAAAGCTTTCGTAAAGATCGGCTAAAACATGGTTGCCTGATGAACGGGCAATGGCCAGGTGAAATTCAATATCAGCATTGGCGCAATCCAGCCGCGATTCTTTTTCAATAGCCAACTTTCTGTTTTCCAGTGCTGCAGCCATAGCTTCCAGATCGGTTGCTGTACGGTTTTGGGTAGCCAGCAATACAATTTCCTGCTCCAGGATCGATCTTACGTGATTAATTTCTTCAAAATCCGATCGGCGTAACCTTTGTTCAATCGGTTCGGTTGGTACTGCATTTACCAAAGTGCCGAAACCCTGCTTAACAGTAAGTATACCTGATAAAGTGAGCGATTTTACCGCTTCGCGAATGGTAGATCGACCTACTCCGTAAAGCTCCATCAGGGCTGGTTCGGGTGGTATTTTTTCACCCGTCTTAAATTTGCCTGCTTTAATGTCGTCCCGGATTTTAACCGAAACCTGCTCGAAAAGTTTACTTTCCTGTTCCATAGCTTTGAATTTATATGCAAACATACGATGTTTATTTTAAACATCAGATGTTTGTTGTCTTTTTAATCTCATTTCTCGCTATGAATTAAAAGGCGAGCTGAAATATTTTTATTGTCGTAAATTTTTTATTGCTGATAATGAGATGTTTATGTTGTTTTCGGCATGGGTTTTATAAAAATAATTAAGCTAATATTTGTGTCGTACGAAAAGTATCGTACCTTTAGGATATGAAAGTGAATCAAACTGAAAATAATCTACCCGAACCTACCAAAGCTGAATTAGAAATATTGCAGGTTTTGTGGGAATTTGGTCCTTCTACAGTTCGGTTCGTGAACGATCAGTTAAATACGCAACGGGAAGTGAATTATACTTCAACCCTTAAACAGATGCAGATTTTAACAGAGAAAGGAATTTTAAAGCGTGACGAAAGCCAAATGAAGCACATTTATATTCCGGTTGAGGCAGAAGAAAAAACCAAAGTACAATTGTTAGATCGTTTTGTAAATACCCTGTACAAAGGATCGGCATCGCAACTGATGATGCAGCTTTTAGGGAATGAAAAGACATCTAAAAAAGAAATCGAAGAGATTAAGCGGCTATTGGATAGCATGGAATAATTAATAAATGCTAAAAAACACCATTATGGAATTTAAACTGGTTAACCTTTTACCCGAGAACTGGCTGCATGCTTTAGGCGCAACACTGTTTCACTCGCTTTGGCTGGGTGTAATTTTGGCCTTGCTGGCAGGTTTGGTAATGTTTACCACCCGTAAGGCAAGTGCTGCTTTACGCTACAACCTGCTAACCGTTTGTTTAAGCCTGTTTGTTGTTGCCATTGCTTTTACTTTTTATACAGAACTTCAAAAACCGGTTATTGCTGCACAATTGTTTAGCAATAACCAAAAGGTAGTTAATCTTTCTCCTGCTGATGGGCAAGCTATTACCAGTGTGCAGGAGAAAATGAGTGCTGGTATGAACCAGGCCCTTTCGTTATGGAATGCCTATACCGTACAGATTGTTTTGATCTGGTTTTTGATCATCTGTGGTAAAAGTATCCAGCTTATTGTGGGTTTAAATAATGTTTACCACTTGCGTAACCATGCAATTTATGCTGCGGGCAAAAAATGGGATGTAAAACTGGCCGAACTCGGTGAGAAGCTGGGGGTAAGCCAACCAATTAGCCTGATGCAATCGGGTATTGCGCAAATGCCTATGGTTGTGGGGCATTTTAAACCTTTGGTATTAATTCCGCTGGGCTTGCTTAATGGTTTGTCAACTGCCGAAGTAGAGGCCATTCTCGCACACGAGCTTGCACACATTAAACGCAAAGATTATCTGGTAAACCTGCTGCAGAGCTTTATCGAAATCGTTTTCTTCTTCAACCCGGCGGTACTTTGGGTATCGCAATTAATAAAAACAGAACGCGAGCACTGTTGCGATGATTTGGCCATCGCTTGTGTAAACGATCGTAAAAACTACGTTCAGGCCCTTGTAGTCTGTCAGGAGTTTAAGCAGCGTGCACCTGCTTATGCCATGGCGGTTACGGGTAAGCAAGGTAGTCTGCTGCAAAGGGCAAGCAGGATGTTATTTAACACCAATTCAACTTTAAACAAAATGGAAAAGACAATATTAACCATCGCACTGGTTTCGGTAGTGGTTTGCACTGCTGCATTTAAAAGTGTTGGCTATGCAAAAACAGTTACCGGAAATAAAATATCAAGCGCTATTCAGGTAGTACAGGATTCGACCAAAAAGCGTGTAGCTGCTAAGGGAACGAAACGCAGCGGTGAAGAAGCAAAACAAGGCAAATCTGCCGAGCAAATGGAGCGCGAAATTGCGGCTAAAATGGATCGTACCGAAAAGTCGTTACAAGAAAAAAACAGGGCCTCAATTGAAAAGGAACAGGATATTAAAGCCCGGATAGAAGATCAGAAACGTGCAAGAGAAGATAGAAGAATGGCAGCAGAGGATATAAAACGCGCTAAAGCCGATAAAGAACTGGCTAAGCATGATGCTGAATGGGCAAAAGAAGATGCAAAATGGGCTAAGGAAGACGCTAAATGGGCAAAAGAGCATGCTGACGGAAGAGGTTATGATATGCCACGCCCGCCGCGCCCGCCACGACCAGCCAGAGTACCACGACCAGCCAGAGCGCCAAGACCTGTAAGCTCATATACCATACCACCTATGCCACCAACTCCTCCTACGCCTGCAACGCCGGCTACACCTCCAACTCCGCCAACTCCACCGGCTTATGGCAGTACTACAACCAGAACAGGTGTTGAACGGACGGTTACTTCTAAAACGGTAACCAATGGCGATGGCCACGATTATACCAGCGAAATTAATCAGCAGATGATCAAAGATGGTATTATCAGCAGCACAAACAAACTCTCGTATAAGCTTAATAAAGATGAGCTGATTGTAAACGGTGTTAAGCAAAGTGCCGATGTACAGAAAAAATACAAGCAAAAGTTCTTAAAAAACGAAGGACACTCGCTGATGTATAATTTCATGGTAGAGAACCACAAAACCAATTTCTAAAAAGCGCTAATCTAACCCCTTCATGAAAACAATAATTGTGGCCCTGTTGGCCATGTGGATGAATATTGCCTTTACTTTTGCTCAAGCTCAAACGCCATCATCCAAAATTTATGGCCGGGTATTGGATGCCGAAGGCAAAAACATCGAATTTGCTACCGTGGCCCTGCTAAAAGATGCGGTTTTGTTGAAAACCAGCTTTACCGAAGCTGACGGACGTTTTGGTTTCGATAAGCTCGCTTACGGCAGGTATCTGCTTAAAGTATCAGTGGTAGGAGCATCCATTTACCAAAGCGACACTTTGCTGGTGGATGCAGCACATACCAGTATCGCATTAGCCGATATTAAAATGGCTACCGGTACCAATAACCTTAAAGAGGTAACGGTTGCTGGTCAAAAAGCTTTTGTTGAGCGGAAAATAGACCGTATGGTAGTGAATGTTGATGCACTGATTTCGAATGCAGGCACCACAGCACTGGATGTGTTAAGCAAATCGCCTGGTGTAAGTGTCGATCAGAATGGAGCCATCTCGCTTAAGGGAAAAAATGGGGTGGCCATTTTTATCGATGATAAACCTACCTACCTTTCGGGGGGCGACCTGGAAAACTACCTGCGCTCTTTGCCCTCTTCATCACTAGATCAGATTGAACTGATGACCAATCCGCCGGCCAAATATGATGCGGCCGGAAACGGAGGGGTAATTAACATCAAAACCAAGAAAACCAAAACGGCAGGTTTTAATGGTGGGATTAACCTGAGTTTGAACCAGGGGCAAATGAGCCGTTCGAACGATAGCTTTAATTTTAATTACCGTAAGGATAAGCTGAACGTTTTCGGAACACTGAGTTACAACCTCAACAACAGTTTTACCGATCTGGATTTGAACCGAAAATATAAAAATGACGATGGTAGTGCCAAATCCTACTTTAACCAGAATTCATATTTCCGCAGGCAGGGCCACACCTTTAACCTGAAAACAGGCCTTGATTTTTATGCTACTGAAAAAACAACCTGGGGCGTGGTGTTTACAGGGATGAACCGGATTTCGAAACAGGTAAACAACAATACAAGTAACCTATCCAATGCAGCTATGCAACTTGATTCGGTCATCCGTGCTGAAAATATCGATCAGATTAAGTACCAGAATGCCGGGGTTAATTTAAATTACAGGCATAAATTTAACAAGACAGGCAGGGAACTAACTTTCGATGCAGATTACCTCCTTTATCACAACCAAACTGATCAAACTTATTACAATTTCAGTTATCTGCCCAATATGGCTTTGAAGTATCAGGATGTTTTAACGGGCGATTTACCTTCGAATATCGATATTTATACCGCTAAAATAGATTATAGCCACCCGCTGGCCAATAAATGGAAGCTGGATGCAGGAGCCAAGTCGGCCTATACCAAAACAGATAATACTGCAGGTTATTTCAATACCTCGAACGGAAAAACTGCTCCCGATTACGAAAAGAGCAATCACTTTTTATACCGCGAAAATATCAACGCAGCTTACCTGAACATGAGCAGGGAAGGGAAAAGGTTTTCGTTACAGATAGGGCTACGCTACGAAAATACAGTTTCGAACGGGCACCAGCTTGGTAACCTAATTAAGCCCGATTCGAGTTTTAAACGTACTTACAATAGCCTTTTCCCAACATTTTATCTTTCGTACAAGCTCGATACAGCAGGTAATAACCAGCTGGGCTTAAACTACGGTCGCCGCATTGATCGTCCTTATTATCAGGATCTGAACCCTTTCTTTTCACCGCTGGATAAGTTTACCTATTATGTGGGTAATCCTTTTCTAAAACCTTCGTTTACACAGAGCTTAGAACTATCGCATACCTTTAAAAGCAAAATAACCACCACCTTAAGTTACAGTTGGGTGCGCGATGAGGTAAATGAAACCATTGAAATTTTAAATGGTACCTACTATAGCCGTCCGGCCAATGTGGGTAAAACTAGGGTCGCTAATCTTTCTGTTAATGCAGAAATTGATTTAACCAAATGGCTTAAACTGAATGCTTATACGGAGGTGGGCAGAATGATTTCGAAGACAGATTTCTATACTGGTTATTTGGTAACCAACGGTACTTTTTTCAGGGCTTATCCCAATCTACAGTTTAAAATCAGCCCAAGCTGGAGCGCCGAGTTAAACGGACAATACCAGAGCAAGTTTTCTAACGTACAGTTTTTATTGGGATCGGTACACGAGTTTGGCGCAGCAGTACAGAAAAAATTGAGTCCAAAAAGTACATTGAAATTAACAGCTGGTGATATTTTTAGAAACCGCATATTTAATGGGATAATTAACAACCTGGCCGCTACGGAGGCTAACTGGGTAAATCGACAGGATTCGAGAAGAATGGTTTTAAGTTATAGCTACCGCTTTGGTAAGGCTTTTAGCACACCGTCTAATCACGAATCATCGGGGGCAGATGCAGAGAAGAACCGGGTAAAGAATTAGTAGGGAAATCCTAACCGGAGTGCAACGGTATACCTGCAAGTAGCTATCTGGAAAATTTATAGTGCTGGTAGATTGCTCAGTTACGTTGCACTCCATTCGAAGTGACGATCAAATAGGCTTACACAATCTGGTTCAATACCAGCACGCCAACCAAACCCAATACAGATACCAAACTTTCCATCACCGTCCAGGTGCTGAAGGTTTCTTTTAGCGTGAGGTTAAAATATTCTTTAAACATCCAGAAACCCGTATCGTTAACGTGCGAGAACATCAGACTTCCGGCACCAACTGATAAGACCATCAGCTCGGGTGGGGTACCCGGGCCAATTAAGGGTAAAACCATGCCTGATGCAGTTAATGCTGCAACTGTGGCCGAACCCAAAGTTACCCTGAGCGATGCCGTAATGAGCCAGGCTAACAGCAAAGGAGATAGGTTTAAACCACCGGTAAGCTGTTTTACCGTTTCGCCCATGCCGCTATCAATCAAAATCTGTTTGAAGGCGCCACCTGCCGCAATAATTAGCACAATCATGGCAATGCTTTTTACCCCTTCGGTACAAGATTCCATCGCTTTAGCAATCGACGCTTTTTGCAGTATTAAGGTAAGCACTACCGATAGGAGCAGTGCGGCAGTCGGATCGGCGAGAAATACAAAGATGGCTTTACCTGGGTAATCCATCTTAAGGCTACTACCCAGTGTACCCGCAACAATTAAAAATACTGGTAACAGTGCCGTAATAAAACTTTTAGAAGCCGAAGGCAGGTTGTCGTCTTCATTAATTACAAAGCCATCTTGTACAACGTTTGTGCTTCGTTTTAAGAGCAGCCTTGGTAAATATACCCCTGCAATAACTGCAATGGGCAAACTTAAAATTAATCCATAAATCAGTGTTTTTCCAATGTCGGCATGAAATATACCAGCCAAAGCTACCGGGCCCGGGTGCGGTGGTAAAAAGCCGTGTGTTACCGAAAGCGCTGTAGCCATAGGTAGCCCAATGTATAGTTTGGACAGACCTGTTGCCGAAGAGATAGCAAAAACCAGGGGGATTAAAACCACAAATCCTGCATTATAAAAAAGCGGAATGCCAACCAATAAACCAGTTAAAAGCACTGCCCATTGGATGTTTTTTTGACCAAAAGCCTTAATGAGAATGAATACAATCTTTTTGGCAGAACCACTATCTTCAATCAGTTTACCCATCATGGCACCAAGTGCCAAAACCATTACCATGCTGCCCAGTGTACTGCCAATGCCGTTGCTTATGGCGCTCATTACTTTGGCTGCCGGCATACCCAAAAGCAAACCAGTAATAATGGCTACAGCCAGCAGGGCAATCATCGGGTTGATCTTTTTCAAAATCAAAACAAACAACAGGAGGATACCAAGAAGTAAGATGAATAATGACATTTGGTTAGGAGTTTAAGGAGGATGATTAGTTTTATTGACAGCTCTACCTAGATTAATAGGTGTCTGTGAAAAGCATGACCGCTATTTTTTAACCGTAATGGTTCTACCGGTAACCAGTGTAAATTCGTAAATGCGGTACAAACCATCATCTTTAATTTCTATGCTTTCTACCAGGCCTGTTTTGCTGAAAGTATCGGTTACCATGCTGCCAATCTTTACATCCTGAAGCACATCAGTTGGGGTATCGCTGTTTAATCTGATCATAAAGGTAAAAGTATCAAAATTCTATGGTTTTAACCACGGATGCACGGAATCCACGGAAAATGTTCTGTTATTTGTCTCTATGTTCTTCGTGCCTTCCTTTGTGGGCTCTGTGGTTGAATATTGCGACTAAACCAGCGCCACCCGCTTAGCGCTTTCCCCCATTAGCCCTCCGTTCTTAAAATTTTTAAAGGTGGTTGCTTGAGGATACTTCTTGTACTTAAAACTCCTGTAATCACCACCAGCAATACAATTGAACCAAACAATAGCAGGGTAGAAAAAAATGGTGGTGTAAAGGTCGCATCAAAACTAAATTTAGCCAGCGCCCAGCTTCCGCCAAGTGCCAGAATTAATCCTGCGCCTGCTGCAAAGCTGCCTAAAAAGAAATATTCAATTGCATTAATCCGGATGATCTGCTTACTGCTGGCCCCCATGGTACGAAGTAAAATACTCTCTTTTATCCTTTGGTTTTTACTCGTTAACACCGAAGAAATTAACACAATCCATCCGGTTACCATGCTAAAACCTGCCATAAACTGAATTACGAAACCGATTTTGCCCAAAAGCTCATCCAGTAATTTTAACACCAGGTCTAAATCGATTACCGAAACATTTGGGAATTGCCGAACTACCTCTCCCTGGAAACGTGCCGAAACCTCGCTCGAGGGAACCCTGGTCATCAATACATGAAACTGCGGTGCCTCTTCTAAAACCCCTGCCGGAAAAACAACCCTGAAATTGGTTTGCATCCTACTCCAGTTTACCTCCCTTAAGCTGCCCACTACTGTAGGGATCATCATGCCCTGTACGTTAAAAAGTATTTTATCGTTTAAACCCACCTTAATCTGCTGGGCATAACGCTGATCGAGTGAAATGTAAACCATTTCGCTGGCTTTTACATGGCCAGTCCATTTACCGGCAGTAATCTTTTCAGCTGCGGTAAGGGTATCCTGGTAAGTGGCTCTGATTTCGTTACGGTATGCCCTGCGGTTGTTGGTATCAGCAGTCGATTTTTTGTCGTTAATCTCCTCAATACGCATGGTAATTACGGGTACCTGATTCATTAAAGGCAGTTTAAAAGCTTTGGTTAGGCTGTCTAATCCTTCCTTTTGCGTATTCTGGATATCAAACATTACCATGTTGGGCTGATTGTTACCTGATGAGAGGCTAACCCGGTTCATTAAAATACCTTGCACAAAAAAGAGGGTACAGATAAAGGTGGTTGAGAGGCCAATAGATACCGTTAACATTAACGTTTGGTTGTTAGGCCTGTACAGATTGGCAAATCCCTGCCGCCACAGATAACCAGCAGTGCCAGGCAAAAGTTTCCTAACCATAAACATAAGCAGTTTAGACAGGATAAGGAGTAAAATAAAGGCGATGGCAATGCTGAGGGTAAAAAACAGCGTTTGTACCCCGGTTTTCATCTGTAAATGTGTAAAACCCGCAATAAAAGCGGCCATAAGCAGATATACCAGCCACAACAAGGGATCTTTCCTACCCCGGCCTCTTTCGAAAGAAACCCGTATGGCATTTAGTGGCGAAATTTTGCGCACCGCTAAAAGCGATGGCAGGGCAAAGAGAACGGATATGATGAGCCCGAGTAAAATCCCCTGACCAACTGCGGGCCACGAAACCTGCATGGTGATTTCGATGGGTAGAAAATCTTTCAACACCCAGGGAAGCAAAAACTGTATAGCTGTGCCTAACAGCGCACCAATAACAGCTGCAATTAAGCCGATAAAAAAGACCTGGATCAGGTAAATTAAAAATGCATGTCGCGCTTTTAAACCCAAACAGCGTAAGGTAGCAATGGTGGCCAGTTTTTCCTGAATATATACCTGTATGGCACTACCTACACCTATGCAACCCAGTAATAAGGCTATAAAGCCCGATAAAGCCAGAAAACGGCTAACATCTTTGAACGATCTGCCGGTCTGTTCTTTTCTGGATTCGACAGTTTCGGCATCGAAACCTTCTTTCTCGAGTTTACTATCTGTTTTTTTTACCCATTCATCAATTTTCGACGGGTCGTTAAATTTAAAGTAAAACTTATGGTTAATCCGGCTTCCTGTTTTAATCAGATTGGTTTTTTCGAGGTATTGTAGCGGAATGTAAACGGTTGGGGCAATGCTTGCCGAAATTCCGGTTTGGCCGGGTGCCTTGGTTAGTGTGCCCAATATCTTAAAGCTTAGGTCACCAACTTTTACCGAGTCGCCAACCTTTGCATCGAACTGCAGCATAAGGGTTTTATCAACCAGCGCATTTCTGTCTAATTGAAAGCTTTTTGCTGCTGCCACAGGAATGGTTTCAATAGCGCCATAGTAAGGATACTTTCCTTTCAGTGCTTTCATTTGCACCAAACGGCTGCCGCCACCTTTCTGGAAATAAATCATCGAGGCGAAGGTTTTTTCCTGCGATCGCTCGTCGCCTAATGTATCGAGCATGTTGTTCATCACATTGCTTACACCTTTCCGGCTATCCAATACAAGATCTGCTCCTGTTAGTTCTTTTGCCTGTGCATCGATATCTTTTTGCAGGTTATCTTTAAAAGAATAAACGGCTACCAGTGCAGCGATGCCCAAAACGATAGCCGAAATAAAAAGCAACAAGCGCGAACGGTTTTTCCGGCTGTCGCGCCAGGCCATTTTAAGTAACCACGAAAGTTTAATGCGTTGTTTCGGAATGGTGCTATGCATAAGTCGGGTTTTCATCTGAAAGGATTAAACCACCTTTAATTTTGATAGTTCTAGAGGTGCGGGCTGCAAGTTCAAGATCGTGGGTTACAATAATTAGGGTAGTTCCGGCATCTTTATTTAAATCGAAAAGCAGCTTAATTACTTTCTCGCTGGTTTCGGCATCGAGGTTTCCGGTAGGCTCATCGGCAAAAAGAATGGCAGGTTGATTGGAGAAGGCCCTGGCGAGCGAAACCCGCTGCTGTTCTCCACCCGATAATTGAACGGGATAATGGTGCGCACGATCGGCGAGTCCAACTTTATCCAGCAGTTCTAAAGCATGTGCTTTAATGTTTTTTGCTCCCCTTAATTCCAGCGGAACCATTACATTTTCTAAAGCAGTTAGGGTTGGCAATAACTGAAAATTCTGAAAAATAAAGCCTACATATTGATTCCTTACAGCAGCGCGCTCATCTTCGTTTAATTTTTCGAGGGCTACGCCGTTAAGTTCTACGGTGCCACCACTAGCCCTGTCGAGGCCTGCGCACAAACCCAGCAAGGTAGTTTTACCGCTTCCTGATGGACCGGTTATGGCTACTGTTGAGCCTGCAGAGATCGAAAAATTAATCTGATCGAGAACGGTTAATTCGCGTCCGGCACTTTGATAAATTTTGCTTACATTTCGGATGTTCAATATGCTTTCCAATAGCTGATTTTTTAAGGTTTGCGGATAGATTGTTGCCAAAGATAACAGGATGTTGCCTGTTAAGATAATATTTTATAATTAGATATACACCGGTTAAATATGTTACGAAAACGCATTATAGGCTTATTTGTTTTAGGAATTGCGCTGCTGGGCTGTGGTAACGGGCAAAGCAAAAGCGATAAGGTTAAAACTTTAGATTCGGCTGACCAAAAAACGGCAGCGGTAGTACAGAAGGAACAGAATATACTCTTTTTCGGAACGAGTTTAACAGCTGGTATGGGACTCGATCCTTCGGAAGCTTTTCCTGCCTTGATTCAGAATAAAATCGACTTGTTAAAATTGCCTTACAAGGTTATTAATGGCGGCTTAAGTGGCGAAACATCTGCCGGCGGTAAGGGAAGGATAGATTGGTTGCTGAAACAGCCTGTGCGTATCTTTGTACTCGAACTGGGTGCTAACGATGGTTTAAGAGGCTTGCCTGTTGCGCAAACCATCAAAAACCTGCAGGATATTATAGACCGGGTAAAGGCTAAATATCCGGATGCCAAACTGGTGCTGGCAGGTATGCAGGTTCCACCTAATATGGGGGCTAAATATGCAGCCGACTTTAAAAACATATTTCCGGAGCTGGCACGAAAAAATGATATGAAACTGATCCCGTTTTTGCTGGATAAGGTAGGGGGCATACCGAAATTAAACCAGGCTGATGGTATTCATCCAACTGCAGAAGGAGATAAGATTTTAGCCGAAAATGTTTGGGTGGTGTTGAAGGATTTATTGTAGGTTAATTGCTGACTTTTAACCGCAGAGGACGCAAAGGGTTAAGCGCAAAGCACGCTGAATTAGGGTAAAAGTTCAAATCATTAATCCTGCGTGGCTTCTGTGCATCCGTGGCAAGAAAAATTAAGGCAAATCCTCCAACGTACCTAAAAAGGCAATAATCTGTTTAATCTCTGTTTTATTTAAATTCAGTTTATCAGCAGATAAAGTTTGGTTGCTCACCTCAATTCCCATTCCCGCTCCTCCACCACGATTATAGAAATCCATAACCTGCTCCAGTGTTTTGTACACCCCATTGTGCATGTAAGGTGCCGTTTTGGTAATATTCCTTAAAGTAGAAGTTTTAAAAGCATGCTTATATTGTGGGTAAGCGTATAGGGCGTAACGCCCCAGATCCTGATCTAATTTTGGTTTTATGGTATCGGTGCTTGCAGGTACACCTAAAACCTCTGCTTCACTTTTAATAAACAGGGGAGCTGGAGTACCATTAAAAAGTGGCGCAAAATGGCAACTGCCACATTTAGCTTTTCCCATAAACAGGTTAAATCCCTTCTTTTCTTTCTCGTTAAGTTGTTTTTTATCGCCCCGCATATAACGATCAAACTTTGAGTTAAAAGGCGATAAGGACCGGATATAGGAAGCCAGGGCTTGCTGGATTTTCCAGGGATCGGCCTTATGGGTTTTATCCTGGTAGGCCGTTTCAAATAAGGTTAAGTAATTTTTCGAAGTATTAATCCGTGCTGATGCCTGTGCAAGCGATCCGTTCATTTCCTGTTTGTGGTGAACCACATCAAGTGCCTGATCTTCGAGCGTGCCTGCTTTTAAATCGTAAAAGAACCCGCGTTGCAAACCGGCATAGGTTAATGTTGGGGTATTCCTCAATAAGGTTTCACCTTTCGATATTGCAGCCGCTTTGGTTAAACCATCTGTAAAAGCGAGCGATTGGTGGTGACAGCTGGCACAGCTGCGGTTGCCTCCATTAGAAAGTACCGGGTCGTTAAAGAGGGTTTTGCCCAATGCAATTTTAGCATCGCTAATAAATAGCGTGCTGTTGCCTACAAATTTATTTACGTTAAACGCATTTGGTTCAAACATGCTCACCGATTCATCGCGCAATGCGGAGCCACTTGCAGCAGTTGGTATGTTTTTTTTCCGGCGAAGCAGGTTGATGTGTTTACTGATTGGATCGAGATAAACGGTTATAAACGTTAGCCGGTCAAAAGCGTTAAAGTCCGGGTTCCTGGCCAGGTAAGCAAGGGCTGATGCGATTGTTTTATTTGCTGATGTTCCGTCGTATTTCGATAGTACATCTTCAATTCCTGTTAATGCAGAGGCCGTTTCGGGGATTGCCTGTAAAGCGGCTGGTGTATCAAAGCCGGTAATGCCCAAACTGGTAATCCTGAAAATTTCCAAACGGATAGCATCAAATAGTTGGGCATCGGTAAGCTGGTATTGCTCATTAAAACGGCTAACACGCTGCAGGTTGAGCTGCATTTTTTTTACCTCGTTTAATAACTCCAGACGGTTTTCCTTCGTTGGCTCTTCATAAATTATTTCTTCCATTACCTGAAAGCCTGTTGGGTTCTCGATCAGGTTTTCGCCCAATTCAATTTCATCAATTGGTGCGCCATTAAGCATAACAGCCGTTGAAGGGAAAAAATATTCGATATAATATTCCAGTTGCTTGTATTTTGCTCTTGCCAGTAAAAAGGATTCTTTAATTGCCTTTTCGTTACGGTTTTGAACGGCCTTAAATAATTTTTGATCAACAATGCTTTGAAATTCAATAAGCTGCTGATCAAAGTCTGCTTTAACCTGTTCTGCAGCTGATTTGGTTTCTGTTTTGCAGAAAATAGATAGCAGCGTAGTGAGGGTTATTAATGAAGCGAAAAAGACAATTTTTTTAAGGCCTGACATATTTGGGTAGAGTTGAAATAAAATAGAAAAATCCCTTTCAGCTACTGCCGAAAGGGATATGAAAGCATTTTTGGATTATTTAGAAACGCCGCGAACAATTACAACTTGTCCACCTTCGTTATTGTTAACCAATCTAGTTGTACCACCATCAGCATTTTTGTACTTATCATTTGTCCAGGTGTGTGGGTGTAAATTAACCACAAACGTATCCGGAATGCCGGTTAAAGCAGATACATCGTACATGGCACCATATTCCCAGCTACTTAATAGTGTACTGTTTCCCGGGTTGTATTTCGCATTAAAAGTAGCATCTGTTCTGCGGTGATTCATCTGTAACATCGGTTTTAACGATTTTGAAGCCATTGCAAACTGCCATATGGTTCCATCATGATCGTTGTTTTTGTAAAATGAATCGCCATCTTCCTGAATGTATACGTAGTTTTCAGTAACGCAAAGGTTATCAGGATTTACAATGCTTTTTCCAGGATTATCGTTGCCATCAACAGCTACTTCCAATTTACCTTTTAATGGGTTGCTTGCATCTAATACCAGCTTGTACACACGGCCCCACATGGTTTTACCGCTTACAGGAGTAATTTTATCGCCCTGGCTAACACCGGTTGCAGTAAAATATACTTCACGGCCGTTGGCAGCACTGCCTTTTCTGTAATCGATATCTTCAACACGCGCTAACATTAAAGCTTTTTTATCGATGGTTTGTTGCTGCAACTGGGCACCAGTACTGCTTTTCACATTATCGAGTTCTACAAATTCTACGTCGTAGGTTTGTCCTTTATCCATGTTGGTTTCAACTGGGTCGTTATTGCTGCGTTTCATCACATATAACTTGCCGTTTTCCAAATCACCCTGTGTATTTGAAACGTACATGGCCAACTGTCCGTCTGTTTCATCTTCGCCAATCATGATTACCGTTTTACCTGCAAATGCTCCTTTAGGTAGCGGTACGGCATTTTCTGCACTCCATCTGCCCAATGCGCTAACAGTTCTTTGTTTGTTCTTTTTATCGGCCGCCGCAAGTGGGTCAATGGCATGAATCATTGATTCTGCGCCACTTTCACCTGCAGTTAAAAAAACTGGTTTAGCAAAACCATGTTCTTCAGGGGTTGCCATTGTAGCAGAGCAAAGGCGGGTCATACCGCCATCAGAGTCTACAATGTATTCTCCTTTTACCGGTTTGAAATTTTTATCTAAGTACACGCGCGATACCGATTGAAGGATTTCATGGTTGTTAATCATAATGAAGCCTTCACCAGCAGGGTTTTTAATAATTCCGGCTCCATCTGGCTGTGCACCAAAAATGAAGTTTGGCGATTCAGGCAATACATCGTCCGAGCTGATTAGTGTAGTAATGTTCAGGCTTTCGAAACCAGGCATTGCTTTTACCAATGATGGGTTAACCGAATAATCTTTTAAGGTAACCGCAGTGGTTTCTGGTGTTTCCGGTTCATTGTTCTTTTTACAGGCACTGATTACCACTGCTGAAGTAACGAATGCGGCAACAGCAAGGGCCAAAGCCTTTTGCTTTAATAGCGTTTTGTTCATAAGTTTTGTTTTCCGTTTGCGGCAAAATTACATTGGCTATGTTGCGAAAAATTAAAGTATATGTTAAGCTAAACTGCATTGCGCTATTTAGAATGGTTCTGCCATACCGGTTTAATATTCAGCCGTATCCAATCCGCTTTTCGGGGGGCTTGATCCGCATTCCAACTCAGATGAAAATTTGGGGTAAGGCCTAATATCCAGTATATTGCATCTCCATAATCTCCCTTCATGAAAATGCCCCTAATCAGAATATTTATTCTCTTCCTAATGACAGTTGCGCTGGGTTGCGGAGGTAATGCATCACATAAGCAAAACAACAGGCCAACTGCCGAAGCAGATACCACAGCTAAAAATTTACTTACTGTAAACCACATGCATGGCGATTTAGCTGTTTTGTGGGGAGCCATTAAAGAACTGCATCCGGGCTATGGTTTTTATACGCCAGCAACCCAATTAAAGCAGGCTTATCAAAATGTTTACAACAGCCTAAAAAGACCGCTTTCTGAAAGTGAGTTTATAGATGCAGTGTATCCCTTTTTGTGCCAGTTAAGGTGTGGGCATACCCAGTTAAAACATGCCGCATCATTTAAACCATCGGGCGATAAGAAAGTACCGCACTTGCCTTTTCATGTATTGGTACAACAGCACAGGGTGTGGATTACCGGGCATCAGGTTCAGGAACTACATGCAGGGGATGAAATTATTACAATGAATGGTATTCCGGTTTCCGAAATGATTGATCATGGTTTTAACCTGTATTGTGGTGATGGTTATAATGAAACATTTAAAGAATTGTTTTTAAGCGAATACGATGGTTTTGAAGATGTTTGTAACAAATACTTCCACTGGCAGCCCCCATACACACTTAACTTACGTACTGCCAAAGGTGGGTTGAAAACAGTAAAGCTGATAGCAAATGACGCAAAAATACCTGCTGAAACACAAAAAACGGTCGATAATTTTGCCGGATGGACAGTAGCCGGCGAAATTGAAAATTCGCGTTTACGCTTTCAAAAAAATAAATCGACAGCCTGGTTTCAGGTAAGTCCCTTTGCGTATACCGATACTGTGGTATATGAAAAAGCTTTTGCCCTGATTAAACGGAAAGATATCAGGAATTTGGTGCTCGATTTAAGGCACAACACCGGTGGAGATATCAGGGTGGCTATCCGTTTATTGTCTTACCTGGCTGATGCTGATTATAATATTGTTGCCGATGTAAAATCGAGGTTCGCTGATCCTGCTTCCAGTCAGTTTGCCCGGTATTTTGATGCCGGAATTACCAGTGGTTTTAAGCTCGGTTTTAAAGCCGGGGCTAAGGCAGGTAACTGGCACCACATTACTGTTACACCAGAATTTGGACAACTATACGGGCCATTTAAACTTGCTAAAACGAATCACTTTGATGGCAATCTGATTGTGTTGATTGATGGAGCCACTTTTTCGTCAGGCGCACTTTTTACAGCAGCGTTAAAGGCGCAAAATAAAAATGTTAAGTTTATTGGGCGGGAAACAGCAGGTTCGGAAGAGGGCTGTAACGGTATGACAGTGCAACGGCTAACCTTACCCAACAGCAAGATCGTAGTCGATTTTCCGTGGATGCGCGTGGTATCTGTAGCTAAAAATGCAAGTCGTGGCCGTGGCATTATGCCCAATTATACTGTTAATTACAGCCCCGCCGATGTACTAAGCAATAAGGACCTTGATTTAAATAAAGCCCTGGCGCTGCTGAGGTAATGATCATCGCTCAGGCAGGTATCTTAATGGGCAAAATATTTAAGCTTATTCCTTGCACCGGCTATAACCAATATCCAGATACTATCCATATGTTATTCCATTAGGTTACATTAATACCGTGCCATTTCTGTTTCAAAACTATTATAAAACAGGGCTTCAATCTGTTTTTTACTTGCCCATTTAGTTGCCCAAAATTATGGACAGGCCTTTTGGCATATCGTAACGGCTGTTTTTTTTGTGAAATGACCCCAAACTGAGGTATTTAAAGTCGGAACACTTAATGGTAGTTTCTGTTGTGAATTGACTCAAAAAAATAATAATGATTAATGTTTTTGACAACAATTCTTTGAAACTGTGGAACAAGGTTTAATTCGTTTTGGGGAAAAGTGTGGAATTATTTCTACACCTTTTTATCACGGTTAATCTTTCCTTAGTTGGAAGACGGAAAAATGAAGCGCAAAGGCTTTGTTTTGCCTGTTCTTAGCCCATTAATCAGATACTGGGATAAAATACCTCAAAAACTGTTCAGTGTAATTTTTGAGGTATTTGGATCTGTTTATTTGATGGTAAGTTCATCAGGAAAAGAAACAGGCTTTGAGGTACTGCTTACAACAGGCATTTGTGCACCACGCTCTTTTAGGGTTTTCCCTAAAATGTTGGCCAGCTTTTTAGTTTCTGTCGGATTTGAGGCTGCCAGATCGTTTTTCTCCGAAATGTCCTTACTTAAATCGTACAGCTCTAAGGCCTGGTTGCGCATGCGGTAAATCAGTTTCCATTTACCGTATCTTAAGGCACTATAATAATTGATGCCTAAAAGCTGCTCCTCTTTTTCATTGGTCCATTTATTGGGGTAATGAAAAACCAGTGGGCGATCATTGAGTTTAATAGCGGGATTTTTTAAGGTGGGTACTAAGCTTAAACCATCCAGCTTTTGAATCGTTTTTTTATCAGTTATACCTGCCCAATCGAGCATTGTGGGGAAAAAATCATCAATAATTACGGGATTGGCGTTAATGCTCTGTGTTTTAGCTACGCCCGGCCATTTTACAAGCATTGGCTCGCGGATACCACCTTCGTATACCGAACCTTTACCCGAGCGGTAAGGGAAATTGTGGGTGTTAACCGCGCCACCACGACCATGCGCATCTAAGCCTCCATTATCGCTCATAAACACAATAATGGTATTTTCTGCTACACCTTTCTCTGTAAGGAAGTCCATAATATCTCCCAAACTTTTGTCCATGCCCTCAACCATACTGGCATACTTTGCTTCGGCACTATCCAAACCTGCATCGTAATAGCTTTGCACAAAGCGTTTATCGGCCATAAGGGGTACATGTACCGCATAGTGTGCCAGGTTTAAATAAAAAGGTTCTTTTCTGGCAATGGGTGTTTCCATTGCTTTTTTAGCTTCTAAAGTCAAAGCCTCTGTTAAAAAAGTACCGCTGTTGTAATATTCCTGTAAATCGGGCACGGCTTGTGCCTGTGCTTTGCCAGGTAAGTTGCCGTAGCGCTGTTCGGAAAGGTAACTTTGCGGATGCCCTGCCGAGTGACCTGCAATATTAACCATAAAGCCCAGGTTATATGGATTTGAGCCTGGCGTGCCCATCGAGCCCCAATGCGCCTTACCTACGTGAATGGTATAATAACCGGCTTTTTTGAGCAATTGTGGGAAAGTAGTGGCATAAACCGTATTTTCTGTATTGGTGGTATTGCTTAATCCGTTAATGTTCCAGTTTAAAGGGGCAAATTGCTCGTCTTTGGCATCGGTAGGTTCGTTTTTATTGGGCGATGTCCAATTGGTAATGTGGGTACGCGCAGTGTTCATACCGGTTAGCAGGCTTGTTCTGGTAGGTGTACAAACAGGTTGTGCGTAGGCGTTGGTAAATTTCATGCCTTGCCTGGCCAACCGCTCCATATTGGGTGTATGGTACCGCTTATTCAAGGGCATCACTTCAGCGCAAAACGGAACTGAAGTATCCATTATGCCCATATCGTCTACTAAAAATAATATAATATTTGGCCGGGTTTTCTTTTGTTGCG
This sequence comes from Pedobacter sp. KBW01, assembly GCF_003852395.1. Lineage (NCBI taxonomy): Bacteria > Pseudomonadati > Bacteroidota > Sphingobacteriia > Sphingobacteriales > Sphingobacteriaceae > Pedobacter > Pedobacter sp. KBW01. The sequence continues at coordinate 238,437 of NZ_QAJQ01000003.1, forward strand.
CAAAAGCATTTAGGCTAATTAAAAGTAATAGCACACCAAATGAATGCTGAATTAACTTGTATGTTTTTAATGTTGTTTTCAATTTGGTTAGTCAATTAGTTAATAGCTGTTTTACTCTAAGATAGGTTAAATATTTAAGGCCGGATAACGCAAACGTTTGACCGATTTTAATAAAAGGATTCAGAAAAAAGAAGTCGGATAACGATAAAAGACCGGTATTTTTTATTCATTTTTATTGCTTAATGCTATGAGGTGCCAGAGATGATGTTTCCGGTGTTAAATAACAATTCGCGCTTAATTATTGGAGGAGAACATGTGTAAGTCGATGTAGGTGTTGTGTTAGTAGATGTGTAGTTAAAAATAGGGTGTTTATACGGTGTGTAAATACATAAAAATATGGTTACTTAGCAGTAGGCTTAACTTCCGATCGCAGATAAGGCCAGACTTAACCATCTATAAACATAAACATCTCGAACAATGAACACCTTAAAACTAGAAGAAAGGCTTGACGAAGTGTGGAAACACTGTCAGCGCGGATTAGTGTATCCATCACCCTTCGCCATTTTTACCACATTCTGGGTAAATGCACCGGTAAACCGGCCACAGTTAACCGAACTGATGGCTGCGGTACGGAAAGAAATTAATACCAATGAAGTACTGGCAAACAGAAATACCTCGGTAGTACTGGGTATTTCTTTTAAAAACTGGGCTGCTATCTGTAAAAAAGAAGGGCTAAGCTTACCGCAGGGCATGCGCCTTAATTTTCCAACCAAAGACGATCCTTTTACCTCCGATGTTTTTGATGCCTCGAAAGGGGTTTTCGATGATACCGATGGCGATCTGTGGTTTCATATTAAAAGTGATAGCAAGCAGGCCTGTGAGGTGGTACTCGATTTTCTGGTAAAAGGATTAAAGGGAATAACCAAACATTATTTTGCACAGGATGCAGCTTCTAAATCCAATCAGAAAGATGGTAATAAAGGTAAAGTATTGGGTTGCCGCTTTTCTGAAAACCTGAATAACCCTTCCGATCCGATTACCATTGCCAAACATACTCTAATAGGGGGTGAAGATATTAGCCATTTAGGCGGATCGTTTGTGCTTGCACAGCGTTTTATCATCAACTGGAACCAGATCAATATGATGACTGAAGATCAGATCGAAGACCTGATTGGACGTAAAACCGACGATACCATTATTCCCGACCGCGATTCGCGCAGTCACATTAAATCGGCCAGAATACAAGATGAACATGGCAATACTACGCCAATCCTGCGCTTAGGTTTACCATTCGGCAGGGCCAAACAATCATCGGTTGGGTTCAGGGCGCCAAAATCGGTTACCGTTTCTGACGAGGAAGGCATTTACTTTGCAGGTTTTGCCAAAGCAGCCGGAATACTCGAAAATATTATGAGCAACCAGGTTGGGGGCGATAAGGGTTTTATGAACGACCGTTTATTTAATCACCTCAAATCAGATTTGGGTGGTATCTTTTATATTCCAAGTATGGATGACCTGGCCCTGGATCAGCACCCCGACTACAGCAATAATTTCTCGTTTATGGAGAAAGGCGACTGGTCTAAATTTCCGGGGGTAGACTGGACACGCTTAGACCGCCATTATCAGGATGCATCTAAAAACGGGTTGATGTACTACAGCCATCAGAATTACCTGTTCGCCATGTCGACCGGTATTAACCGCCACAACCACTATTTTAAAACACCGAGTAACCGCATACTGAGCCTGATGGAGAATATTTTTTCTTTATGGCAGGATAACTGGTATTTTAACCGCAAGCAGGAGGAAATTAAAGACGACCTTCAGCATTACATCAAAGCCTACGAGGGGAGCGATAAACCTGCCGATATCATGAAAGAATCGATCATGATTAGAAAAGGCTGGGCTGTGCGTTTAAGCCTGCAGTTGTTTAGCTCTGCTGATTACGGCTTTAGAGGGCGTAAAGTCAGGTTTCCAGATGGTACGCTTCATCCTTATTCAGCCTTTATCGAAGCAAAAGGCGAATGTGTCTATGGATCAGATACCTACCGGATTTCGCCCGAAGAGATTATTGTAGGCGCCATGCCAAACCTATCGTTAGGCGAGGGCCGTTATGTGATGAAATACCTTTCGGAAACCGAACGCATGGACGGCTTTTTAAGCAACCTGAGCGAAGCATCGGGGGTAGGGCACGTAATACCTCATTACGAAAAAGCTTTGCAAAAAGGTTTACAGCAAATGAAAACAGAAGTACTGGCTTACGAGCATAAGGCAAGCACTCCAGAATTGAAAGACTTTTACCGCTCTTCGTATTTATCGCTGCAAGGCATTACAGAATACATTCAGAACTACGAAAAGCTGGCCCGCGAAACTGCCGGAAAAATGGCCGAAGGGCAGGCCTGGGAAAAAGCCAATTTGCTGGCTATCGCTGCTCGGATGAAAAAACTGGCTAACGATAAGCCCGATACTTTTGTAGAAGCAGTACAGTTTATTTTTACCCTGCACTCCTGTTTGCACTTAAACGGCGAGCCTACTGCAATTGGCCGGATGGACCAGCTGTTGCAGCCTTTTTATAAAAAAGATGGTATTTCGGAAGATGAGGCACAGGAAATTATCGATGCTTTTTACATCAAATTAGATGAGAAAGTACAACAAAACCGCATTTTTATGGAAGATCATCAGCCTTTTGGCAACCTGGCCATGGGTGGTGCTTCCGGTCCGTACCCACAGGGTGCTTCTTTAGGCCAGTGGATTCAGCAAATTACCGTAGGTGGAACAATAGCCGATGGTACTGCCGATTTTGCAGCCAGTAAACCAGCTTATAACGATGTAACCAAACTCTTTATCCGTGCCTCGGGCAGGTTGCCTTTAAATGCGCCTTGCCTTTCGCTGCGTACACGTAAAGATATTCCCAAAGAAATACTTGAAGAAGCTGCTCATGCAATCCTTTCGGGTGGGGCACATCCGATCTTGCTCAACGACGAAAAAATTATCGAAGGGCTTTACCGCAGTGGAGATCATGTGGGTGGCGATCTTGGCCACAGCAACAAAAACTGGAATTCGGCCGTTTCCATGCAATCGGCACAGAACTATGCCTGCGATGGCTGTTACGAACCGCAGTTTCCGGGCGAGAACTGGTTTTCGCTGGGTGGCTTTTCTACCTTACAGCCATTGGAATGTGCTTTAAACCAAGGGCGTACCTATTCATCGGCGGGCCAGGCTTACCTGTTCGGGCAAAATGTATCGCTCAATTCTAAACCTGCAGATCAGATTAAAAGTTTTGATGAACTGGTAAAGATTTATTTCCAGCATTTCGAATTGTTAAATCGCAAGGCCTTTAACGGGCAGCTAATGGGTTTTGGGGCCAATACCAAATTCTGTCCTTCGCCCATATTAAACGTGCTGATGGATGATTGTTTGGCCCGTGGACTTGATTTTTACAGCGGAGGTACCAAATACAACATTTACGGGCCTTGCTATATCTCCTTAAGTTCGACCATTAACTCGTTATACGCCATTAAGGTAATGGTGTTTGATGATAAAAACGCCGTAACCACCCTGCCCGAATTGCTGGAATGTTTGTGCTGTGATTGGGGATATAAAATGACCGAGCCCTTCATCAGTACGCTGGCCGGCGAATCGCGCATTACCAGTCGTTCCGATCGTTTTAAGCGTCTGCGTGAAATCGCGTTAAGCTTGCCGCGTTATGGCCGCGGGCACCACGAAATTGATGCTTTTGGCGATACCATTGTAGGCGGGGTTGCTAAAATATCAGTAGAAACCTTTACCAAGCCTTTACCGCAAATGTACAGTGCCTTGCAAAACCTGGCCGCGCGTTATGGTACCGAAGAACATCCTTTTGGTATTCAGATCCAGCCGGGAGTAGGTACTTTCGAAAACCATGTAGAAATGGGTGCATGGAACGGAGCCAGTGCCGATGGTCGCAGACTGGGCACCGCTGTAGCTTCTGACCTGAGCGCGGCACCAAGCCCGATGGATTTACCGGTTGATCACCAGTATGCAGGTTTCGAGGCTTCATTGGCTGGTTTCGAAGGCGAAGGTGCTGATCTGATGACTGATGGTGCACCAACGGATTATAATGTGGATGAAGATTTTCCGGCAGAGAGAATAGTGCGTGTAATGCAGCAATTTGCCGAAGGTCATTCATCCAATATCCTTACCATCACGGTAGCCAGTCCAGATACTTATAGTCAGGCCGTGGGTTCGCCAGAACAGTTTAATCTGTTGCGCGTAAGAACTGGTGGCTGGTCTAACTTCTTTACCTCGGTGTTCCCGCTTACGCAGGATCAGCACCGCAGGAGACCGGTTTCAACACCAGAAGTGATGGAAAAGAAAGAGGGTGACATTAGCAAATGCCCTTTCCACCATAAAATGGCTGAGGGATAAAATTTAATAAAAGTAGGTGGGAGCGCGTAGCAACCACCTGCTTATTTTAGTTTCTCTCATTTACACAGATCTTTTTATCATTTAAGACATTTAAGGCCATGTAAGCTTTAGTCTTTCTGTTTTGGTCTTTTAGCGCTTTCTTTAAGCTCTCCGTCCCCGGACTTCCGACTATCCGACTTCGGACTTTTTTTACCATTTAAGACATTTAAGAACAATTAAGCTTTTAGCTTTGGTTTTTAATCACCTTGTCCCATTAATAGCAAAATCAAAAATATCGAAGTTACGGGGATCGCGCTGTGCCTTCATTTTATAAACTGAATTGAGTGGATGAGAAATAACCATGGGTACCATTTCCTCGTACCGGCCGCCATGCGAGCGTAAGGTTCCATCAAGTGCACTTAAATCATGATCGTTTGGAGTTTTACCCAGCACCACATCACGGGCTGAAAGTATCAAAAGGTCGCCTGTACGGTCGGCAGGTTGTTCGAGTAGGCGGCAACCTGTTTCTTTGCTGTACACCTCGGTAATCCCATCCTGCAACTCAAGCCAGTTTTTAACTTCGTTAATCTGGGTGCTATCGTTTAGATAAACTACCGCATAAGAACCCAGGGCGCCATGGTGTTTCACATAAGGATCGGTAATGGGGCATATTACCCTAAAGCCAGAACCAAATCTTTCGGTTAGCATGGTTTCAATAAACAAAATATTCGGAGAGCCGTCTGCTTTAATTTTTGCATTCATACCATGATCGGCAGTTGCTGCCACTATTGCTCCTAAAGCAAGCATTTTACCCAATTCAACATCCTGCGTCTCATAAAAGGCGAGTGATTGTTCCGTGTCTGGTGCATAAGTATGCTGCATATAATCGGTTAACGAGAGGTATAAAACATCAGCCATCCCCCGGGCTATCAGAGCAACTCCTGCGCGCAATACGAATAAACTGGCCTCAGCGCTGTAAATTGGTGGGGTTTGCTGGCCAACAAATTGTTCTACCTGTTCAATACCATGTGTATCCAGGGCAGCATGTGCAGCTTTTTCAGCCGAAAAGGCAATGCCTTTTAGCCGATGCGAAAGTATATCCCTCAGTTTTTCTTTGGCAGTAACTACGGCCACTTTGCGTCTGGCATTTGCAGCTGCAGCCAGTATGGTTTCGGCTTTAAGGTAAGTTGCTGCATTCATCATTACTTCCTGTTGTATGGCAGTATCAAAAAAATAGTTGCCGCATATGCCATGCGCTGCCGGACTAAGCCCCGTAACAATAGATGCATTATTTACATTGGTAAACGAGGGCAGGGCGCCCCTAACCATTCCTCTGTAGCCTTGTACAATCATTTTTTTTAAATGGGGCATCCGGTTGCGGGCCATAGCTGCATCAAGGTATTCATCGGCCGAGCCATCCATACAAATCACCACAATTGGTTTTGCTTCAGGTGAATAGGTTTTGCCATTGATGATAAAGGGTTGGGTGGAGATACTGTTCATCTGAATGCGATTTAATTATTTTTTACTGGTTTATTCATTAGGCTTTTGATCTGGTTGAAAATCTGATAGCCTGTTTTAATAACTAAAAATTAACATGATGTTATTTGCTTATTAATAAACAAAGTTTAATTTTACTAAACAAATATATGCTTTAGCCTTTAATGCTACACAACCCAAAACGAAATAGCAGTAAGAATTATGGTAAAATAATTTTTAGAAGGTCAGATATTTAATTTTCTAATGGAACAGCATAATAAACTTACCGATGCAGATTTACTTGCCCTGTTAAAACTGGGTAAGGAAGATGCATTTGTAGTAATTTATCACCGATACTGGGAGTGTTTAATAAATGCTGCTTATCAACGTTTACGTTCAAGGAGCGATGCTGAAGAGGTGGTGCAGGAAGTATTTGTTAATCTGTATTTACGGCGAAATGAAATTGAACCTAAATCTACATTGGAGGCTTATCTTAAAACTGCGCTCAAATACAAAGTAATTGATATGTATCGTTTGCAACAGCTGCATTATAAGCATATCGATAACCTAATTGCCGAAACACAGGTTAACCCGCAAGCTGTAGATGATGAACTGGCGATTAGGGAGTTTAAACTCAGTGTGCTTTCGGCATGCCAGAAATTACCCCAAAAGTGCCGCGAAGTATTCATCATGTTCCGCTTCGAAGAATTGTCACATAAAGAAATTGCCCTGCGTACATCTATTTCAGTGAGTACGGTAAAAAAACACCTCCACAAGGCAATGTTTTTCCTACGGGAAGAATTTAAGGGGAGCAAAACATTCCTAACGCTGGTATTCTGGTACTTGTTTTATAAATAATTATTTTTTGTAGCTGATAAAAAAAAAATATTTAACTGTAAATCAGTTTGTTGTGCTTTTGTTGCAAGCGGTAGTAGAACCTTTTCGGCTTTGCTTCGAGTACGTTTATATGAGCGATAGCCAAAAAGAGTTCGACAAGTACTTACTAGAAATTATCACCAGGTTCAAAAACGGAGAGGCCACAGCTGCTGAAATCCGGGAAATAGATCAGTGGTACGAAAGCCAGTCGACTAACACTAGGTATACTGATCAGCTCCCGGCCGATGAGCAACTCGAAACCAGGCAGAAAATGTTGCGAAATGTTAAGGCAAGTATCCGGCAGGAAACGGAACATGTTGTAAAACTCAATGCTTATAAAAAAATAAAAGGCCTTGCCATTGCAGCAACTGTACTATTAGCCATCGGAACCAGCATCTATTTTGGTTTAGACAAGCAGAAAACCGAACACAGACAACTGGTTGTAGCAAACGACATTGCACCGGGCAGTAATACAGCAACATTAACACTGGCTAACGGTAAAAAAATAAACCTTGCAGCTTTAAACAATGGCCAGATTGCCAGCCAGTCTGGAATCAGGATTTCTAAAACGGCTGATGGACAACTGGTATATGAAAGTATCGCAAATGAAACTGATCCAGGTAGTCAACCCGAATTTAATACCATAGAAGTACCTGTTGGCGGGCAATGGCAGGTTATTTTACCCGATCGGTCTAAAGTTTGGCTGAACGCATTATCCAGCATTACCTACCCTTTGCATTTTACTGGCAAAGAGAGAAATGTGAAAATCTCAGGTGAAGCCTATTTTGAGGTGGCACATAATCCCAAAATGCCATTTAAAGTGCATAGCAATGGTCAAACAGTAGAAGTACTGGGCACACATTTCAATATTATGGCCTATGCAGACGAAAAATTGATGAAAACCACTTTACTTGAAGGTGCGGTGAAAGTTTCGGAAGGAAAGCAAACCAGGTTGCTTGTACCAGGTGAGCAGGCACAGGTTGGAGGTGGGAGCATTGCAGTAACTAGGGCTATTGATGTTGAAGATGTAGTGGCCTGGAAAAACGGGTATTTTAAATTCGACGAAAACCTGGAAGCCATTATGGCAAAAGTTGCCAAGTGGTACAATGTAGAAATTGTTTATCAGTTTAAACCCGATCCGGATATTGTTTATGCGGGTAAAGTTTCGCGTGCTAAAAATATATCTTCTTTATTGAAACTTATAGAATTTGATGGCGATGTGCATTTTAAAATTGAAGGAAGGAGGGTAATTGTAATGAAGTAATAAATGCAAGCCGGTAAGCCAAAAGGATGGTCAAAGGTGCGCTAACACCTTTGACCGGACGTTGAGTTTACCCATTCCGGTATGCCGGAATAAAATTTAAATCTCGTATTAAATCAAAACCCAACATTCAAATTTATGAATTTAAACTTACATAAGAAGTATGGAGGTAACAGCCATGCATTTTATAAAATTCTGCTGGTGATGAAGATAGCCACATTTTTATTGATAATAACCATCATGCAGGTAAGTGCGTCTTCTTTCGCACAAAAAATTACTATGCGTAAAGTTAATGCTCCGTTAACTTCCATTATCGATGAAATCCGAAACCAAAGTAACTACGATTTTTTTTACAACAAGAAGGTGTTAAGAACAGCCAAATCAGTTACTATCAACGTAAAAAATGCTTCGCTGGAAGAAGTGCTCGAAATTTGCTTTAAAGACCAGGCGATTGATTATCAGGTAACTGATAAGACAGTATTGCTTAAAGAAAAGGTTATTAAACCTGGTTTTTTTATCCCTTTTAGTCAACCTGCCGAAAAAATTACAGGTAAAGTGATCGACGAAAAAGGCCAGCCCATACCTGGGGCAAGTGTTAGTGAAAAGGGTACTAAAAATGTAACACAAACCAATAGTGGTGGCATTTTTACCATTGATATTGCTAATAAAGAAGCCATTTTGGTTATTTCGTTTATTGGATACCAGAGTAAAGAAGTTTTGGCCGGCAGCATAAATGGTCCAATTTTGCTCAACCCAAGCCAGGAAACCCTAAATGATGTGGTGATAACAGCTTACGGTAAGGTGAAAAGAAACAGCCTTACCGATGCCATTTCTACAATCGATGCCAAAAAAATAGAAAACAGGCCATTAAGGACACTTGCCGACGGTTTAGTAGGGTTGGCGCCCGGGTTAAATATTAAAATGCCAAGTGGGGCACCAGAAAGTGTTCCCAGTATTAATATCAGAGGTTTTACAGGCTTCGGTACATCTGGTGGGCCCCTGGTATTGATTGATGGGGTCGAAAGACCAATGCAAGATGTTAACCCGAATGATGTAGAATCGGTTTCGCTCCTGAAAGACGGTGCATCTTCCGCAATTTATGGCTCAAGAGCGCCTTATGGCGTATTGTTAATTACAACTAAAAGCGGTAAATCGGGGAAAGCTACTGTAACTTATTCCAATAATATCCGGATTGGAAAAATAACTTCATTTCCTACTCAACCCGAATCACCTGAATGGGCGCGCTACATTAACATGGCGCAAAAAAACGGTCAACCTGCCGGCACCGGCACAGATGGAGTAGATGCAATAACCATTGCAAGGATGGAGGCCTGGCTACAACAAGACTGGAATAACCCTGCTTTCGATGAACTGCGCACCCGGTTTGGGGATAAAGCACAATCGTACATAGAAAATGGCCAGTTTCCTACTTCCGATGCCAGTTTTAAATACTGGACCAGGGAACAATCTTTTGCTACTACTAAACTATATGATACGTATTTAAACAAATCAGACATTAGCCAGCAGCACAATTTAAGTTTAAGTGGAGGTACTGACCGGTTACAGTATTTTACAAGTGTTGGATATAATGGTGGTAAAGGTTTGTTCAAGGGCGATTTTAACTACAATAGCCGTCAGAATTTCCAAACCAAGTTAAATTACAAAGCGGCTGAATGGCTGGATTTAAGAACAGACGTAAGTTTGGTAAGGCAGGAAAACCAGGGTGCAAATTACCGCAATGGAGCAGCAACAGATGGGCCAAGTGGTAATCTGATTGCCAACTATGGAGACATATTTGGCAGCATGACCCAGTATTTCGCAACGCCTTTAAAAGTACCTTCAGGGAATGCCTATTCATGGATTTTAGGCGCATCGGGTATATTGGGCGAAGGAGGACTGATTAAAAACAGAAGAAATGATGTGGTACTTACCGGAGGAGCTACGGTACGGCCATTTAAATATTTTGAACTGAACGGCGATTACAGTCTGCGTTTAAGCAATTCTTTTTACTCAAAAGTAGACAAGGTTGCCTATACCGAACTGCCGGACGGAACACTGGTTCAAAATAATCGTTCGGCCAATTCGAGCGCGATTACTAAATCGAGTAGCCTGCTTAATTATCAGTTTGCCAAGTTTAGTGGGCAGTATAAAAGAAGCTTCGAAGGTGGCCACAATCTGTTGGCACAGGTTGGAATGCAAATTGAAAAAAATGCATTTGAATCGCTTACCGGAAGTAAAACAGATTTATATGCACCAAATGAAATTGAAGCACTCAGGTTTGCAGCCAATAATCCGCTTGCAGATGATAATTTGTATGAGTGGGCCACTTTGGGTTATTATGGGGTATTTACTTATGATTTTCGCGAGAAATACCTGATCAAGTTTGCAGGCAGAAGGGATGCCAGTTCACGCTTTGCTGCCGATGCCCGGTGGGGATTTTTTCCTTCAGTTTCCGGAGCATGGAATGCCGCTAAAGAAAATTTTTGGCCCCTGAAAAACTGGATTAACGAATTTAAACCAAGGGTATCATGGTCGAGCTCAGGCGATCTTACTTCTGTAGGGGCAAGCAGTTACTACCCTGTAGCCGTACTTGGTGCATCTGTAAGTAAAACCACACTTTTAGGCGGAAATTATTCAAATGTATTTACCCCACCCGGATTACTGAGTGCTACACAAACCTGGGCTAAGCCAACCGTGCTTGATTTTGGTATCGATATTACGGCTTTAAAACAAAGGCTTAACATCACCTATGATTGGTATCAGCGCCGGGTAAAAGATCAGATCGGCCCACCAGATCCCGTATCAGCGGTATTGGGAACGGGTGCTCCGGCTCAAAACAACTCGGTTTCAGAAACCCGGGGCTGGGAGCTGAGTATCGGCTGGAATGATAAATTTACCCTGGCATCAAAACCCTTTACTTATGATATTAGAGTGAATATGAGCGATTATATTGGTTACGTAACCAAGTACAGTAGCAACGCTTCAGGCTTAAGAAGTGGCGCATGGACGCCAGGCGAACTTTTTGGTCAGAACTTCGTATATAAATCTGCCGGAATAGCACAGAATATTAACGATTTAAACGGTCGTACGCTTACCGGAACTTATAACTATCCGGGATACCTGCAGTATCAGGACCTGAATGGAGATGGTTATATTAATGCTGGTAACGGAAACTTTTGGTATAGCATGGGCGATGTGGTGAGGGATGGTTTCAACTATCCGCGTAAGAGCTATTCCATTGTACCTTCCTTTTCGTGGAACAATTTCAATATATCGGCAATATTTGAAGGGGTAATGCAATGGAAAGTATATACCAATTCTTTGTATGTATGGGGCACGAATGCAGGCAGTGGGGGAATTGCTTATTTCTATACGCCTGTATTTAAGGAAAGCAGTCAACTGGGATATTGGAATACCAGTAATCCAGATGCTTTTTTCCCTGCCTTAAATACCGGGAGTGGTCTGGCTACAGACAAGTATTCACTTGATCTTTCCCACCTGCGCATCCGGAATATAACCATTGGTTATGACCTTCCCCAGAAATGGGTAGCCAAAGCCCGCTTAAAAAATGTAAATATCTACGCCAGTGGTGAAAATCTAGGGTTCATTTATTCTAAATCTTTTATCAAGTACGATCCAGAGTTTTTGAGTAATCTCTCTGGCCTGTTCAGTAACAGCACAAGTGGTTATCCACCTTTACGCTACTATTCATTTGGTATTAAGGTAGGGTTGTAGCGGGCTAATCAGATTATAGAATTTAATAAAAAAAATAAACATATGAAATTGTTCATTAACAAAATAAAAAGCTTTACGCTCCCCACCATGATGCTGCTTTTGGTGCTGAGCTCCTGTAAGAAGGACTTTTTAAACAAAGATCCTTTAACTTCTGCAGGGCCCGAAAACCTTTTCCGTACAGCGACTGATCTGCAAACCTATGCAAACGGTTTTTACCCCAAACTGGCACCTCAGTATACAGCCTTAGGCAATATAGCCAATACCAGTTTGGATGCCAATTCGGATATGATGATTATCCAAAATACGGTAACGGCGGGTTTAAATATGTCCACATCCAATTCTGTTGCACCAGAAACCAGCTCGGCATGGAATAGTGGGTACACCGCTATCAGAAGTGATAATTATTTCCTTCATTACGCCTTGTTAAACGCGCAGAAAAATGCTTCAACAAACCATTACATTGGCGAGGGTTATTTTTTCAGGGCATGGGATTATTTTGCAATGTTGAAAAACTTTGGCGGAGTACCAGTGATTACCGATATTTTAAAAGAAACAGATGTCGTAGAACTTTATAAACCCCGTGCTTCGCGTTACGAAGTAGCCAGTCAGATTATTAAAGATCTCGATTCTGCAATAGCAAAACTCAACTGGAAAGGAGTGGCAGAAGGCGGGATATCCGGAAGGATTACCAAAGATGCCGCACTTGTGCTTAAAACCAGGGTGGCACTTTACGAAGGTACCTGGGAACGCTATCACGGTAGAAAGAACTCACCCTTTGCCATGCAAGGTAAAAACGGAGCAGAATTTCTGGCAATGGTTGAGCCTGCGGCAAACATGTTAATCAGCCGTTATGGCAATAAAATATTTACCAATCAGGGCGATAAATCATTAGCCTATAATCAGTTATTTGCCCAAAAGGATGCGAGTGCCACTGACGGAGTGGTTCTTTACAAAGTGTATGATGCAGCTAAGTTAGTAGATAGTCACAATTTCTTTTTTAAAATTATTGATTATGGACCTTCTATTACAGACCACCTGGTCGATATGTATCTGAAGGCCGATGGAAGCCAGCAAAGCACTACCGGGACACTGAGTACGTTAAGCAGCAGCCTCGACCCCCGCTTTAAACAAACGGTTTGGACTTCAGATCGAGGGCCGTTTAATAAGCTACCCGGACGTGGTGGCGATGGTACACCTTTCCGTTACCCGCTTATTGCACCTGCAGGTTCCTACACCGAAGGTTTTACTTCAACCGGCTACCGGAATTTTAAAGGTGCCGTTTTTGCCCAGGAGTACAGAAAAGGGGAAACAGATGATGTGTTAATGCGTTATGAGGAATCCTTATTAGCCTTGGCTGAGGCTAAAGCTATTTTAGGTACCGCTAATCAGGCTGATCTGGATAAAACGGTGAACGTGATCAGAAGTAGGGTGGGGATGATTCCCATGTCCATAAATGCTGGCGCCGGATTTATTTATCGTGAGGAATTGGGTTTTGATTTGAGTGAAACCCCGCTGGTTAATGAGATCCGTAGAGAGCGTAGTGTAGAGTTTGCCCTCGAGGGGTTCAGGTTGGATGATTTAAAGAGATGGGGTGTATTTGAAAAGGTGGTTAACGGTTATCAGCCCAAGGGCGCTTTATTGCAGGAGTTTTTAGATTATTATAACCGCACTCCGTCCCAGGTAGCCCTGGATATGGGAAGCGACGCTACAAAATATAGCCAGATCCGCGCTGATGGGTATACCCTGAATGAAACGGTGCTGAATTTAACCTCAGGCAGTAACGTAGATCGTTTTCCTGATGGGAGGATTAACCCCTTATTTAAAATAGCCGATTTCAGGCCGGGAGGCCGGGGGTTCTTTATTGAACCTGCAAGAGATTACCTCGCCGGGGTTCCGCTGCAGGAAATCAGGCTATACCAAACCAAGGGGGCTAAACTTGAGCAAAACCCTGGCTGGAGATAAGAAGATTTAATGATTACTATAAAATTCAAAATTATGAAACCTAATAAGTGGATAGTTATATTGCTGTTTATCTTTTCGATAAGTACAACAGCATGTTTAAAACCAAGAGTAGGGCTAGATGATACCGTTTGGGGCGATCAGGCCTATATTACAGGGGTGGTACTTTTTAAATATACTGTGGTAACCAATCAATTGGGGTATACCGATCCGGTGTCGGGGTACCAGAATACAGGTATTACCACACCAACGAATGTTATCGATAAAAATAATGCAATGATTACCATTGCGGCAGCCAAAGGAACCGATGTTACCAAAATGGGTATCAGGTTTACACATTTTGCCCAGAAAATAGAACCATTAGATGGCGCTCCGCCAGCGGGCGTAATCGCCGATTTTTCGAAAGGTAAATTTGTATATCGCGTAACATCGGCCAATGGTATTGTGCGCGATTGGACAATTATGATATCAGTAGCACCATAATACGCTAATAGAAAAGGCTGAAACCAATACTGGGTTTGGCCTTTTCATAAAAATAATAAATTATTAACTATGGAAAAGATCAACAGAAGAAGCTTTATTAATGGCATAATGGTCACCGGTATTGTTTTGCAGATCCCCAATACCGTTTTGGGCATGTTTCCTTCAAAAGCGAAAATGGTTAAGGCCAGCCTCATTACCGATTTGCACCACGATATTATGCACGATGGTGCGGAGCGATTGGAAGCATTTTTAGTTCATGTTAAGAAAAATAAGCCCGACTTTATCATGCAAATGGGGGATTTTGCTTATCCCAACATTAAAAATAAGACGCTCATCGACCGTTTTAACCATGCACATGAAACAGCTTTGCATGTAATTGGCAATCACGATACCGATGCCGGACATACCAAAGAACAGTGCCTGGAGTATTATAAAATGCCAGCCCGGTACTATACCAAAGAAATTAATGGTATTTGTTTCATTGTTTTAGATGGTAATGATAAAGGATCACCTACCCGTAAGAGTGGATACCCATCGTACATTAACGACGAACAGAGACAGTGGTTGCAGCAGCAATTAAAAACGATAAATAAACCCATTGTAGTAATGAGCCACCAGCCTTTGGCTGGCGAACTGGCAGTTGATAATGCTGCAGAAATACAAGAAATATTAAGTAGTGCTGCCGATAAGATTTTAGTAGCCATAAACGGGCATACCCATATCGATTGCCAGCTTTTAATTAAGAATATAAACTATGTACACCTTAATTCTGCTTCTTATTTCTGGGTAGGATCAAAGTACAAACACAACAGTTATTCCGAAGAAATTCATGAAAAGTACCCATGGATTTCCAGCACCTGTCCTTATCAGGATGCCTTATTTACCACTTTAACCATTAACCCTACATCCGGAACCATTCATATTGATGGACGAAAAAGCAATTGGGTAGGTGCTTCGCCTGCACAGTTAAATTATGTTGAGCAAATTGCCCTTGCTCCAGACAAAGAAATTGTACCTTTTATAAGCAAAAGGAATATTCAGGTAACGCGTAAAGAAAAATAGCAAACGCTTAATTTTTTAGCCACAGATTACAGATTAGCTATAGGATGAGATTAAATCTGCTGGTCTGTGGCTTTAATTCGAATAGCCAATCCGATAGTTTACACCTAAGACTCTTTGGCTTCTGTCTTTTTTCACCATTTAAGGCATTTAAGAATATCTGAGCTTTTGGTTTTAGTCTTTCTGCTTTGGTCTTTTAGCGCTTTCTTTAACCACCTAATCCCCAGGCCTCCGACTTTCCGACTTCGAACTTTTTTACCACCTCAGATACCTAAGGCCATCCAAGCTTTTAGCTTTGGTCTTTCTGCTTTGGTTTTTTAACTTTTTTCGCTATTCCTTCGGAGTTTCTTCGGATCTTCATTGGAATACCTTCGCTTTTTCCCGAAGTAGTTCCGAGTGAATTGCGTTAATAATTAGTCGTTTATAACCGGATAATACGTTTCGGAATATTTACATACCTAATCGAAAAATATATCGCACGAATTAAAAACGGCATAGCGGGTGGCTTTTCAGGAAAAGTTGGCGCAGTAATTGGCTATCAGTTTAGAGGGAAAACTACATCAGGAGTGTAGCCAAATCAACCAGTAAAGTACCTACACCAAAGCAGCTGGCCACTCGCGAGCGCTTTCGGCTAATGCAGAAATGGCGATCGCAGTTCACCGGTTTTTTTGCTACTACTTTTAAAAACCATACGCACGAACATTCGGTGCAAAATGCAGCACAGGCCTTTGATACGGGCATTGTTGCAGGCGAGTATCCGGCTTACTACATCTACGCCAGTAAGGTGGTGAGTAACGGTGCACTACCGGGTTTGCCAGGGCTTATTATGCAGCATAACACGGCAAAATAGTTGTAGTTTAGCTGGAACAATAGTTATGGAAATAGCGCGCAGCCTACTGATTTATTGAGTATTTTAATCTGGTATGATGAAGGCGATATTTATGAAGCCAGTACCACTGCGGCCCAACGCGCTGACG
The DNA here is from genome assembly GCF_003852395.1 of Pedobacter sp. KBW01. Lineage (NCBI taxonomy): Bacteria > Pseudomonadati > Bacteroidota > Sphingobacteriia > Sphingobacteriales > Sphingobacteriaceae > Pedobacter > Pedobacter sp. KBW01. Next base: position 254,649 of record NZ_QAJQ01000003.1, read on the forward strand.
AGGCCTTTACTTACAATTTAAAATATCCCGGTGGGCAGGTATTTGCCGATGTATATATAACGGTTTTATCTGATGACCGCGAACGTGCCGCCGATAGTTGTTACATGGGGAGGGTAGAACCGTAAAAAGATGGAAAAGTATAACGGAACATACATTAAACAAGTAGTAGCTTCCAATTTACACAATGCGACAACTGAATGGATTAATTTGTTGAGTCCTGATGATATTTTTGGGATGACGGATTTGCTCAGGCATCAGTTGAGAATTGAATTGAGCAATGAGGAACCAACTTTAATTGAAGGGATTGATGATGTTTGGTGTATGTTTTTTAAAATGAGCAGGATATCATGTTTATTGAATATTGTTGAAGGTAAAATTTGATGATGAGAGGAAATTTAATGGTATTATATGTTTTCTTGCTTATATTATTTGCTTCATGTGCAAATGGCCGAATTATATGAGAGTGTATTTTAAATAAAGATGATATTAGAATTTTTAATGTTTATAACACATCGGTTTCTAACAATTATGAAAAAGTTTGATTCACAAAGAATTGTACTACGAACTTTTAATATTGTTTCGCTCATGGTTGCTAATGTACTTATGTTTTTTTATGGTCTAATCTATGTGCTTCTAGTTAGTAGTGAGGTAATTAGTAACAACATGCCGTTAGTTATTGCTACAGTATTCTTATTGTGGCTAATTGTTTTTATTGGGGTACGAAGGAAATATAAAAATGTATTTCGGAAAGCAATGAAAGAGGCAGTTAACAAGTATCGCTTCAGTGATCGAAAGATTACCGTTGTTTTTTTTGGATGTTTTTTAGGTTCCTTTATTATTATTGGATGTGGCATCATATTTTTAAGACTGTATATTTATGGATAGGTCTAAATCTGGTTAGGTTAATTTATGGAGCAAGAAGATTTAGCTTGTTAGGCAAATTATTCCTATGGCCATTCTATTAAAAACTTTACAGTAGTGAATGGAGTAATTGATTCTGTTTCAAAACCTACGACAATAAATTTCTAATATTGGGTAGTTAAACATGAATTATATAATTGTATTAATCATAACCTCAGCCGTAATAATTGGCTTTCTTATAAATTACCTTATTTATAGAAGGATTGTTGCTGTTATAGTAAGAAGATTTCTAACACCTTACTTAGCCTCTCGTGCACTAAAATTGAACGAAACCAGATTCACGGGGCTATTTAATAATGGTGATTTTAATGATGAAGGTTTAGGCTTCAACCTTGTACCAGAAATGGGTAGATTCAGTATTTCTACTTATATCTATGTTTTTGCAGGTGGAGAAAATAACCAAACGATTCGTTTTACTGCTAAAATTCAGGTTAGGTTTCTTTTCATTAGAAAAGTTTTTTTGAAAGGAAAAAATCTTAAAGAAATAGAACTGGCGGGTTAACAGCTTATACATCTCAGCTTTCCGTTTTGATCTTTTAGCTTTGGTCTTTAATCTTTAACCTCCCGGTCCCCGGACCTCTGACTTTCCGATCCCGGTCTTTTTCACCATCTTAGACATTTAAGGACATCCAAGCTCTTCGCTTTGGTCTTTCCGTTTTGGTCTCTCCGCTGTAGGCTTTAGCCTTAAATTCACCTTGTTCATTTTGATCTTACTGTAATTCTTATAAATTTGCTGTTACCAAATAAAACAAGTCAGAGCTAAAACTCCCTGGAGATCCATTTAATTTATACCCACTATCCTTATCTAACGGCTAATAATAACTATGTTCAATAAAAACAACGGAGATGTTGCTGATGTTTTGCAACCTGAGGAGCTTTTTAAAAAGCTTTACCGGCGTTTATATGATTTTGCATATTACTTGTTAAAGGATAAAGAATTGGCAGAAGATGTAGCCCAGGATGCCTTTGTGGTTTATTTAGAACAACAGGAAAGTATAGCTGCCAATTTCAATGCAGTAAAATCATTTTTATACACTACCGTAAAAAACGCCTGTTTAAATAAAATACGGCATAACAATGTGGTCGATGTTTATAATAAAAACAATCCGTTGGATATTTATTCCGATCCACAGATATTGGAAGGTATTATCCATACCGAGATTATTGCCGAGATTTATGATCAGATTAATGCCCTTCCACTCGGATGCGCCATGGTAATCAGATATGGTTATTTAGAAGGATTAAGCAATAGCGAAATTGCCAAACTGATGAATATTAGCATCAACACGGTTAAAAGTCAGAAAAAACGCGCGTTATCTTTGATGAAAATACACCTCGGAAAAGCTGCAATGGCACTTTTTGCGGCTATGTATCTCCATCATTAATTTTTTTCAAATTATTTTCCATCCTTTTTTACTCTTCAGGTTTCTTAGTTGTATAGCCCATACAAACGATGAAAGAAGAAGCCTTTGAATTGTCAGCATTAATTTCCGGATACCTGCTTTGTACTCTAACCACCGAAGAGGAGGAGCGATTGAAGTTGCTTTTGGCTGAAGATGAAGAAAGGTATGAGCTGCTTGAAACTTACCGTACTGCCGGCATCACAGCAGAGCGCCTGGCAAATATGGATGGTGTGGATGTAGATCAGGCCTGGCGTAAGGTTAACAACCGTTTTAACGGAACTAAAGTTGTTCAGCATAAAAACCGTTATGGCTGGCTTAAATATGCGGCCATTTTGATCGCAGTTATTGGAGTTTCTATTTTCTATTTCAATTTAAATAAACCCGATCCACGGATTATTCCCGATATAACCAAAACCTACAAAAACGATGTTTTACCGGGCACCCAAACGGCTAAGCTAATCCTTTCTGATGGTATCCAAATATCGCTAAACAAAGAAAAACAGGTAATTGACGATGAAAAAGGTACTACGATTATCAGCAACCTTGGCGAAATCAGTTACGGACAGTCCAAAACTAACGATCCCGCCAGCACAAAATACAACACTTTAATTGTACCCATGGCCGGAACTTACAAGGTAACCTTGCCTGATGGTTCAAAAGTAATGTTGAATGCCATGTCGGAACTGAAATTTCCGGTAAGCTTTGCAGGCAATGAGCGGTTAGTGAGTTTAAAAGGCGAAGCTTATTTCGAAGTGGCTAAAGATGCTACCCGTCCGTTTAAAGTTAAACTTAACGAATCGGATGTTGAAGTTTTAGGCACCCATTTTAACATTTCGGCATATAACCAAACGGCAAAAACCACACTTTTAGAAGGATCGATTAAGGTGAGTAATGGCAAAAGCAGCAATATCCTTATTCCGGGCAGGCAGGCACTGTCCGATCAGCAAAATATTGCAGTTTCAAAAGGCGATGTGGATAAAGCCGTGGCCTGGTGTAAAGGCGATTTCTATTTCAGTAATGATGCGTTGGAGCCTGTTTTGATTGAAATAAGCAGGTGGTACGATTTAAAACTTGTTTACAAAAGGAAATTGCCAGATATCCATATTGGCGGGCATGTGAGCAGAAAGGCTAAATTAAGCGAAGTACTGGATATGCTTAAAGATGTAAGTAACCTGTCTTTTGGTATAGAAGGCCGGAACCTGATTATCAATTAACCAAATATAAACCAAACTGAAAAAATATGATGTAAAAGCAGACAGGACCACGTATGTCTGAAAAATGAATACCGGAAGTGTACCACCACCTCCGGTAAGTAATTCAGGTACGAAAAAACAGTATTAAAACCGAACTTATTTCTCTAACCTAAATCAAACGAAAGTATGAATTTCTTTTGTCACAGACAAAATATTGCCCACCGGCAAGCAATTTCCGGTATACCAATAGTTATCAAAATTATGAAACTTGTTACCCTTTTAATTTTTGTACTTCAGATTGGCGTATTCGCCAACGGAAGGGCGCAACAGGTTAATATTTCAGTAAAAAACGCAGCGTTAAAAACCGTTTTTACTGAGTTAAATAAACAAACCAGTTACCGGTTTCTTTACAACGAAGAAACCATTCAAAAGGCTTTGCCAGTTACTTTTAAGGTAAGTAATGCCGATATCAATACCGCCTTAAGTAAAGCCCTGCAAGGCTCAGGTTTAGGGTTCAGGATTCACGGCGAAACCATCACCATTTTAGAAACGGCTAAAATAAATTCGGTTGCAGCAAAGGTATTAACTATTACCGGAACAGTAAAAGATACCTCGGGGCTTGCACTGCCAGGTGTTACGGTGCAGGTTAAAAATAAACCCACCATCGGTACTGCTACCGACGGAAACGGCTCATTTGTATTAAAAGGAGTGCCCGAAGGAGCAGTATTGATTTTTAGTTTGTTGAGCTACAAAAGCCAGGAACAGCCGCTAAATGGCCGTACGGTAATTAATGTACTGCTTAAAAACGACGAAGCTAACCTTAGTGATGTAGTGGTAGTTGGTTTTGGCAAGCAAAAAAAGAGCAGCCTGGTAAGTTCCGTTTCTTCGGTAAAGGGCGATGCACTACGCATACCCACCCGCAGCTTAACTAATGCCATTGCCGGCCAGGTGCCCGGTATTATTGCCATTCAGCGATCGGGAGAACCGGGTTATGATAATGCCGAATTCTGGATCAGGGGAGTAAGTTCCTTTGCCGGCGGAACCAATCCGCTTGTGCTGGTTGATGGGATACCTCGCGCCATGACTGATATTGAACCAGATGAAATTGAAACCTTTAACGTATTGAAAGATGCTGCAGCCACAGCAGTATATGGGGCAGAAGGGGCTAATGGTGTAATTTTAATTACTTCAAAGCGCGGTGTGGTGCAAAAAACAAAAATTACCTACCGTGGAGAATATACTCAGAATAAACCCACCAGGCTCCCCGAGTTTATGGATTCTTACGATTACCTTTTTGCTTATAATGAAGCCTTGCGTAATGAAGATAGTCCGGTGTTTAAAACAGATGAGCAGCTGGCCTTTTATAAGAATGGTACAGACCCTGATTTATATCCGAATGCCAAGTTTCTGGATGTTATGCTCAGAGATAATACCTACAATACCCGCCATACTTTAAATTTCAGGGGTGGGGGCGATATTGCTAAGTTTTTTGTTTCGGGCGCTTACTATCAGGAAAACGGAATTTTTAATTCCAATCCCAATAATATTTATGATAATAATCTGGGGCTTAAGCGCTACAATCTGCGTAGCAATATTGATTTAAATGTTACCAAAACAACTGTATTGGGAGTAGATTTGAGCGGACAATACCTGTTAACAAACTATCCGGGTACAGGAACAGCAGCCATTTTTTCGCGGATGATGGGTGTGCCGGGTTATCTTTTTCCTGCCGTTTACTCAGATGGCACTATAGCCGGCCATCCCGGTATTCCAAGTTCCAACCGCTCTAACCCCTACAATTTGTTAATGGAATCGGGTTATGCTAAAGAATGGAGAACAAGTTTACAATCCAAATTATCTTTAGATCAAAAGTTAGATTTTATTACCAAAGGATTGAGCTTTAGAGGGATTGTTAGTTTTGATGCTACCATGAATTATTACATGAACAGACTAAAGTCGCCTAAACAGTTCAATGCAACCGCACGCGATGCCAATGGTAAGCTAATCTTTACTCAGGTTGGAAATCCTGAAACAACTTTGGGCGAGCCTGTAGAAACAAGTAATGGTCAGAAAAATATCTATTTAGAAAGTTCATTAAATTATAACCGGGTTTTCGCAAACGATCATACTGTTGGCGCTATGTTGTTAACTTACCAAAAAGAAGCACAGCAGCAAGGGGAGGCATTGGCCTTTAAAAAGCAGGCTTATGTGGGTAGGTTAACCTATAACTACGCCAACCGGTATTCTGTAGAAGGCAATTTCGGCGTAACCGGAAGTGAAACTTTTTCGCCCGGTAACCGTTTTGGTTTTTTTCCTGCAATAGGTGGGGCATGGTATGCCAGTAACGAACCTTTTTATCCTGAAGCGCTGCGTAAGGTAGTATCATCTTTAAAATTCAGGGCATCTGTTGGTAAAACAGGTAACGACAATACCGGCGGGGCAAGATTTCTTTACCGTGGTACCTATACCACTGGCACCACCGGCTACCCAATTGGAATTGGTGGTACAGGCTCTCTGAATGGTTTAAATGGTATTGTGGAGGGACGTTTTGAAGCACCCGATTTAACCTGGGAGATAGAAAATAAGAAGAATTACGGAGTAGATATTGAATTGTTTAAAGGTGCTGTAGATTTTTCTGTTGATTATTTCAATAACCTGCGCTCCAGTATTTTATTGCAACGCCGCACTGTTTCGGGCGTTACCGGCTTCAGGCAGTCGCCATGGCAAAATTTCGGTTCGGTATCCAACAAAGGGATGGACGGATCAGTTAACATTAAACAAAATATTGGCGGTTTGAAATTAACGGCGCGGGGTAACTTAACTATTGCCAAAAACAAAATACTCGAGATTGATGAACTACCACAACCTTATCCCTGGATGAACCAAACCGGGACAAGCATTGGTGAGTGGAACCTGTATACAGCTGATGGTTTATATGCCGATAACGATTTTACACTGGTTACCGATGCTGCAGGAAAACGTACCTACACTTTAAAACCAGGGCTACCTGTAAGCACACTGGGTGGTGTAGTTAGGCCCGGCGATATTAAATACAAGGATTTAAACGGTGACGGGAAGATCGATAATTTTGACCGGAGCTATTATACAGGCAGTAATCCTGCTAATCCGGGCATTGTGTACGGTTTTGGGCTCAATGCCGAGTATAAGGGTTTTTACGGCAGTATCTTTTTTCAGGGTGTGGGGCGTACCTCAACCGTATTTGGTCAATTTGCGGGCGGTAACTTTTTTCCATTTGCATTTGGCGTCGAAGAGTCAAATTTAAGAGCAGAAGCCGCTAACAGGTGGACTGAGGCGAACCCAAGTCAGGATGTGATGTATCCGAGGTTGCACTCCAATAGTTTTGCAAACAATCAGGTAGCCAGCACCTGGTGGCTGAGAGATGCCAGTTTTATTCGTTTAAAAAATATTGAACTGGGTTATCGTTTCCCTAAAAAAATGCTGCGGAAAATTGGTTTCGAAACCGGCAGGATATACTTAATGGGTAATAATTTAGCCGTTTGGGATAACATTAAAATGTGGGATCCTGAGATCGGGAATGCCAATGAAGGCCTAAATTACCCCATTCCGCGTTCGTACACCATTGGCATTGAGTTTAATTTATAATATCCAAAGAAGAAGAATGATGAAATCAAAAATATATAAAGCCTTGTTGCTGTGCTGCATGATCATAAGTCTAGGTTCGTGCAGTAAAAACTATTTAAATGTATCCGATGAGCTTGCAGGTCAGCTTACACTCGACCAGATTTTTTCTACACCGGCCAATGCACGTGCTTTCCACCGCAATATTTTTGCAGGTATTGGCACTTCATCGGCAATGGTTTTTCAGTTATCTACTACAGCCGTTAGGGGGGTAGATAATCCCTGGCCAGCTTTTACCGATGAAAACAGAAACCAGCAAGGTGCTTTCAGGGTAGAACCGCCTGCAGGTTTTAATGCTTCAAATGCACCATTTAGCCGTTGGGATTTATACCTGTATATTCGCCAGGCCAATGTTTTTATGGCCAATGCTAAGGTTATACCTCGTGTTGGTGGCACTTCGTCGGGTGGCACTGTTGCCGATGCTATCGAGGAGCCTGAATTTAAAAAGTTAATGGCACAGGCCAGGTTTCTAAGGGCGTATTATCATTATTTGTTGTTCGAACTATATGGGCCAATTCCGATTATGGATAAGACTGTTAACCCTAATGATGCCGATTTGGATTTTGAGCGCAATAGTGTGGATGAAGTGGTAAATTATGTAACCAAAGAGATGGATGCCGTAGCTCCCGATCTTGATGAATATATTCCCTTAACCGATATCAATAATCTCGCTCTGCCAACCAAAGGTGTTGCCCTTGCTATAAAGGCCAAAATACTGGTTATGGCTGCCAGTCCACTGTACAATGGTGGTTTTGCTGAAGCAATGGCATTAACCAATAAGAGTGGTAAGAAGTTGTTTCCGGCAAAAGATGATAACAAATGGCAAAAAGCGGTTAATGCACTTCAGGATTTTATTAATTTCTCGGTCGGTAAATATGATTTGTACCGCGAATTTACTGCAGGAGTATTAGATCCCGATAAATCTATTTATCAGTTGTTTCAGGCTATGAACAGTGAAGTAATCTGGGCAAGTGGTAACGAAGCCTACGGCAGCATTTCTTCGGGAGATGGTATGGTACGCCGGGCAACCCCACGTAGCCAGGGTGGTTATGGAAATGTTGGCACTACACAGGAATTGGTGGATGCCTTCTTTATGAAAAACGGTAAATCCATTAACGATTCAGGATCGGGTTATAGCGAGGTAGGTTTTTCCACTGTAACCGAGGTGCCTGCAGGAAGATCGGAAGCAGGGACTTTTAACATGTATGTAAACCGCGAGCCCCGTTTTTATGCTTCTATTGTTTATCATGGAAAAAGATGGCCTGTAACCAACGCACTGATTAAGTTTACCAAGGGAAATGGTAACGATATTGCTTCTAACTATTCGATTACCGGTTACAACATGTACAAACGCTTAAACAGAACAGTAAGCCAGTCGGTAACCACGGCACCGAAAAGCTTTTACCGCCCTTCTTTTATCTTTCGCTTAGCGGAATTTTACCTTTTATATGCCGAGGCATTAAATGAAGTTAATCCTGCCGATCCTAAAATTGCCCAGTACGTAGATTTGGTACGCGAACGCGCAGGTATTCCCAAATGGAGCGTAAGTAATCCGGCTATTATTGGCAATCAGGCTTTGCAACGTGAGGCAATCAGAAAGGAAAGCCGGGTTGAACTTTGTTTTGAAGGTCAGCGATATTTTGATGTGCGCAGGTGGATGATTGCCGAGAATGCTTCGGGACAGGGCGCACAGGGAGGTCCTTTTTACGGTATGAACGTAGGAGCCGAAACCGATGCTGAATTTCTAAAACGCACACAGTACGAAACCAGGGTATTTACCCGTGCATATTATTTATGGCCTATTCCATTAGCAGAAATCCAGAAAAGTACCAAGCTGGTGCAGAATCCCGGATGGTAAACTGGCTAAGTTTAGCAGCCCGGTATTAAAACAGTTTTAAAAATATGCGCTCTTTAAAAGCAGCAGCTTAATTGCTGTTGCTTTTATGCATAAATTTATGAGCTCAATTGAGTTTACCCCACACAACCAACAACACAAATGAAAAAGACAATTTTTATTATTTCTTTGCTTTTCTCGCAGGCCTATGCCCAGAAAAGCATCGTTAGTATTTCGCCCGGCGATAACCAAAGTACCATCATTAACAAGGCGGCTAACGTAACACCATCGGCACGCCAGCTGCGCTGGCAGATGCTCGAGTTAACTGCTTTTTTTCACTTTGGTATCAATACCTTTACCGATAGGGAATGGGGCGATGGAAAAGAAAATATTGCTGCTTTTAATCCTGCACAACTCAATGCAGAGCAATGGGTTAAAGCCATTAAAGATGCGGGCTTTAAACAGGCCATTATTACCGCCAAACATCATGATGGTTTTTGTTTATGGCCAAGTAAATTTACAGCGCACAGTATAAAAAACACCCCTTACAAGCAGGGTAAGGGCGATATTGTAAAAGAAGTAGCTGAAGCTTGTAGAAAATACAATATTGGCTTTGGGGTCTATTTATCGCCCTGGGACCGCAATAATGCTTCGTACGGAACAGATGCCTACAATACTTATTTCGTAAACCAGTTAACCGAACTACTTACTCAATATGGTAAAGTAGATGAAGTTTGGTTTGATGGTGCAAATGGCGAAGGGCCTAACGGCAAAAAGCAGGTTTACGATTTTAATAGCTGGTACACCTTAATCAGGAAATTGCAGCCACAGGCGGTTATTGCAGTGCAGGGGCCCGATGTACGCTGGGTAGGTACCGAAACAGGTGTTGGGCGCGAAACTGAATGGAGTGTGCTACCTATGGGAGAGCAGAGTCAGGAGAAGATAGCCGCATTATCTCAAAAAGATGTAAATGTAATTCCGACCTTAACGGGGTCTTACAAAGATCAGGATCGTGGTAGCCGCAGTAAGCTGGTGAATGCAACAGGTTTGGTGTGGTATCCGGCCGAAACCGATGTGAGCATTCGTCCGGGATGGTTTTACCATAGCAACGAAGATGCTAAGGTTAAAACACCGGGGAAGTTAATGGACATTTATTTTACATCGGTAGGTAGGAACGGGGTTTTACTTTTAAATATTCCGCCAAATACCCAGGGGCTTATAGCCGAAAACGACGTTAAAAACCTGGCTGCCTTTGGCCGGAAAATGAAAAACACCTTTACCAATAATATTGCTGAGTCGGCAACGATCACCTCGGTATCAGGCAAAGACCTAAAAGCCATGTTTGATGGTAAACTAAATACTTATTTTACAACAACTGGTAAGGATAGCACAACTACCATCGAATTAAACTGGACAAAAAATACAACCTTTAATGTACTCTCTCTACAGGAAAATATTGCCGTGGGGCAGCGTATAGAAAAGTTTGAAGCCGAATATTTTGATGGTACCGAATGGAAGAATTTTGCATCGGGTACTACAGTAGGTTACAAACGCTTGTTAAAATTTAACGCAGTTACCGCTAAACGGGTAAGGTTTAAAATATTGGCTTCGAGGTTAAACCCAACATTGGCCGAATTTGGCTTGTACCTTTTGGATGAGAAAGAATAGGATAAGCTTTTAAAGATAAAAACAGAGTTGGGAGGACAGTTGCATTGCAGCTGTCCTCTTTTTTAAAACCATACAGACATAACACTCGCCGTAGAATAATGGGTATATTTGTGCAGGATGCAAATTGAAAGTTACGATATACTACCGGCACTTAAACCCTATGTTAGCCAGATTTGTACCATGGATTGTGATGGGGGATTGGATAGGCATGATATCCGCGTATTACCCGATACCTGTGTAGAGATTTTTATCAATTATACGTCGTCCCCGGTTGCCATAATCGATAATGAACTGTATAATGGCAGTATCGTTAATTTTAGGATGAACAAGCCGGTTGATGTGCAAATGAGGAAAGGAGCAGGTTGTATGGCTGTTTGTTTTCAACCAGGTATGGCTTATCGATTCTTCAAAATTCCACTCCGTTTATTATCGAATAGTACTACACCATTGGCCGAGCTTTGGGAAAAGAAGGCTGCCATGCTGGAAGCATTAATGGCCGATGGCGGCACCCATAATCGCAGGGTGGCTTTATTGCAGCAGTATTTGTTGCAAGAGTTGCGCAAAGCTGATGATAATCTGGCGATCGAATATTGCCTTCAACAGATTCAATTATCCAAAGGCTTAATCTCTTTAGCTGCCCTTACCAGTCATATTGGTTTTAGCCAGCGCCATCTATCCAGGCAGTTTCAGCAATATGTAGGTTTATCGCCGCGCGATTACCTGAGGGTTTCCAGATTTATTTATTCACTCGAGCGCCTAAAGAGTAATCCTACGCGTTCTCTTACTCATGTGGCTTACCAGAGTGGTTATTACGATCAGGCTCACTTTATTCGTGATTATAAGCAATACACTGGTTTTACACCTGGTGAAGTGTTGCGAAGCAAAAATATTTTGTAAAAAGATCTTTCACCATTTTTTGTCCGTTCTGTACAATTATACAAAACAAGTCTTAGCCATATTTGTATCTTAAACACAACACCACATGAGAAAGTTAATATTGGGCTTAGCCATTAGCCTGGATGGTTATATTGAAGGAACAAAAGGCGAATACGATTGGTGTTTCACCGATCAGGATTATGGTCTTAAAGTGTTTTTCGACCGGATAGATGCCATGTTTATTGGTAGAAAAAGTTACGAGGTGATGCAGCAGCACGAAAACAGCAGCGATGATGCAATCCCTGGTATGCCGGTACTCACCGAGTATGTATTTTCTAAAACATTAACCTCGGTAAAAGCAGGTGCAGTGCTCATCGCTAATGATGCGGTAGCAGAAGCACAAAGAATAAAATCGGAACAAGGTAAAGATATCTGGTTGTTTGGGGGGGCTTCGCTAAGTGACGCGATGATGAAAGCAGGGTTGCTTGATGAGTTATGGTTATCGGTACATCCAATTTTATTAGGGGATGGAAAACCGCTGTTTCGCGGGCACAGCAATCGCATAAGTCTTAACCTGCTCGAGAGCAAAACTTACGAAACCGGGCTGGTATCTTTGCGGTACAAGGTGATTAATGTTTAAGCCTTAAGTTGTTTTGCCTCCTTAGACGTATAAGAAGAGTAAATCTGATTGCTCTATATGTTACCATATGAGGCATTTAAGTGAGCAGGCTTATATGAAACTTATTTGATTTATATGGTTCAATAAAAATAACCGTTGATTGTTTTACCACCTTAGACATATAAGAACATTAAAGCAGATAGGTTTATAGTTTTACCTGCAACACAGCTGACCGACTTTGAAAATTGAGACTGGGTAACCCCTTTTTTAAACGGTAATAGCCAAATGCACCAAGGGCTATAAGCAGTAAGAAAATATTTTCATCGAGCGGGCAGGTAGTGATATAATTTTGAATTAAAACTCCGCAAGAGCTACCCACAATGCACTGGCGGTAATTATCGGGTGTAGGGTTATTTATGCAGGCAGATGTTGTGGTAGAGGGCGAACCATTGTAAACATCAACAGTGTAGCCATTACAACTAGAAGTAGTACCTGCGGGCGAAGTATAAACAACAGTACCATAAGTGCCGCCTCCGTAGTATATGACGCAGCCATTTTGAGCATGAGATATAGATGGATAAACAACTAAGCAGATTAAAAACAACAACACAATCTTAGCCATAGCAAAGCCACGGCACAACCTTAAGTTCATAATAATATTTTTTAGACGACTATTAATTTGCTGAGCCTAAAATTGAGACTCAATCTTCAAAAATAGTTCATTTCATCATCGCTATAACGCGGTTTTGATCTAAATCAACAACTATAAATACTTTGTCAGGCTGGTTAACTAAGGTCGGCTGCTTTTTATAATAATTTTTGAATCCCTGTTACACCAACCATCCTCGGTTTTTTGTTTTTAACCCAACTTAGGCAATTATTCCCCCTATTTAGGACGATTTTTATCCCAGAGTAAACTGCTTACACCGTAAATTTGAAGATGACATAACCAAACGGTATGCATTACCATGAGCAACACCTAACCAAATGAAAATGAATATGAAAAAGAAACTTAAAATAAGCATGCGCTCCATTTCTGAGCTTCTGGTTTATGCCTGTTTTGTTAAATTTTAACATCTCCTGTAAATGATAAAAAAGATAAAATTAGCTTTAGTACTAACAATCGTTGGATTGTTGCAGGTTCAGATCACCACTGCACAAGATGAGTTTGATATCGTCAGGAAGAATATTGTAAACAACCTGAAAGCACAAGCTAAAACTACAACAGAAGCCATAGCTACTCTGCAGCAAAATCAGCAAGCCGATGGCAGCTGGGCAGATATTCAGTATACCGATGATAGAATCACCCTGTGGACACCCATCAGGCATTTGCACCAAATAAAAGAATACTGTATCGCCATTAATAAGGGCTATAACCGTAAGCTCGACGAAAGGATTGTTGCCGGCTTAAACTATTGGTTAAAAGCAGCCCCTAAGAGCAAAAACTGGTGGTATAACGATATTGCTACGCCGCAGGCACTTGGCGAAATACTGATGCTGATTGATGAAGCTAAGGTTAGTTATCCAAAAACAACCAAAGATGCCCTGCTAGAATCGATGAAAAGGGGCGATCCCTATAAGCAAACCGGTGCTAATAAGCTCGATATTGCCATGCACTACCTGTACAGGGCCTGTGCGGCAAAAGATGCTGTGCTGATGGATGCCGCAGTCAATCAGTTATTTGCTCCCATTGAGTTCTCCAGTCAGGAAGGTTTGCAAACCGATTATTCCTACTTTCAGCATGGTAAACAACTGTATCTGGCGGGTTATGGTGCTGTGTTTTTAACAGGCGAGTATAAAGCGGCGGCAGCCGTAATGAATACCAGGTTTGCCTTAAGTAAAGAAAAGCAAAACCTCCTTTATAGTTATTTAACCGAAACCTTTTTACGTGCCATAAGGGGGCGCTATAGCGATTTTAACATAGAAGGGAGAAGCATTTCGCGGCCTAATATGCTGGATAAGAAAAATGCAGTTTTAGATGGCTATGCCGAAAATACAGCTGCCATGCTTGCCCTGGCAAAAAATATAGACCCATCAGGTGCCAGGGCCATTGATGCAGCTATAGCACGCATAGAAGAGCGTCAACCGCCTGCTCTTGGCATTAGCTCTTACCACAAACAGTTTTACAGGGCCGATTATACCATGCACCAGCGTAAAGCATATAGCTTTAACATTCGGGCCGTTTCTGTTAGAACCAGGCGTACAGAGAGTGGTAATGGCGAAAATATTTTTGGCCGGTTTCTGGCTGATGGGTCGACTAATATTCAGCGTACGGGAAGCGAATATTTCAATATCATGCCCCTTTGGGAGTGGGATAAATTGCCCGGAATAACCTGTCGAGATTACTTAACAGATCAGCCTGCGGTTGTAGAATGGGGCGAAAAAGGCAATATGGATTTTGTGGGTGGGGTTAGCGATGGAAAATACGGTTGCACGGTTTATGATATGGATTATAACCAGGTTGCAGCGAAGAAAGCGTGGTTCCTTTTTGATCGCGAAATAGTTTGTTTAGGTACTGGCATTAATAGCACCGAAGCCGAAAATATTACTACCACGCTTAACCAATGCTGGCTGAAAGGAAAAGTAGGCTTAGCCAAAAACAAATGGTTATTAACCGATACGGAAAAACTGGATAATCCGGCCTGGGTTTGGCACGATAGCATTGGCTACTGTTTTTTACAGAATACCAGAGCTGTAGTAAGCGCTGCAATGCAAAAAGGTAGTTGGAAACGCATTAACAAAGGCTATAGCGATGAAGAAGTAAACGGGAAAGTGTTTAAACTATTTATCGATCATGGTGTAAAACCTGCAAATGCAAGCTATGCTTATTGTGTTTTACCCAATGTTGCCTTACAGGAAATGAACAGCACAGTTACTTCAAATATTAAAGTGCTGGCCAATAATAACCAGGTGCAGGCTGTAGCCAATAATGCTTTGCAAATGCTGCAGGTTTGCTTTTATCAGCCTCAAGGCCTTAGCTATAAACAACTGAAAGTAACGGTCGATCAACCCTGTCTGGTGCTTGTAAAAGAAATGAATGCCAGTACGCCCGAAATATGGCTTGCAGACCCCTCACAAAAACTAACAGAGCTTACGGTTACCGTTCAGGTTAACAATAAGCCTGTAACCAGGCACATAACATTGCCAGATGGAGAAAGCAGGGGTAAAAGCTTGAAGGTTAGTTTTTAGATTAGGATACCTTAAAGCAGCCACGGATTCACAGATTAGCACGGAGGTTTTTTGCATCATCCTCACTAATGAAGCAATGAACAGCCTTCAAGGGCTAATATTGCGTAATAAGCAGCTAATATAGTTGAAAAGAAACATCCGGAAATAATTGAAGTTTGAGTAGTGAAATGGTAGCATGGATGAATTGCTGATCAGCCAGTTAAAAGCATAATAAACCAGAGGCATGGAAATAACATTGCCCGGTAAAAGCTAAGCTAATCTGTAAGCAATGAATGGTGCCGGGCGCTTAAGTAAGAATTGTACGCATATGTTGTTAAAAATGAATAAGTATCAAATAGTGGTTTCGAAAGCAAAACAAATTGGTTTATTGTTGGGCTTCATTTTGTGCTGCAGTGCTGCAAGTGCACAGCTGCTGGAACCGGCTACAAAGCCAAATGAAGCACAAAGGGAAATGATTAATCGTGGTTATGGCATGTTTATGCATTTTGGCCTTAACACTTTTGCTAACCTGGAATGGTCTGACGGAACAATACCTGTTGATACCTATCATCCAACCAATCTCGATCCTGACCAGTGGGTAAAAACCGCTAAAGAAGCTGGTTTCCGTTATGTAGTGCTGGTTACCAAACATCACGATGGTTTTTGCCTTTGGGACAGTAAATACACCACTTACGATGTAGCATCTTCGCCCGTTAAAACCGATGTAGTAAAAGCCGTTGCCGATGCCTGTAAGAAATACGGTATCAAACTTGGTTTGTACTATTCGTTGTGGGACAGGCACGAACCTACTTATAAAGACAAAGACCCTAAAGTATATGTTAATTATATGCTCAATCAGCTTACCGAGCTGTTTACTAATTATGGCTCTATTTGCGAGCTTTGGCTGGATGGTGGCTGGGACAGGCAGCCCGGCGATTGGGGCGTAGACCAGTTGTATGCATTGGTTAAAAAATACAGTCCGCAGTGTGCAATCAGCATCAACCATACCATTGTGAACGAAGAAGGAAAACGCAAGTTCACCGTGCCGAGTAACATGACGGTAGATAATAAGTACTATTTTCAATACTTTCCGAGCGATTTTCGCCTGTGGGACCCACGTTTAGTAGGTAAATTTGATAAAAAACAGTATTTGCACCAGGGCAAATCTTATTATCTGCCTTTCGAGCATACCCTATGTTTAAGTTCGCGTTGGAACTGGTTTCAGAAAACAGAGGATTTACCGGTAAGGGAACTGGATGAACTGGAAGAGCTATTTTACTGGTGTACCGATAATGATAATACGCTGGTGATTAATGTACCTCCCGATAATACCGGAAGGATAAAGGAATATGAAGCGCTTGCTGTAATTGAACTGGGGAAAAGGCTGGGATTATCAGCCAATAAACCTCTGCCTAAAAACGGCGAGTTTATTTCGTTAAAAAGCCCGGTTACAGCCAGCAGTGTATTTGCAGATAAGGAGAACAAATACGAAGCAGCTGCGGTAACCGATGGCAGTTTGGATAGCCGTTGGGCTGCGGCCGATACGCTGGCCGAACTAACTATTGAGCTTAATCCGGCAAAACCGTTTAATAAGATCAGTATATTCGAATACCAGGATACCAAACAATTACCGGATAATTTTTCGCAATTGCGCTTACCCCGGATTCAGGAATACGAAGTAGCGATTTTAAAAGATGAAAAATGGCAAACCATTTATTTAGGTACAACACCAATGGGCGATTGTAAGGTAATCAGGCTGCCCCGTAATTATCAGAGCAATAAGCTAAGGTTTAAGGTTAAAAAAGCTTCCGCACCACCTTCTATTTATGAAATTTCCGTTATAAACACTGGAAAAGGGTAATTATTGGCTTGGTGCTTATAAGCAAGTCTCTAACCTCTATTGCTAATATAACATAATAAGCAGCTAAAATAATTGATGAAAATAAGCCGGAAATAGCTGAAGTTTGAAGAACTAACCAAATAATTTCCGATGCAGTTAAGCCAGGGCTGTCCTGACCGTACCATCTTGCATTTGCCAATAAATGAGATATTGGCATTGCCGGCACTATTTGGCCTTTTAAAAACTATTTTATTTTAAAATGATGAGGAATATAAAAAGGTTTATCATGCTTTGCCTGATGGCACTGGTTACAATAAATGCAGTAGCAACAGGCACACCACATCAAAAGGCTGTCGATGTTTTCTTATCAGGCTTAAAACAATCAAAACCAAGGGTAATTTTAGCCGATGGAAGCCAGGCCAATGCCGCTAGTGTTTTGGTTAACCGCATTTGGAAAGGTAAGTTGTGTGCACTTTCTATAAAAAATACTTCCCAGCAAGCACTTAGCATTCGCGAAGTAGTGGTTTTTGACTTTAACCATGGCCTTAGCGGTAACACGCCCATTTATGGCGAGAGTTTCCAAAAGCTGGGCCAAATAGGGGGTACATTGGCTAAGCCCGAAGATTGGGGCTCTTATTCAGATCGTGCCCACTATAAAATACCCGAGCCAGAGGGCTTGCGTACGGCTTACGGTATGCTTACTTTGCAACCTCAGCAAGCCGATCGGTTATTAGTGGCTACCACTTCCTGCAACCGCTTTATTTCTCGTTTCTCCTTTGATGCAAAACGCCTTCGCATATCAATGGATTGCGAAAATCTGTTGTTAAAACCCGGTGAAACCTGGAACCTCGAAGAGTTTATGGCCGTGGCAGGCCCTGAAAGGGAAAAGCTCTACGATCAGCTTACCCGGGCCATTGCCGTACATCATCCTAAACTGGAGTTTAAGCCTATCCCCATGGGCTGGTGTTCGTGGTTATGTTTCGGGCCAAAAGTTACGGCCAAAAACGTTTCCGATAATACCGGATGGATTGCGAATAATTTACCTGAGTTAAAATATGTACAAATTGATGATGGTTATCAACCCTGGATGGGCGATTGGCTGGAGGCAGGCGATGCCTTCGGTGGTGGCGTATCCAATGTTTTAAAAGAAATAAAAGATAAAAAGCTCGAGCCAGCCATTTGGGTAGCGCCTTTTATCGCCAGTCCGCAATCCCGGTTGTTTAAAGAACATCCCGATTGGATGGTAAAAGACGAATCGGGTAAACCCATGCGCTCAGATAAAGTAGGATTTGGAGGCTGGCGTCAGGGTCCATGGTATGCGCTTGATGGTACGCATCCCGAAGTGCAGAAATATTTTACAGAATTGTTTAAAACCATGCGCGAAAAATGGGGCTGTACCTATTTTAAATTAGATGCCAACTACTGGGGAGCTATTCATGGTGGCGTGCATTACGATAAATCTGCTACCCGTATCGAAGCCTATCGCCGAGGTATGGAAGCCATCCGTAAAGGAGCAGGCGATGCTTTCCTGTTGGGCTGTAATCACCCGATTTGGGCCTCATTGGGCTTAGTTCATGGTTCGCGCAGCTCTATGGACATTTCGCACAGTTGGGACTCTTTTAAAAGCATAGGCAAAGAAAATCTGTTAAGAAGCTGGCAAAATGGCCGCTTCTGGTGGAATGATCCGGATTGTATTGTGCTTACAAGTGGTGGTTCTAATGGGGTAATGGATAATGCCGGTAATTTTACAGGTGATAAAAATGCCAAACCAGGCATTCCTGAAAACGAATTCCTTTTTCACGCAGCAAGCATATACGCCACCGGAGGGTTGTTGCTAAGCGGCGATGATCTGCCAACCATTAGTCCAGAGCATTTGGTAATTTTAAAGAAACTGATTCCACCAACAGGGGTGGCAGCAAGGTTCGAAAATGAAAAGTTCGAAGTAGGAAACACAACATTAAAAGGCGAAACGGTTTATTCGGTATTTAACTGGAGCAATACTCCTGTGAAACGTACCGTAAAACTACCAGCCGGAAAATACAGGCTTACCAATAAATTTACCGGCAAAGCTATTGGCGTGTTTCAAGGTGAGTATGTAATAAATGATATGGCAGGACGTAGCGGTTTGTTAATAACTGCAACAAGGGTTGCCAATTAAAAGCAATAGAGTGATTTGAACATAGTAATGCTGCTCAATAACCGCTATAATCCGGTTAAATTAAAATAATGATGGTTAACCGCAGGGCTGTGGGACAAGGATTTTACAGACCAGCGAGGAATAATTGCGTAGTTTTAAAAAAAATAACACCAATTAAACCTGAGTTAGAACAATGAAAAAAGTAACGCTTTCCTTATTATGTGCCCTCATGGGTTTCAGTGCATTTTCTCAACAAACCATTATCAAATACCTTTCCGGAACGGATAAAGACCATACCGTAAACTGGGATTTTTATTGCACTGAAGGTAGAAAAAGCGGTGTATGGACCAAAATAGCAGTCCCCTCTAACTGGGAACAGCAAGGCTTTGGAGCCTATAATTATGGACACGATAAAATCAAAAATAAAGAGCAGGGTCAATACAGACATGAGTTTTTTGCTGATGGTGTAACAGGGAAAAAGGTATTCATTGTTTTTGAAGGTTCGATGACCGATACCAAGGTAATGGTTAATGGCATGCAGGCTGGCCCGGTACATCAGGGTAGTTTTTATAGCTTTAAGTACGATATAACCGATTTGGTAAAACCCAATGCCAAAAACCTGCTCGAAGTAACTGTCGATAAACAATCAGCCAACCCATCTGTAAATAAGGCCGAGCGCAGTGGCGATTTTTGGATCTTCGGTGGAATTTACCGCCCGGTTTATCTTGAAATTGTGCCGCAGACCTTTATCGAAAGGCTGGCCGTAAATGCAAAAGCCGATGGAGCATTTCAGCTGGATGTATATGCGCAAAACTTAAAACAAGGCGAACAAATTGAAGCCCAGGCAGAAAAGCTTAGTGGCGAAAAACTGGGTAGACCTTTTACGGCTAAGGCAAACGCAGCGGGTGATGGTTACGTATTGCAGGCTAATTTTAACAAACCTTTGTTGTGGAGTGCCGAATTTCCGAACCGGTACCAGGTAGTGGTTAGCATAAAGAATGAAAAGGGTATTGTTCACCAGATCAAACAAAAATTTGGTTTTCGTACGGTAGAGCTGCGTGCAAAAGATGGCTTGTACGTTAATGGAGCCCGCGTTTTGATGAAAGGCAGCAACCGCCACAGTTTTTGGCCAGAAACCGGTCGTACACTCAGCCATGGGGTTCATGTATTGGATGTACAGTTGATGAAGGATATGAACATGAATGCTGTGCGCATGTCGCACTACCCACCTGACCGGGACTTCCTGGAGGTTTGCGATTCACTTGGTTTATACGTGATAGACGAGCTTACCGGCTGGCAGGCCAATTACGATACGGAAATAGGTAAAAAACTGGTTAAAGAGCTGGTTGTGCATGATGTAAACCATCCTTCTATTTTATTTTGGGCCAATGGCAACGAAGGCGGCTTTAACCGCGAACTCGATGATCAATATGCATTGTACGATCCGCAAAACCGGACCGTTATCCACCCCTGGGAGAAATTTAATGGTACCGACACCAAGCATTACCCCGATTATAAGGGGATGGAAAGCAGAACCGCTACCGGCGAAGAAGTCTTTTTTCCTACCGAGTTTATGCATGCTTTGTACGATGGCGGGGCAGGAGCAGCACTCGATGATTTCTGGACACAAATGTTAAAACACCCACATGGTGGCGGTGGTTTTATATGGGCCTTTTTAGATGAATCTATCATTCGTACAGATAAAAATAATACCTATGATGGAGATGGTAATCATGCACCCGATGGTATTGTAGGGCCGCACCGCGAAAAAGAAGGCAGCTATTACACCATTAAAGAAATCTGGTCTCCGGCGTACATCAATCTACAAGCCCTTAAAGCAGATTTTGATGGTAAAATACCTATCGAAAACCGCTATGCTTTCACTAACCTTAATCAATGTACATTTAAATGGAAGCTGGTTAAATTCCCTTCAGCAACTGCTAAAACTACAGGAGCCCTGGTAAGTGCAGCAGGCATATTAAAGCCCCTAAACCTTAAACCAGCCGAAAAGGGCGTGTTAAGTTTACCATTACCCGCAACCTGGACCAAAAACGATGCCTTATATCTTAGCGCATATGGTCCAGATAAAAAAGAGCTCTTTACCTGGAGCTGGGCCATTTCCGCTCCGGCAGCTTTTGCATCTAAAATTAGCAGCACTACGGCCAAATCGAATATCAAATTAACGCAAACCGATGCCACATTGAGTATTAACTGCGACGGGATCAGTTACGATTTTGATAAAACAACCGGCTATATCCAAAAAGTCGTAAAACCAACAGGCACTATTTCTTTGTCAGGCGGGCCGGTTTTGGCCGGAGTAAATACCCAACTCAAGCAGTTTACGCATCAGGCGGTTAAAGGCCAGTATATTGTTGAAGCCGATTATACAGGCGACGCTGCTTTACATGTAAAATGGACTTTTACTTCTGGGCAGCCTGTTAAACTGGAATATGAGTATAGCCAGCAAGGCGATGCAAGCTTTATGGGCATTACTTTCAATTACCCCGAAGAAAAAGTTACGGGAATGAAATGGTTGGGACGAGGGCCTTATCGCGTTTGGAAAAACAGGTTAAAAGGCCAGCAATTTGGTGTTTGGCATAAAGATTACAACAATACCATAACCGGTGAAAGCTGGAAATACCCCGAATTTAAAGGTTATCATGCCGAAGTAAACTGGGTAACAATCGAAAATCGCGAAGCTCCTTTTACAGTTTATACAGCAAATAAAAATACATACCTGCAAATGTTTAAGCCAGCACGCGAAGCCGCTGCACTGGCTAACAATAATGTCGAACCTGCTTTTCCTGATGGGAGCATTGGTTTTTTAAATGCCATTAGTCCAATCGGAACCAAGTTCCAATCGGCAAAAGTTATGGGGCCGCAAAGCGAACTGAACCATGCCAATGGCGAAAAGATCAGCGGTAAGCTATGGTTCGATTTCAGGTAAAAAATTAAAACACGGAATCTCATGCTAAAAGAGATTAACGAAGTAATACTGTGCTTAAAAATAAAGCCTGAAACCGTAAGGTTTCAGGCTTTATTTTTACTCCGAATACAGATCCAGATTTTATATTCCCCAGTTCTTATTAGGTTTTGGTCCCATTTGCAATATCAGTTTCCCACCCTTCAATAATTCGCTTGCAGGAAATTTGAAAGACTGTAATGGCTTTCCATTTAAGGTAGCTTTTTGTACATATTTATTGTCGCGTGATACATCAGAAGCCTCAATTGTAAATGATTTTCCACGGCCATACTGCTCACCAAGATTAATGGTTACCGATGGGAAAATAGGACTGGCAATTTCATAAACTGGTTCGATACTGCAGCCCCCATCTGTTTGGAACAAGCCCAAAGCAGCCATTACAAACCAGGCACTCATTTGGCCCTGGTCTTCATCACCCAGGTAAGCATTTGCTAAATCGCTGCCATAATACCTGTCGATAATTGCCCTGCTCCAACGCTGCGTTAGCCAGGGCTTTTGCACCCAGTTAAACAAAAAGGCAAAATGCATCGACTGCTGGTTACCCTGAATTACCGGATAATCCCAGTACTGGTCGCCCGGTGCATTGAAACGTAATTTATTACTTTCTGTAAACCCCCACGACAGGCGCTCTACAAATTTATCTGCCCCAATCTCTTTCGCCAATCCCGGCACATCCTGTGGTACAAAATAGGTGAGCTGCCAGGCATTACCTTCTACATAGTGGTGGTTGGCACCCGATTTAAAAGGATCGAAATCTGGCGCCCAGGTACCGTCTGATTTACGCATCCGGGCATACCCCGTTTCCTTGTCAATTGCATTACGCCAATAGTTTCCCCTTAGGGCAAATTCTTTTTCATCTTCTTTTTTGCCCAACGCCCGCGCAAACTGCGAAACCGTCCAGTCATCGTAAGCATATTCTAAGGTGTTAGAAAATCTTCCAAGGTCGTAAGGTACGAAATGGTACTTTAGGTAGGGGACCAGATCACGGTTGCCCGCATAACCGAGCCCCACCTTTTGCGATGGAGTAGTTTGCATTTTCTTCATGGCTTCAAACGCTTTATTGGCATCGAAATCGCGTATGCCCATTTGATAGGCGCTCACCATTAACGGAATTTCATGTTCTGCAACCATTACGGGTACATAATTCATGCCCGCAGGTCCTTTGGCCAGCCAGCCATTGGTATCGTACATGGCCAGCTGCGATTTTACCCATTTAGAAGACCACTCAGGCGTAACCAGGTTCCAAAACTGGTTCAGGTTCCAGAAGGTATTCCAAAAAGCATCGCAACCCAGTGCCAGCGAATTAGGGTCTTTGAGTTTCTGCACTTTTTGAAAAGCATCTACCCAGCTGCCATCCAGGTCGCTCCAGGTATTCCGGCTGGCCAGTGCCCTGTACATATTGGTATAAAAACGGATTTTCTCTCTCCGGTCGTTAGATTGAACAGCCACCCGTCCAATCAGCTTATTCCAGGTATCACGTTGTCCGTTTCTTACCTTATCAAAACTCCATCCATAAGGTTCGGTAATTTCCTGTTTCAGGTTATCTGAAGCATTTTCAATGCTCACCATCGAAATACCCGTACGCACCTGCACCACCGGGTTTGTTCTGGTGTCGAACTCTACATAGGCACCAGCATCTTTTACTTCCCCGGTATTTACCAGATCTTTATTACCCACGCTATCATTCTGCCAGGTTCCAAATTTTTGAATTGGCTGATCAAATTCAATTACGAAATGGAGCTGGTAATCCTGGTTTACATCACCCGACCAGGCACCGGGCGTAAACTGTCTCGATACCCCTTCAATCCGCCTGTCGCTTACTTTTTTCAGGGTCACATTCTTAAGTGTATAGGCATATTCAGAGGGGATTTGTAAATCAATCATCACCCTCGAATCAGTAGCTTTAGGGTAGGTATAACGCTGGAAGCCGCAGCGGGTAGTGGCAGTTAGCTCTGCTTTAACCTTATAATCGCTTAGCATTACTTTATAGTAACCCAAAGGGGCTTCTTCTGTTGCTTTATCAATCTGCGAGCGGTAGCCCTCGCCAGTACTCCGCTCATCGCCTGTTTTAATCTTTAGCGGGCCGTTTACCGGCAGCATGCCTAAGCCGGCCATTGTCCATTCGTGGATGTGGCTAAATACACCCACACTCTCAAAACTTGGTTCGTAACCAGCCTGCCAGCCGTTATTCTGGTTGTCGGGGCTGAGTTTTACCATACTAAAGGGCATCCAGGGGCCAGGAGCAATCATCCAGCGGGAATGAGCAGTGCCCATTCGGGTATCTACATAATCTGCAGGCGTAAACAACCGTTGTGCCGATCGTTTTACCATGCCATTTTCCAGCAATATCCCATCACTGTAAATCTCATACTTACTTTGTTTAGCTACTGTAACAGCAGGCATGGGCACCTCGAACTGGTATCTTGCACTATCCAGCCGCTCACGGAATACCTCACTACCATCCAGTTTTACCGTTAGCACAGGTTTGCCAGAAATCAGCTGTGCATCGACCAATAAAGGCTGGATTTCTTTACCATGCGCGTTAAGTTGATAATCAGCAGGCTTTACCCTTCTCAAAAACACATTTTTATTGCTGATTAACCTGGCCGAAGCCGGGCCTTCCAACCTTACCTGATCAAACACCAGCCACGATCCCTCAAGGGTGGTCATCAAAATCTCATTACCGCCTTTACGCAACTGTTTCGCTTCAAGTGGAATTTCAATTTTATATTCGTGTGCTGTGTTTAAATCACCTTCAAAAGACTTATCAGCCTCCCGTTTAGGCAATTGTTTTACATGCGAAACACCATTAATGGTAACTTTAAACAGGGGAGGTAGTGTGCCCTGATAACCAATCAGGTCTACTACAAATTTCCAGCCCGCTCCTGTAGGCTGGTGTTGCAGGCCGAATAAAATATTGGCATTATGTGTTCTTAGACCTGAGGTTCCACCTGTGCCTCCCCAGGCATCTTTGGGGCCAGGCAATATATAAGCCCAATCCTGCTCAGGCTTTGAAACACCAATCAGATAAAACTTATCTTCCCAGCCAAAATCTTTTTCCAAAAAATGCTTATAACCCGATGGCGCCAGCGCCAGTTCTGCCGATTTGTTATCTGCATTGCCGATTTGCCACAAAGTTGTTTGGGCGCTCGTGGTACTGGTTAAGTACAACAAAAGCAGGGTTAGTAATTTGTTCAGGGATAATTTTCTCTTGTTCATTTGTGTTTACATTTTTGATCTACTCTACCGCTTAGCTTATAATGAAATAAGTATAAACTGGAGTAAATAGTTTGTATGTACATATTAAAAATTGAAGTTAGTTAGAATTTAGTGTTTTTAGATGTAAAAAATGAAAATAGTATCCTTTTTTATCAAGGGACATAAATAGCCTTGTTACGGAAAGCGTAATATGTATGTACAATATTTGTTTTTATGATTGCTTTCTAATCAGAACCGGAAATCTCATCTGTGCGAAAATGAATGAATTTGAAAATACCACCCTAAGTAGGGAAGCTTTGATTTTTAGGCGAATTATCTGTTTGTAAATGGTGCTTTAATTTTAAAAAAATAATTTTTTATTAACTTTCTTATGTTTAGTTTTATTAAACATTTACACAATAATATTAAACATTTAAACTATGAAAAAATTAAAATCCCTACTATTTCTAATTGCGACGGCGCTGGTCGTACTTTCGTGTAAAAAGGCTGTAACAGAGGCTGGTGCAAGTGCATCATCCCCGGATGAAAAGGCAACTGCGCGGAATATCTTGGCTGTAAAACCTAAAAAAGTACTTTTTATTGGTATTGATGGTTGTGTGTGGAAAGCCCTCACAGCGACTAATGCACCGAACCTAAAAAACCTGATGGACCAGTCTTATACAAGCACCAATGCATTGGCACAGGTGCCCACCTGGTCATCAAACGGATGGTCGGCATTGTTTACTGGTGTAGGTGTTGCCAAACACAAAGCATCTGATAATAGCTTTTCGGGTGCTGACTTTGTAAATTATCCTTCTTTTTTCCGGCAGATTAAAACCAGCTTACCTGCTTTAAGAACAGCATCGATCGTAACCTGGTCGTCGATAAATAATTTTATTGTCGCCACACCTGATGTAACTGTAAAACAGAACAGTGCAAATGATAATGCCACTGAAGTCAGAATTATACAGGAAATTACCAGCAGCAATACAGATGTTTCCTTTTGTCATTTCGATAATGTAGATCATGCCGGTCATGCGAGTAACTACAGGCTTACCTCACAAATGTATATTGATTCGGTAAAGGCAGTTGATGCCAGAGTAGGAAGGATACTGAATGCGGTAAAAACGCGGACTACTTATAACAATGAAGATTGGCTTATTGTAGTTGCTACAGATCATGGCGGCGATTTAAGTCACGGGGGAAGTAGTTACCTGGAGCAAAATGCATTTATTATCCTGAACAATAGTGCAATTAGCCCACAACTGGTAAATACACTGCCCACCACTACCACCGAATCAAATCCGCATAATATTACCACTGTCGATTTTAAAACAAATGTGTACGGAGAGCTTCCAGCCTTAAGTAACCTGAACTTAAGTGCAACCAGCAGTTTTACCATCGAATTTAGGGCCAGGGCAACTACAACCACCAGCGATCCGGTAATTATCGGCAATAAAAACTGGGCGAGTGGTTATAACAAAGGCATTATAATTGCCAATAGAAATGGTGTAATCAGGGCTAACTTTGGCGATGGAACACACCGCCTGGATATAGATGGGGTAGACCTCAGTGATCAGTTATGGCATCAGGTAGCTGTGGTAGTTAACCGGGGTACACAAAAAGCTATCCTATATGATGGTGGCATTCAGGTAGCCGAAGGTAATATCTCGTCGGTGGGCGATTTACAAAGCGGTAATGTATTTAAAATCGGGCAGGATGGAACTGGCAATTATAGCCCTTATTTTACCGGTAATATTTCTGAGCTAAGGTTGTTTAAATCGGCTTTATCGGCAACCAGTATCAGTGCATACAGTTTTACCGCTTTAACATCTGCACACCCACAGCAAGCAGATTTAGTTTTATATACCAAGGGGAATGAAACATCCGGAACGGTTTACAACGGTACATTGGTTACGCCAAAAATAAATATCCTAACCAAAAACAGCGCGACAATTACCCGCAGTGCTTTAACGGTTCCAATTTTTTATCGTAAAACAACCGATTATCATGGTGCTCCATATTTATACACCGTGCCGCCAACCATTTTAAGCTTTCTGGGTATTAGCCCTCCGGCTTATTATGACGGGCAAACCCTGATTAATTTTTAATTGATTATGAAAATGATAGACTTAAAAAGCACTAAGGTTTTGATCAGGAATACTTAATTATACTTTAAGAGTTATGCATAATGTAATACAGCCTGAAATCCTATGATTTCAGACTGTATTTTTTGTAAGGAAAGCTGCCAGCGAACCAGATATCTGTTCTTAGTCTGCAAAATTGTTAATTCTAATCAGCATTTTATTAAGGAATTTTGCCTTTTTTACATAGCCTTTCAAATAGACTGAAATGTCTCATTTGTTTTGTGTAAGGCCTGTTCTACCAACAAAAAGCTGCTTTTTTGTCCGGATTTAGCTGCTTAGCTAGCTTAAAATAATACTACTGCATGAGCAGAACCTTTTTTTACAATTTGTTGCAGTGGTTTAAAGTACATAGCTTTATCAGCGCCTTTAAACATTTGTTAAAGAGGCATAAACCAAATATCGAACTATTCCCTGCCTAATTTGAGATGGATATTATTGCATTACAACATAGGATTGCATTAATGAGAGATGAAACAGCTTACAAAAAGCTATTTCTCCATTTTTATTCAGGGCTATTGCGCTTTAGCATCACTTACGTAAAACAGAAAGAGATTGCCGAAGAAATTGTATCAGATGTATTGTTGAAAGTGTGGACGATGGAAAAAGCGCTGCTCGATGTTTCAAATGCCAAAGTATACCTTTTCTGTGCAACTAAAAACAGCTCGATTAACTTTTTGGTGAGAAATAGAAAATATACCACCTGGGATATTGATCAGGTAGCCCCATCAAGTTTAGTAGAACTTTCTACACCAATGGAAAGGATGCTGGATGCCGAATTGAAGGAAAAGATCGAAAAATGCGTTAAAGCCCTCTCTCCTAAATGCAGGATGGCTTTTATGTTAAACAGGCAGGATGGCCTTTCTTACCGTGAAGTTGCTGAGATCATGGAAATTTCTTCGAATACCGTTGACCGGCATCTGCAGCTGGCACAGCAAAAACTGGGCGCTGCTTTAAGTGTATATCTACACCGTTAAAAATATTTAAAATTTTATTGGGGACTTTTCCCTTTTCTGTTGTCTTACACATTAATAACCTTTTTTATTGATGGACGACGCACGCTTTTACTGGCTGATCAACCAGGTTAATGCCGGTAATATTTTAGACGAAGAATTAAATGAATTGCACGAACTTATGGAGTACGATCCGGGTTTGCGCACTATATATACCCTTTTAACGGCTAAATCTGAGCCTCAAAGCCGGGCAGAAGAAGCACAAGCCATGGAGGCCTACATGGCACATTATGCTAAAATGCAGTTGTCGGGCCATTTTGATCAGGCAACAACAGACCAATCCTTATTATCACAAAAAACTGAAAAGAAAAAGATATTCAAACTTCCTAAAAGGCTACTCCAGGCTGCTGCAGCAATGCTGTTGCTTGCAATCCCCATTTACTTGCTGATGTTAAAAAAACAAAGCAATCAAGAGCTGGTATTGGTAACCAAAAAAGGAGAAAAAAATAAGGTTGTATTGGCCGATGGTACCAAAGTTTGGCTGAATGCCGATAGTAAACTTTCTTATTCCAAAGTATTTACAGGTGCTACAAGAGCCGTTACCTTAAGCGGAGAAGCTTATTTTGAGGTTGCGCGCGATAAAAAACATCCTTTTATTATTTCGGCTAATGGGATCAAGGTAAAAGTTTTGGGAACGGCTTTTAACTTAAAAGCTTATCCGGATGATGAGAATACCGAAACAACACTGATTCATGGCCTGGTAGAGGTAAGTATGGATGATCAGCCTTTAAGCCGAATTAGCCTTAAACCCGGAGAGAAGCTGAAAGTGCACAATGAGCAAAAAGACAAACCGAAAGAAACCGTCAAAAAAGAACAGCCTACTATTCTGCTGAGCAAATCGAATGTACAGATTGAAGATAATAAAGTAAAAGAAAGTCTTTGGACCGAAAACAAGCTGGTATTTGATGGCGAGCCTTTTCAAAATATTGCTGTTAAGCTTGGCAGATGGTACAATAAAGAAATTATCATTAATGATGAAGACCTCGCAAGGATTAATTTATCAGGAACCTATGAAAATAAAACCCTCGAGCAGGTGTTGCTTTCCCTGCAGTTAGCAGCCAAATTTAACTACCGGATAGAAAAAAATCTGGTTTATATCCAATCAATAACCTCAACCAAAAACTAAACCAATTGATATGAAAGAAACCTAAATTTTAGAGAAAAAAAAGGAGAATGTTGACGCATCCCCCCTTTAATTGTGAATTGTCGAAATGGCCCTCGCTGAACACGTATTAAGCCATTTAATTAACAAAACCAAAAAACAAATATATGAAAAAAAATGAACCACAGGCCGTTCTGCAACGGCCGTATCGTTCTATGCTCAAGCTTTTGCTTATGATGAAAATTGTTGTACTTTTTATTTTATTAGGTACGCTACAAACGTTTGCCACCCGGAGTGTTGCACAGGAGAAAGTTTCTATTTCTATGCAGCAGGTAGACCTGAAACAGATATTCAAATCTATTGAAAATCAAACCACTATACATTTTGTGTACAATGATGAGATTTTGCCCGCCGGCAAGTTCTTTAATGCCAGTTTTGCCAACCAATCGTGGAAAGATGTACTTGCAACGGTGTTGGCCAACACAGGTATTCATTACCGTATTGTAGAAGAAAACCTGGTAGTTTTGACCCTTGGCGACCATAACCGGATTGTAGTTAGGGGAAAGGTAACCGACGCCAAAAACACCGGGATCCCGGGAGTAAGCGTTTTAGAAAAAGGAACAAAAAACGGCGCTGTTACCAACGAAAATGGCGAGTTTAATATCAATGTTACCGATGTATCGGCTACTTTGATTTTTAAGTTTGTGGGTTATGTTACCCAGGAGTTGAATGCCAGCAATAGCTTTATGACGGTGGTGCTAAAAGAAGATGCAGCAGAGCTAAATGAAGTAGTAGTTGTGGGCTACGGCAAGCAGGAGAAGAAATTTTTAACAGGATCTGTAGTTTCTATCTCAGGCAGTACAGTTAGCAATATTCCGGTTTCCAATGTTTCCAATGCGCTTGCCGGAAGATTAGCTGGTTTGGTGGTAATGTCCCCAAGTGGCCTACCGGGAGTAAGTTCTTCGGTAAGGGTTAGGGGAACTACTTCATATTCTGGTCAGGACCCGCTTTATGTTATAGATGATATTCCGCGTAGTAAACAAGAGTTTGATTTACTTTCGCCCAATGATATCGAGAGTATCTCGGTTTTAAAAGATGGTGCGGCAGCTATTTACGGGGTTAGAGGCGGTAGCGGTGTAGTACTGGTTACCACCAAACAAGGCGCCGAAGGACCTGCTAAGTTTAGTTTTAACATCAGTCACGGACAATCAGATCCTACGCGCATGCCTAAAAGGCTAAACTCATACCAGGATGCACTTTACCGCAACAATTACTATCTAAATCAAGGCGTTGCAGCTAACGATCCGCGATATTATACATCCGATGAACTTGAATTTTATAAGGCCGGAACCATTAATACGGATCTTTTTGAAATGATTAGTAAAACGCCGCGCACTACCGATGCCAATTTAAGTGTAACAGGTGGCTCGCAAAATGCCCGGTATTATGTTTCTACAGGTTATTTTAGCGAAACCGGCTTGTTTGATAAGTTAGAATCTAAACGGTTTAACATACTCAGTAACCTCGATTTCAAATTTGGCAATGGTTTTTCAGCTAAGGTAAACTTGCAGGGAACAGTTAGGCCAAATACCACTCCATGGTGGTATGATGGCGTAAATACAACAACCTTAAGCGATCTTACCCGTGCTGCAATGAATTTTACTCCGCTAAGCCCTGCGTATGTAAACGGTCTGCCCGATGGAAGTTTATACCACTTTTTAGTACCCGAGGTAATTAAAAATGGTTATATCAAAGGAGATCGGACCAATTTGAATGGTTTCTTAAAACTGAGTTACAATCCAAATTATATTAAAGGATTTGGTGCCGATATCAGTTACAATTACAATAAACAATCAGACCTGTATAAAACCAGGTATCAGCCTTATACCCTTTATCTTTTTAACCGTTTTGGAGGCAACAACCATTTAATTGGCGATCAGGTAATTGGTACCAAGGCTGCTGCGCAGCAACCTTACGATTTTTTTCAGGAGCAGTACATCCAAAACAAAACTTATGTATTTAATGCTGCTGCCCATTACGACCGTACTTTTGGTCAGCACGATCTGAGTGTGCAGGTTTTTTACGAGCAATCCGAATCTAAAGGAGATAATTTCTCCGCTAAGGGCGAAAACCTGCTCTCGAGTACTATCGATCAGCTATTTGTAGCCAATAGCGATCCTGCCCGCCGTTCTTTAACCGGCACTGGTAATGAATTCGGAAGATCGTCGGTTTTTGGCCGCTTGAACTACAAATTTAAAGGTAAATACCTTTTAGATGCAATTGTACGTGCCGATGCGTCATCAGCTTTTGCCCCTAAAAATAAGTGGGGATATTTCCCTTCACTATCCGGCGGATGGATTTTATCCGAAGAACCTTTTATTAAAAACATGCTACCTAATGTCGATAATTTGAAACTTAGGGCAGGTTATGGTTTGCTGGGCTATGATAATATTGATCTCTCTCAATGGTATTCTTATTTTTCATTACAAAGCAGCGCCGTTTTTTCAACGCCTGTAAATACCATTGCACCACAACGTTATCCTAATCCGGATATTAAATGGCAAAAAATTGCCACCACCAACATCGGGGTAGATGCCAGTTTTTATAAAGGATTAATAAGCGGTAGCCTGGATTTATTTTACAAGAAAACATCCGATTTGTTAGTGGCCAACCAAACCGTCGTTCCATCTACATTTGGTATTGCACTCGCACAGGTTAATTATGGGCAGGTTAATGCCAAAGGTTTTGAGTTAACTTTAAGGCATGATAATCAGATTGGACAAGTTAAATATTATGTTGGTTTTAACTTTGCCTACACCACCAATAAGGTAATCAAATATCCCGAGCAGGCCAATATTCCCGATTATCAGCGCAGAACCGGTAGGCCGGTTA
This sequence comes from Pedobacter sp. KBW01, assembly GCF_003852395.1. Taxonomy (NCBI): domain Bacteria; kingdom Pseudomonadati; phylum Bacteroidota; class Sphingobacteriia; order Sphingobacteriales; family Sphingobacteriaceae; genus Pedobacter; species Pedobacter sp. KBW01. The sequence continues at coordinate 287,300 of NZ_QAJQ01000003.1, forward strand.
ATTTTATTACAGGTTATCAGTCTAACGGCATTATTCGCAATCCGGAACAACTGGCCAATTACCTGAAACTAAAATACGGCACGCGGGCATTTGAGCTTGGTGATATTGGTTTTGCCGATCTTTTTGGTCCCAGCAATGGTGCGCCTGATGGTATAATCAATGCCAATGATAATGTGGTTTTATCTAACCTGTCATACGATCCGCGCATTACCTATGGTATCCCCCTGGGCGCTTCGTGGAAAGGCTTTGATCTTGGCGTATTGTTACAAGGCGTAGGGGCGCGTAAAGTAATGCTTAGCGACAGAAGTCAGTGGCAGGAGCAAAATGTACTTGCCTTTTGGTCAGATTTCTGGTCGGCTGAGAATCCAAATGCAGCTTACCCCAAAATTGGCGGTTTAAACGGAACCGAAGGACCTGCCTCATCATTTTGGCTTCGTAGCGGTAACTACCTGAGGTTAAAAAGCCTGGAGCTTGGTTACACCTTACCTGCAAGGGCTACAAAAAGCATTGGTTTGGAGAAATGCCGTTTGTTCTTAACCGGAACCAATCTTTTCATTATCAGCGATGATATTAAGATGTACGATCCGGAATTACCCACAAACGAAACCGGTTATGGCGCATTCCAATACCCAATGCTCAGAACCATTTCTGCAGGTGCAAGTATTTCTTTTTAAACAATGTGAGCCAATTAAAAAGATCAGAACATGAAAAAAATATGCTTTAAAATATGCTGTTTAGCTACCGTGCTTTTTATGGCATGGAGCTGCAAAAAAGTAACAGAAAAGAACGACATCAATAATATACAAGATGCTTTGGTGTGGCAGGATACCGTTTTGATAACCGCTTTTGCCAATAACCTCTATCTCGATGTTCCATCCTGGGACCTGGGTTTAACCGGTTATACCGATGAGTCGAGAAATGGTAACCCGGTAATTAACGGCACGGTTACGCCCGATGCCAGTATCTCTTACTGGCCCTACACTGCAATCCGTAAAATTAATTTAATGATCAAGCAGTTGCCTACTTCGGCCGGAAGTGCCGGTTTGAAGAACAGGTTTACTGGAGAGGCTAAGTTTTTAAGGGCCTATCAATATTTTCAAATGGTAAGAAGGCACGGAGGTGTTCCCATTATAACGGTTCCACAAGAGCTTACCGACGATATTTTTGTGAGCCGGAACAAAACTTCCGAATGTATCAGTTTTATGGTAAAGGATTTGGATGAGGCCATTGCCTTATTGCCTTCGGTTACGCCTGGTTCAAATGTAGGCCGGGCGAGTAAAGAAGCAGCGCTTGCCTTAAAAGCCCGCATCCTGGTCGATTGGGCTTCGCCACGTTACAATCCTAACAATGATGCTAGCCGCTGGCAAGCGGCCTACGCTGCCTGTAACGAGGCGCTAACAAAATTAAATGCCAGTGGTTATGGTCTTTTCGATTCGTACGGCAGTTTATTCCTTACCGAGATGAATAAGGAAGTAATTTTTGCCATTCGTTTTGCTAATCCCGGCCGTACGCAAGGGCGCGATGCTACAGTTAGACCCATTTCAGTATCGGTAAATTCGACTGGCGGAAATCAGCCCTCGCAAGAGATGGCAGATGCCTATCCGATGAAAGATGGTTCGGATGTGAATAGTGCCCTGAGTTATCAGCAGCGTTTTAGTGGCCGCGACGACCGGTTTTATGCTACCATCGTTTACAATGGCGCCACTTATTTTGGGCGTAAACAGTGGACTTATGTTAACTCAGGCATAGATGGTTATCGCGATGTGAACGGTACCTATACTGGATATTATTGTAAAAAAGCGGTCGATACTACCTTAACGGCTGCCCAGGCCGGCACATCAGGCACTGATTTTATTGCCATCAGGTATGCCGATATTTTATTGCTTGCAGCCGAAGCTGCCAACGAAACCGGAAATGCCAGTGTTGCTTACGATGCTTTAACTAAAATCCGTGCAAGGGCTAAAATCCTACCAGGCGTTAATAATTTGTATGGTTTAACCGCAGGGATGAGTCAGACCGATTTAAGAAGCCGGATTCAGAAAGAGCGTCAGGTTGAGCTTGCTTTTGAGCAGATCCGTTTCTTCGACCTTTTGCGATGGAACACGCTTTCCAGCACACTGAATGGTAAAACCCGCAAAGCATTGAAACTGATTAATCCAACTCCTGCAGTACCGCCAACCAGCGCAACAGTATTTACAGAGAGTTTAGATCCAATCGATCTTCAACCCATCGTAATTCAGGGGAATAGTCTTTTTTATCCCATTCCGCGGAGTATTATTCAGAATAACCCTAAAATTCTGCAAAACATAGGCTGGGAAAACGGAACTTTTGATCCGGTACAATAAATATCATTTCAAGGGCTACATCAATATTTTCTGATGTAGCCTTATTACATCTCACACACATGAAATTATTAAGAATAGCTTTCCTGCTTTTATTCTTTCTGGAGGTAAATGCACAGCAAATCCAAATTGGTAATGGCCTGGTAGAACGGAATTTTACTTTTGATGGAAAGGTTTGGCGAACGGCATCATTCCGCAATCAAGCCACACACCAGGTAATTGCGGTTAAAAGCGATGAGTTTCTGCTTTTAGCCATGAACAAGGAACAGGGACTAACGATAACAGATTTTACAGCTGCCGCTGCTCCCGAAAAATATAACCACGCCGATACTTCTTTTTTAACCTTTACCTATAAACCACTTCCCCAAATCGCTAAAGATCCCATTGCGCCTCAAACCATCAAAGTTCAGTATAGCTTAAAAAAAGGAGAGACCTTTATGCGCAAAAGCCTGCAGTTAGTTTATAAGGAAACTGCAACGATTGACCGTTTGGAAGTAGAGCGATTAACCATTGCGCAGGAGCAAAAAGGCGGGGGTAAAGGAGAGCCGGTTTTTGTTGGCAATCAATTGTTTCTGGGTCTGGAATATCCCGGAGGCTACGCCAGGCGAACCGATGGCAATACCCCTAAAGATTATGGCAGGCATTACGAAAAAGTAGGCAATTATAGCGATATCAATCTTGAAGGAAGAGACATTGAACCTAAAGGAACTAAAGGCATGATCCGCCTGATGCATTTTCCGGGATATGTCCTGAAAAATGCAAATAACCGCTATGAAATGATCAGTAAAACTGCTGTAAACGGTTTTGCAAGGCCTAACCAATCAGTAGAAATGGCTTTCATGACCTATCTGGAAGGATTATGGAAAAAGCCAAAGTCTTTTCTGCATTATAATAATTGGTTCGAGCCCAAAGCAAAAGATTTAAGTGGCGATGGGCTGATTAATATTTACAGGGAGTTTAAAGCCGCAACTGTACCTTATGGTATTAATTTAGATGCAGTAGTGCCCGATAATGGCTGGCAGAATACCAGATCGATCTGGGATCCGCTTCCGAAGTTTTTCCCCAATGGAATTAAAGATGTTAAGAAATTAAGCGACCGCTTAAGGGCCGAGGGTACAGGTTTTGGCCTTTGGCTATCTATTAACGGGTATGTTAATAAAATAGACTGGGGGCTGGCCGAAGGATACAAAGAAGCAAAACCTAACGCTTATTTTGCAAAGTTCGGTCGGTATTATAGCCTTTCTTCAACCCAATATAAAGATACTGTACTGAAGAAAATTCCGCTATTGGCAAAAGAAACCGGCACCATTTATTTTAAGCACGATTTTAACCAGTTAAGCGATCTGGCAGAGGGTAACAACCACCCGGCAACCGATCGTCATGGTCATGAAGCAAATCTCGATGCCTGCCTTGAAGTTTTGGTGGCTACCCGTAAAATGAACCCCGAAATTTATCAGAATATGACCAATTGGGTGTGGTTTTCGCCCTGGTGGCTTAAATATGCCGATGCGCTGTGGATGCTGGCCGGCGATGATGGAACAAATGGCAACTGGCCAGAAATTTCTACACGTGCCATGGCCTCAACCGATCGCGATACCTATTTATGGCGCATGTGGGGAAATCCCGCCGACAGGCCTTTAGTGCCCATTTCGAGATTGATGACCCATGGAATCATCAAAACAAGCGTTGGCAGAATGGAAAGCAAAAGCGATAACCTTCAGGATTGGCAGGAATATGTGTTGATGCATTATGGAAGAGGTACACTTTTAAAAGAGTGGTACATCTCTCCATCAGCCATGCACCCCGATGAGTGGAAGGCTTTATGCACGGTACACAATTGGGCAAAAGCACATCAGAAAGCATTAAACAATACCTTTTTTGTAGGTGGTAGGCCAGATGAAGGACATGCTTACGGTTATATAGGCTGGGATGGCGACAAAGGTGTATTGGTAGCCCGTAACCCGGATGGCAGGGAGCAGAAACTCCGGATTCCTTTTAATCAAAGCATTCATTTTGGCGGGCAGAACGGAACAGTTTTTCATGCCAATGTGGTATTTCCATATGCAGATGCCTATCCGCAGCATTTTATTGCCGGGCAGGAAATTGAAATTGTTTTACCAGGTTATGCTACAATGGCTTTTGAGTTCGAAAAGGGTAAGCCAGAAAATGCGGTTACGCTTCCAGCCTTACCAGTAGTGAAAACAAGCGAAGATACCGATGGCCCCATCAATGAGATTACACTTCCGGTAACCGTTAACGACCGTTGCGATTTACTGGTAACAGGCTTTCCTGATCTTCCGGAGCTACGTATAGACGGAAACACCGTGGTGCCGGTAAGAACAAGTAAATCGAAGATTAACAATTTTGCTGGTTATGCTGTAGCAGGTATGCCAAGTACCGTAGCCAAAGCCTGGAATATGGCCAGCTTTGATTTAAAACCTTACTTAGGTAAGAAAATTAAGATCAGCTACAAAGGCACGGGAGCATTTAAGAGCTTTTTGCTGATAGAACAGGCCGTTGATGGAAATAAAGTAACAACCGGAAATGATAAGCTTTGGCCAATAACCAATAACAGTCGCAGACAGACCATACCATTAGTCAACAAAACACACTAAACAGAAACTATGAAAACCATTCATAAAATAATACTATATCTGTTGCTGTTAGTCCCCGCGGCAAATGCCCTGGCTTCAGATTTTGAAACGGGTACAAAGAGCCTGATAAAAAGGGTATTGCCTAAACATGCTTCTTTTTTCGAGGTAGCGCAAATAACTGCCGATAACAATAAAGATGTATTTGAGATAGAAGGAAAAGGAAGTAAAATTGTATTGCGTGGAAATACGCCTGTAGAAGTTGCCTCGGCCTTAAACTGGTACCTCAAATATTATTGCCATGCACAACGCTCCTGGTGTGGCGATAATATGGATTTGCCTGCAAAACTTCCTGTTCCTGCGAGTAAGGTTCGGATCACTTCGCCATACAAAGACCGCGTGTACCTCAACTATTGTACCTTCAATTACTCCATGAGTTGGTGGGATTGGGAGCGTTGGGAAAGGGAAATAGACTGGATGGCCATGCAGGGAATAAACATGCCCCTGTCCATTACAGGACAAGAAGCCGTTTGGCAAAATACTTTGCGCAAGTATGGCATGAACGATGAGGAAATCCGTTCGTTTTTGGTAGGTCCGGCTTATTTTGCCTGGCAATGGATGACCAATATTGAAAGCATTAACGGGCCTCTGCCACAAAACTGGATTGACAGAAGCATTGTTTTGGGACAGAAAATTCTGACCCGCCAACGGCAGCTGGGTATGACCCCAATTCTTCAGGGTTTTACCGGATACGTGCCCATTAAGCTGATGGAAAAACAACCCCAGGCAGATATCCGTAAAAAAGCAGTATGGTTTTATGTCGGCCCCGGCACTGCACAACTCAATCCCTTAGACCCCTTGTATGCCCGGATGAGCAGAACTTTTATCGAAGAGCAAACCAGGTTATTTGGTACCAACCACATTTATGCTGCCGATCCTTTTCATGAAGGAAAAGCACCTGTAGATGGAGATGAATATTTAGCGCAGGTAGGGAAGGCGATATATTCTACCACGGCAAGTGTGGATCCGAAAGCGGTAATTGCCATGCAAACTTGGAGCATGCAAAAAGCAATAGTACAGTCTATTCCACCCGAGCGGATATTGATGCTTGATTTAAATGCCTCAAAATGGAAAGGAAGTGAGGCTTTCTGGGGAAGGCCATGGGTAGGTGGGATTATTCACAACTTTGGTGGCAATACGGCTATGGGTGGGGATTTGAATGCTGTATTAGCAGCTTACCCGGCAATTTTAAACCAGCCCGAAAAATCAAAACAATTTCAGGGAATAGGCATGTTCCCTGAGGCCATAGAACATAACCCGATTATTTACGAGGCTGCAGCAGAAATGGCCTGGAGAAAAGAAAAGCCCGATACCAAAAAATGGATGGACGATTACCTGCTGGCCCGATATGGAAGCAGCAACGAAAAAGTAAGTTTAGCCTGGGATACGTTATTGCATACCGCATATGGTAAAAGTGGTATTGTAACCTTTATGGAAAGCAGTATCTGCGCCAGACCAGCTTTAAAAATAAATGGTGCATCGCCCAATGGTGCTTTAAACTCAGAAAAAAAGTATCGCTTTAAAAGCCTTTGGGAAGCACTGGCACTATTGCAAAAAGCCCCGGCAAATATGCAGGCCAAAGATACTTACCGTTATGACCTGGTAGATTTAGCCCGTCAGTGCGTGGCAGATTTAGCCATACCCATGCAAAAAGAAGTGGCCGATGCCTACCGTAACGGAGATAAAGCTGCGTTTGGCCAAAGTGCTAAACAATACCTGGCTTTAATGGACGATTTTGACCAGCTGCTGGGAACACGAAAAGAATTTCTTTTAGGTAAGTGGATTGCAGATGCACGGGCAATAGGAAAAACAATGGCCGAAAGCGATCTTTATGAAAAAAATGCCCGGGCCTTAATTACCATATGGGGGCCATATAATGAGCAGGCCATTCAATATGACTATTCGGCAAGGCAATGGAACGGTATGGTGAAAGATTTTTATAAGGCCCGCTGGAAAAAGTTTATCGATTTCCTAAGCGCTGAACTCGAAAAAGGAGAAAAGGAACGTTACAAAGAAGAAAAAATCAATAACAGGTTTAACCGGCCAAGTAATACCGGAAACGACTTTTATAAGGCTATGTCCAAATGGGAGTCAGACTGGACCGAACTACACAATCCTAAATTTAATGATAAGCCAGCTGGCGATGAAGTTAAAATTGTTAACCAGGTTTACCAAAGCTGGTTGCCAACAGCCAATAGGTTATTGAAGTAACTAAACGATAAATTATGAAACTTCGGTAAAGAATACAAGGAAGAATTAGTTCTGCTCTGGTCCATTCTTTTTAAAACCATCCATGTAAATTGTTCTTGAACTTACATAGATGGTTTTTGTTTTTTGAATTATTCATTTGCTGGAGTATTTCGCTATTTTTGAGATTCTTAAATTTAGCTGATGTGGTCTGGAAAATCCATCATATCTCTGCCGTGTATTGCACAAAATAACAATCGATTGAAATGAATGGTTATATTTGTGAAGTTGATACAATCCTAAATTCCTTTAAAAAGATAAAATTATATAAACCTCGAAGTCATCGAAAACTAACTTATCCTGTTAATTTCAAAACAGGAGCTTGAAATTGCATGTAATTCTTTTCCTGTGCTCGACCGGCTTTTTGCTCAGTTTATCTTCCCCAATGCAATCAGGGGTTTATTGCACCATACCATGCTAAGTAAGATCGGGCTCCCGGCCCATAAACTCAGTTACTTCAGGAAAGTGTACCTCGGTATATTGGATAGGGTACCCCCCCCAGGATATACAATTCTTTTGTGGGGCAACAGGAGTGATAAGGTTGATTGAAGGGCCTGGTGGGGGCTACTTTCGTGATAACGAAAAAGCCTGAAATCGTATGATTTCAGGCTTTAAATTTTGTATTGGGCTTTGCCCAATACAAAAAATGAGCGTTAATATCCGGTATTTTGTACCAATTGTTTATTGCGGTCTACTTCTGCCTGCGAAAAAGGCAATACGTTGTTCTTCTCGCCAAACTTTAGCGGAACGCCTGCCGGATTCTTTAATGGAGCCAGTTTAACATCCATTAAATTCCTTCTTTTTAGATCGAAATAACGATGGCCTTCTAAAGCCAGTTCTATTCGTCTTTCGTGAAGAATAAAATCTCTTAGCTTATCTTTTGTATTGTACACCGTTTGATCAACAGCAGGCATTTTTACACTTGCCCGGTCTCTTATATCGTTTAAAGCTTTATAAACAGATGCATCTGGCCCGCTTTCTTCATTTTTAGCCTCTGCGTACATGAGTAATACATCAGCATAACGGATATGGATGATATTCTGATCCGTTAACGGCGTCTTGGTTCTGTCGAATGGTAATTTCGAAAGGTCTACATATTTCTTTTGAGAGTAAGTGGTAAGCAGCGGATCCGATTCGTTAAAAACCGATCCATCCGGATTGATATACTTCTCTGTAGGTACTTTCACCGTAAACTTTAAACGCGGGTCTCTGTTGCTGTACGGATCAGCCGCATTATAGCCCGAGCCGGCTTCGCCTATCATTTTCCCATTGCTCATCTCATATTCATCAATCAGGTTTTGGTAGGGGGCAATACTGCCATACCAGCCCAGCTCTACCAACACACCTTCTCCGTCCTGAGGGTTATTAGGCGCTAGGTATTTAGTAGAGAATATGATCTCGGGATTATTAATCTGTGTAGCGGTAAGAAAAAGCTTATCATAACCACCCTGGTACAGCTGGAATTTACCACCCGTAATTACATCGTTCGAAAATTTAGCGGCCTGTGCCCAGTTTTGCTGGAATAAATAAACCCTGGCTTTTAATGCCTGTGCACTTCCCTTTACGGCATGGCCAGAATAGGCGCCATCGGGCAAATTGGCAATGGCAAAGTCTAATTCCTGGTGGATAAAAGTTAAAATATCTTCTTTTGTGCTTTTGGCTATTTTACCTTCATCAACCGTTTTTGGAGCGGTTTTATATAGCACTACACCGCCATAAGCCTGTACCAGATCAAAGTAAAACATAGCCCTTAAAAAGCGGGCCTCGGCTTTATATCCATTTTTAGCGGCTTCGCTGCTGGGTGCCTTATCAATATTATCCAAAAAGAAATTACAGCTGGCAATACCTGCATAAGGCGTATCGTAAAATGCACCAGGTATGTTCGTAGGGTTAACTATGCCCTGGGTTAAATTGCCGAAGCCGAAAAAACTATGCCTGTCTAAAGCGTTATCCGAATAGGTATCCAACCACAATTTTCTTGCGCCATAAAAGCCAGCCTGTAACCTGCGGTAAACACCGGTAAGGCCCATTTGGGCATCTGCATCACTTTTCCAGAATGTTTCGCTCGAAATGGCTGCCGTAGGGTTTTTATCCAGAAAATCTTTTTTACAGGAAGTTAACATCCCAATGATGATTAAAACAGCCAAGCTTATCTTGTTATATTTTGTTTTCATTTCTATATAATTTAAAATGACCTAATATTTAACTTTTAGCCCTATGGTATAAATCCTGATCTGCGGAAATTGTGCAAATCTTCCCGATCCGGCTCTCTCAGGATCATTGCCCTCATATTTGGTCCAGGTAATCAGGTTGTCTCCTGAGGTATAAACAGTTACCCCGGTCGATCCGATTTTCTTTGCTATATTTTCGGGTAAGGTGTAAGAGAGGTACAAATTCTTCAGGCGTAAATAAGAAGCATCCTGTAAAAAGTAGGTAGAGTTGTAACCCGCTACACCTGCGTATCCGGTAAGGTACACCGCTGGTATGGTATTGCTTGGATTGGTTGGTGTCCACGCATTAAGAAATTTGGTTGGCGGAGCTGAACCTTGCATAAAGGGTTCGTAACCCCATTGGCTTACGTTAACTTTCTGCCCTTCTACACCCTGAAAAAATGCGCTCAGGTTAAATCCTTTCCATCCTGCATTTAAACTAAACGAATACGTGTAATCGGGAAAACTACTGATGCGGATCCTATCTTCGGGCCCAACAGTACCATTTCCACTTACATCTCTTATTTTTAGGTCGCCAGGTTTTAGCACACCCGAATTAGGTTGTTTAGGCGAGTTGTCTATCTCTTGCTGACTTTGAAAAACCCCAATCCAATCGTAAACAAAGAAATTGTTAAACGGTTGGCCCACTTCAAAGGTTCCGAGTGTTTCTGTAATTACTTTGGTTACTTTGTTTCTATAGCGGTGAAAAATAAAATTGGCGCCGTAGGTAAAGTCGCCAATACGGTTCTGGTGTCTCAGTTCAATTTCTATACCTTTATTAACCATGGCGCCGGCATTTACTGTTGGTGCAGCAAGCCCAAAACTTGTAGGAAGATCTGTGCGGGTTGCCAAAATATCGGTTGTATTCTTTCTATAATAGTTAATGGTTGCACCAAATAAACCTTTATACAAATCGAACTCCAGACCGATATCTCTAACAGATGTTTTTTCCCAGCGTAAATTCTTTTCTACCAGTCTGGTAAGTTGCACACCAGAGCTTAAGCTCGAAAAAGGATAAGTAGTAAGCGAAAGAATATCCTGATAAGGATAGTAGTTTAAATTTCCATTGGTTACAATTTCCTGGTTACCCAGTACACCATAAGAAGCTCTTATTTTTAAATTATCGATCCACGAAAAATTATCTTTAATAAAGCTTTCTTCTGATATTTTCCAGGCAGCCGATCCGCCGCCGAAAGTTCCCCAGCGGTATCTTTCATCTACCCTCGATGTTCCGTCATGCCTGATGTTACCTTCTAAAATATACTTTTCCTTATAGTTGTAATTTACCCTTCCAAACAGCGATTGAAGCGCCCATTCAAATGAATTGCCACCTAATGTTTGGTTAAGCGGCGAGCTTCCATCCAGCTCCATAATGGTGCTGTTCGGAAAATCGAACCTGCCGCCACTCAGGTTGGTACTTCTGTTATCTTGCTGTTCGTATCCGGCTAATACGCCAAAATTATGGTTGTTGGCAAAAACTTTATTGTAATTTAAGGTGCTGTAAAAAGTTTTGGTAATGTTCCTTGCCGAGCTTTGTTGAAGGCCGGCAAAATTCGAATTACCATTACCTACCTCCTGATAAACACCAGCGGCATTGGGCTGATAGGCAAATGAAGGACTTCTAAACTGGCGGTTCCTGAAATCCTGATTAAAGAAGGTAATTGCGCCTTTTGAAAGCCAGTTTAATCCCTTGATAATATTGATATCGATATAGCCCTGCGCATTTACGTTGTAGTTTTTTGTAAACTGAGAACCTGTATTGTACACTTCTTCTGGGGTACGGTTTGTTCCGCCGCTCGATACGTAATCGCGGGTAGCTACCCTGCCGCTTCCATCGGGTAAAAAGGGCTTAAAAGTAGGCGCTGCTGCATAGGCTAATAACAATAAATCATCGTTCACTAACCATGGAGCCTTTAAATCCTGAAAAGACATGTTAATATTAGCACCTATTTTTACCTTCGAATGTACCTGCGTAGAAAAATCAAGCAAGCCATTATATCTTTTGTACAAATAGCCTTTGGTAATACTGTTTTGATCGAGATAATTTAAGGAAACATTGTATGTGCTTTTAGTGGTACCGCCCGAAAAACCCAGGTTATGGTTGTGGATAGGGCCTTTACCTAAAATATATTCCAGCCAGTTAAAATTAGGGTATTGTTCGTTGTTTGGATTGTTTCTGTAAGCATCTATCTGGGCCTGTGTATACTGTGCAGGCTGGCCGCTTCTGGCTTTGGCCTGGTTATACATTTCCATGTAAGTAACCGAATTGGTAATCAGATCGGGCATTCTGGTGGCCTCGCTGGTACCGTAACTACCATTATACTCAATAACATCAGTACCCATTTTGCCCTTTTTGGTGGTTACCAATATTACGCCGTTAGCTGCCCTTGCACCATAAATAGAGGCCGAAGAAGCATCTTTTAATACCGTTATGTTTTCTACATCTTGTGGCGAAAGATTATTGATCGAGCCTATAATCCCATCAACCAATACCAGCGGAGACGAAGAGGCACCATAAGAGCCAAGGCCACGTAGCCTGAAGCTACCATTATCTCTGCCGGGCTCGCCGGTTGGCTGTACAATATCAAGTCCGCTGATGCGCCCCTGCAATAAATTTGAAATGTTGGGTACAGGACGTTCGGTAATGGTTTTGCCCGAAACCGAGCTTACCGAACCCGAAAGGTTGATCTTTTTTTGCGTTCCATATCCCACTACCACAAACTCATCTAGGTTAGCTGACATTTCTTTGAGGGTTATGCTGATAAATGTACGGTTGTTTACCGCCACGGTTTGTGTTTCAAAACCTATGGCCGATACGGTGATTTCGTTTTCTCCGGTAGCCAGTGCCAGGCTAAAATTGCCATCCACATCGGTTGACACCCCGCGCTTTGTTCCCTTAATCAGGATGTTTACGTTTGGAATGGGTTTACCACTCACATCGATAACTTTTCCCTTAATATCTATTTTCTCTGCTTTTTCTATTACCCGCTCGAGCAGCACTTTCTGCCTGCTCAGAATAATAGATTTTTGTTTGATCTCGAAATCGAGCTTTTGATCTTTTAAGATAATTTTTAATGCCTCATTTATAGGCGTCTTCTCTAAATTAACCGATATTACTGCTGCCCTGTTTACAATTGAAGATTCGTAGAGCACAACATATCCTGTTTGTTTTCTAATTTGTGAGAAAATGTTCCGCAGGTTTTTATTCGTCTCTTTCAGCGTTACATATTGGGCAAAGGTCGATGCCCTTATCTGCAGGATAAAGGTTGCCAGAATGACTAGAGTCAGTTTCATAATACGCAATGTGCGTTTAAATGTAATATCTTGAATACCACATTTAAACAGATGGATAGATTTCATAAATTTGTTTGTTTTGGTTGATTTACGAATGCCTTCTCATCGTCGAAAATTTGTAGGCAATCGTGTCTTAAACGATAAAATAATTCCATTTTAGGAGTGTAATCAAAACATCCAGTCAGTCCTGACTTAGTTCAGGGCTGATTGTTATAAATAGGTTTTTTGGATATCTTGAATTACCGGGTGGTTTAATAAGCTTATTTCATAACAATTATTCTCCTTTCTTCTATTTTTAAGTGTATATTTTTTGTTGACTCCAAAATTTCCAACACCGTAGATACATTTTCGTACCTGGAAACCCCTCCACTATATAATTTATCCTTATCTACATCTTTTGCATATTCGATGTCTAAATTATACCATCTCGATATCCGGCGCATAATGCTTTCTAAAGGTTCATCTTCAAAAAGAAAAACCCCATCTTTCCATGCTACTGCATCATCAGCATTTACATTACTCAGGGTAAATTTTCCTCCTTTATCAATTGCTGCCTGCTGATCTGGTTTTAACATATGGCTTATCGGTCCCTGTTTAACTTTCACGCTTCCTTCTAACAGGGTGGTTGTGGTTGCAGGCTCATCAGCATAGCTGTTGATATTAAAATGGGTACCCAAAACTTCTACCTCCTGATTGGCTGTGCTTACAATAAAAGGATGCGATTTATCTTTAAAAACTTCGAAATAAGCTTCTCCCTTTAATTGAACCCTACGTACACCCTTATCAATAAGGTTTGTAAAGTAAGTGATGCTGGATGCTGCATTAAGCCAGACTTTTGATTTATCGGGTAAAATAAGCAAATAGGTTTCGCCACGTGCAGTAGAAAGGGTATTCAGCATATTTTTTTTAGCGCTACCATTGGCTGTAGGTGCAAATTGATAAGCCAGCTGTCCGTTTTGCATTTTGGTAATGCTTACGCCGGTTTCTTTGGCTATTTCGCCATTTACTGCATCACTTAGCTTAATCTTTTGTCCGTTGGCCAGGGTTAGTGTTGCCCCTGTTTTACCGGGAACTATATTTTTTACGGTAGGTTTTTCTTTTTGGCCCGGAGGAGTGTTTGTTTTATAGTAGGTGATGCCAATACTCATTACTATAAATGCAAGTGCAGCGGCAATAGAGAAGCGTGGCCATAAACGACGCTCACGGTGTAAAGGTAAAGCACTTGAAAGGGCATTCATCTGGTTTTGCAGCTCTTTTTCGCTTAAGGTAAATTCGGGAAATTCACCAAAGTCTATCCAACTTTCAACCTGCTCTTTTTCAAACTGGCTACAGTTGCCCGACTTGTATTTCTCAAGGAGCTGCTTTGCGTAATGTTGATCCATCTACTAATTATATTTGGCTGTAATTAGTAGTTAGTCAGTTACCAAGCAATTTAGGGTTAGTCTTTTTGTAAAAAAAATTAAAGTAAAAAAACAATGCTCAGCATAGAGCCCAGTTTCATCTTTAATCTTTTGAGCGATTGGTACATATGGGCTTTAACAGTCTCTTCAGAAAGATTGAGGAGTTCGGCAATCTGTTTGCGGTTATAACCGTTTTTACGGCTCATTTCGAATACTTTTCGCATTTGTGCCGGTAGTGCATTAATTTCCCGGTCGATGAGGATTTCGAGTTCATGGTGTCGTACTGCATGATCGGTAACATCCTTTTCGCTTGATAGGTATAGGGTAAAGCTATCTAAATAACGTGCCGAAACATGCTTATGGGCAATGGCATTGGCTACCTTATTCCTCATGGCGGCATGCAGATAAGTAGATAATGAATGCTCGATGACCAGATTTTCGTGATTTAGCCACAAGGAAAGAAATACCTCATGAACAATGTCCCATACCTCTTCTTTTTCTCCAAGTCTGCGAAAAGCAAAGAGGTATAACAATCTTTTATAACGGTTGTAAACTTCGGTGTATGCCACACGGTCTCCTTCACGCAACAGCTGAGCGAGTAGTTGGTCGGTGTATGCGTTATACTTGGTCATTAACTCGGTTATCTATATATGATTGGATAAAAAACACATGATGCAGCAATTCAGAGAGGGGTAACGGCTGGTTCGTATGCGGTTAAGCCGCTTTTGGTAGCTTCGTGATTTATTTGGTTATACATGGCTCATATTGCTTCGAAGCAATAGTGTTAAATCAGCAGGATAAACTGACTTACAGTGCAATTAAATGATAAAGTTAGAATTAAAATTCAATTAAATTGGCAAATTATTACCTCTTATTGGTAAATATATTTGGGCTCTTGCTAGTCCGGATTGGTAATCCAGATCTATGGTTCTTTGGATTTAAAATCCATTTATGTCATCGTGTATTTAAGATTGTGGTTAAAAGACGGGATTACAAATCCCGACTAACTGGAAGATGTTGTATCATAAGTAGGCTATATGCCGGTGCACTTGTACTGTGTGTGGAAATATGATCTGATAGAGCTATGTTGCTTAGTACAAACACTAAAAAGGTTGTAGCCATAAAAATGCCCCCAATAAGTGTCTAACTTTTTGGGGGCAGTGTACAGGACTACAACCTTTTTAATTATTGCCTGTTATGGTTATTTCCATTCTTTTTACTAAACTTTTTTCGTTAAAGAACGAATCAAGGCTCTATAAGGATTCTATGAGGTCAATTAAGGTAGTAAAAGCCATATCACGATTAAAATAGATCATGTCAAAGTATTACTAATAAAAATGATCTTCATATAGATTACAAGTCTCCTCCATCTCCCTGCCTCAATGGAATGAATCCTCCATCAAGATTTACCGTTACATTAGCTGGCGGTGTCCATGTTCTTATGGCTTGTGCTAGACTATGAGGATAATCACCAATGGTAGTTACAGTTGGTAATGAAATTCCGATTAAACCAATAGCCTCTTTGAAAAGGTGGTATCCTTCAAATGAATTAATAGTATAATTATGGCTAACTGTAGGTGTTTGTCTTTTTGATAAATAATTGAGAAACGGCCCGAGGAAAGTTGCTGTTTTCGAAATACTATACGTATACGCCAGGCCACTGGTATTCGTAAACACTCCCGGGTAACTCACATCTTTAACAATTGAATAGGTGTTAGGATAAAATGCAACTGCTCTGCTATATCCTCCATTTTTAATACCTAAAGAAATTACACCACCATATGGACCATATTCCAATATATATAATGTAATAACCGAACCTCCAAACTCTGGTGCCGAACCAACCTCATCAATTATGCTGGTTGTTGGGACACCATATTGAAGAATTGAAAAAGATTGTGGGGCTTCCTTTTTTGGATCATTAAGAACAGGTGCAGTAACTGGATATTTTGAAGGATTTGCTTTGGTAATCGAATCAATGCGTTTAGCTCTCTTGATATCTTTCTTATTCAATGCCAGTTCAACCGAATTTTGAGGGCATGCGTATGAGACAGACCACTGCCATATATCATAGGTCTCAAGACAAGCGTTAAAAGTAGTCGATGACATTTTTTGATTCAGACTGATGTTTTTAGTATCAAGTAATTCATCAAAACTGTCTTTAGATTTTTGACAAGATGCAATTATTACAATAAATGCAAAAACTGAAATTGTAATTCCAAAACTTAGGAGGTAATTTGATTTTTTCATGGTTTTTTAGGTAAGGGTTATACTTCTATTATTGAATTTTCATTTAATCAACATTTTTTTTACTTCATTTTTTATGCTATCTACTTCATTTGAGGATATTTTTACTGGCATGGTCAATATTTCTTGCGCTACAGCATCTGCCTTCTTAAAATCTTTAATTTCGTGATAAAGCCTAAACAGATTGTATTTTGGGATAAATCTATTAGGTACCATAAAAGAAGCATCTTTGAAGATTTTCTCAGCATTATTATATTGTTTAACGGCCTGGTAAGATTTACCTAAGTATAGCATTACGTCTAGAGTGACAAACTTATTCCTAAGGTCTTCGAAGATTTTAACACTTTCTGGATACCGGCCATATTGAAATAATGTAACCCCATAATTGTAATTAAAAGCTGGCCGATGGTTTAATTCGTTAGATATTTCTTTATAAACCTTTAACGATATTTCGGGATGAGATTCCATGTGATTTATTGCTTTCTTCCACCTGGCAGTGGCATTGTATTGTTCTAAACTATAATAGAATAATAAAGAACATAAAATAAATAACAAACCTTTTATTAATAATGTAACCGATTTATTTATAGTTACGTATAAATTTAATTCACTTTCTCCGCTAGAGATATAGGCCAGGCACAATAGGAGGACCAAAAATATTGTCGTAGATTGAAAAGTAAAATAGACAAAAGCCGATAACAAGATTAAAGTTAAGGTAAAGAAAAAGGAATATTCATTCTTATTATGGATGTTTTTCGAAAATTTCCAGATTATTCTGATCGTTATAGCCAAACAGAAAATACCCATAATGCCATGATCTACAAGTATTTTTAGGTATTCGTTAAGAGGTGAGGATACACTATCAGCGACCATCTTATATTTATAAGCGTCTGAAGATAGATTGTTTTTGAAATATGTTGCCTGTTGATCCAGATATGATTTTTCAAATCCACCAGATCCCCATCCTAAAATGGGTTTTTGCCAAAACATTTCAAAAGAATTTTGCCATATAAAAAGTCTGCCTAATGCTGATGGAACTTTTAAATATATCAAAGTTGTTATTAAGGCTGTTGAAAAAATAATTGTCGCTGTAAGCAGTATAACCTTATATCTACTTTTAGAATAAAAGCTTTTTATATATGTACGGAATAAAAATATCAAACTGATGCAGTAGAGAAATAATCCAGCTCGGGATTGGGTAGCTAAAACCAATAACAATATGAATGATAGCAGAAAGATATTCCAGTAACTAAATATTGAATCTAACTTGTTTTTAGCCATGTTAAACCTTATAGGAAGGAATGATGCTAGATAAATAGAAAAAATTCCGGAATGCCTAAAACTTCCGCTAACAGTTAAAGAAATGTCTAAACCATTCAAGTAGGAGTAAAAAAACTGTACTGCTCCCAAGATGAGATGTATATCAAATATTAATATAAAAACCTGAACTACAGAGGAGTAATTGTGTTTTATTAAATACTTGAAAGGAAAGTACATTATTAAAATAAAGCTTAATGATAACAAAGAATCATTAAGAAATAAATTTCCATTCCCTATGTTCCAAATAATATGAATTATAAGAAACAGAAAAAAAAACACCACTCCCAGATCAATCAGGTTTAATCGTTTTTTTGAATCATTCAATTCTAGTATTAGTATAGGCACAGAGAATAACAATGAAATAAAAAAGAATAAATAAACATTTGGCAATGCACTCCATTGACTTATTAATGGGTTATTTAGGCAAGCTAAAACTAGCACAAGAAATAGAAATGCCTGAATTAAAACAACTCCTTTTTTAGATGTAAAAGAAAAATTATTGAGCATAATTCTTTCGTGGATCTAGAGACTAAAGTAGAACTTCGATAGTTCTCCATTCTGATAGAGATATTGTGATAATTTTGAGCTCTTGGCTGGAAGTTTTTTGATTCATTGAGGGCGTTTAAGTAATTTATTCTAAAGTAGCAAAAGATTGAACAATCTCCAAAATATCAGATACCTTACGCTTATGAAATTTATTGAATATGAAATCTTATTTTAATGCTATTGGATCCAGTTGAATTATTTCTTAAAAAACTTTATGTGTGGTACATAACAACATTCATTTTTTTAGAAAATACTTATTTATCAAAAAAATATCTAAGTTAGATTCCGAAAAACGATACGCTCAACTCTACTCCTTGTGAAAATCTCACTGCATTTGATAAAATGCTATATATCAATCTTACTGTTAGTTTTAACATTAACTTCTTGTAAGAAACATTCTTCTATAACTAAAGATGAAGAACTACCAGCTGAAACCCAGGTAGGAGCAAATACATTTGGGTGCCTTATTGATGGTAAGGTATACACGCCAGATGGTGTGATTGGTCTGCCGGCACTCACAGCCTCAATACAATCTGATATTTTATCCCTTTATTCCAGAAGAAAAAGCACTAATGAAGGAGTTGGTTTACCAGTTAGAAATATGGTAGCCACAGGCGAGTATCCAATTACTTCCGAAACGACGTATAGCGGTTTTGATGCTGCTTACCCTGCCATTGAAGGAAAAATAATCATCACCAAGTACGATAAGGTCAAAAATATTATTTCTGGACGATTTTACTTTACTGGCAAAAATGCCTCTACAGGAAAGCTAATCTCTGTCACAAATGGGCGGTTCGACATTAATTTCACGAACTAAAAAATACCATAAATATTTATCCAAAATGGTCTTATTTCTGTTATTGTTTAAAAAACTCTAGTTCTTAAGATTTTGAATCCATTTATGGCATCGTTTATTTAATATTGAGGTTAAAGGCCTGGATTACAAATTAGGAGT